>NZ_WVUG01000043.1 GCF_017614965.1 Streptomyces griseorubiginosus | reverse complement strand
GAGCACGACCACGGCGATGACTACAGCAAGGATGACGGTTTCCATAACACCCTCAGTATGGCGTGACGCCCCCCTCGATCGTTCGCTGCACAGGCGGGCCTCGTGCCCTGCCGGGCCGGGCTGGCCCGCGGTCCGGCTTCGGTCGGCCGGAAGCTCCTCGGGAGCGGAGTCACAACGCGTCCGGTATCGGGACGTGCCGGGTGCGCATTGGAGCGTCACCCAGGGCGTGTCGTGGCCCATGCAGTGGGCCGCGACACGCCCTCGCTCATCGCGGCAACCAACGGCATGGCCATCTGACGCTCCGTCAGCTACCGTCCCCCGCACCACCCGCCCTGTGAAGGGGGACCCTCATGCCCGTCACGGTCGTCCGCTTCAACCTCGTCGAGCCCGGCGCCACCCCCGCCACGCTCTCCGCCCGCTACCGCGCGGCCCTGGAGATGGCCGCCTACGCCGACGAGCACGGGATCACCACCGTGCAGACCGAGGAGCACCACGGTGCCGACAACAACTGGCTGCCGTCGCCGTTCGCCTTCGCGGGCGCGGTCTTCGGCGCGACCCGGCGGATCGCGGTGACCGTGTCGGCGATCATCGGCCCGCTGCACGATCCGCTGCGGCTGGCCGAGGAGATCGCCGTGCTGGACCTGCTCAGCGGCGGCCGACTGGTGACGGTCGCGGGGATCGGGTACCGCCCGGAGGAGTACGCGCTGTTCGACGTGGACTGGAAGCGCCGCGGGAGGATCCAGGACGAGGTCCTCGAGACCCTTCTGAAGGCCTGGACCGGCGAGGCGTTCGAGTACCGGGGCCGTACGGTACGGATCACCCCGCGTCCCTTCACCGACCCGCACCCCCTGCTGCTGGTCGGCGGCTCATCGAAGGCCGCCGCCCGCCGGGCCGCCCGTCTCGGTCTCCCCTTCTTCCCGAGCGCGCATCTGCCGGAGCTGGAGGCCTACTACAAGGAACGGCTCGTGGAGTACGGCACGGAGGGCTGGACCATGATGCCGACCGCCGAGACCCCGCTGCTGCACATCGCCGAGGACCCCGACCGGGCCTGGGCCTCCTACGGCTCGCACTTCCTGCACGAGGCCCGGACCTACGCCTCCTGGCAGTCCGGGGACATCCGCTCGGCGGTGAAGTCGGGGGCCACGAGCGTGGAGGAACTGCGCGCCGAGGGCGTCTACCGGATCCTGACGCCGGACCAGTGCGTGGAGCAGGGGCTCGACAACCTCGTCCTGCATCCGCTGTCCGGTGGCATGCCGGTGGAGGAGGGATGGCGCAGCCTGCGCTTGTTCTGCGAGAACGTACTGCCCCGGCTCGGTGAGTGAGCCGGGGCGGTACGTCCTGCGGATGCGGGGAGAGGGGCGGCGGGGACTTGGCCCTTCTCCCCGAGGCGGGGGCTACCCCGAGCCGGGGGCCTACCCCGAGCCTGGGGGCCTCAGCCCATCTCCTCCAGCGCCTTGCCCTTCGTCTCCTTGACGAACTTCAGGACGAACGGGATGGAGAGCGCCGCGAAGACCGTGTAGATCACATAGGTCGCGGAGAGGTTCCAGTCGGACAGCGACGGGAAGCTCGCGGTGATGGCCCAGTTGGCGATCCACTGCGCGGAGGCGGCCACGCCCAGGGCGGCGGCGCGCAGCTTGTTCGGGAACATCTCGCCGAGCATGACCCAGACGACCACACCCCAGGACAGGGCGAAGAAGAGGACGAAGACGTGGGCGGCGACCAGGGCGGTCCAGCCCTGCGCGGCCGGCAGCTTGCCGTCCACCAGGTGGTACGAGAACGCCCAGGCCTCCAGCGCCAGACCGACGACCATGCCGACGGAGCCGATCAGGGCCAGCGGCTTGCGGCCGATCCGGTCCACGAAGATCATCGCGATCACGGTGCCGACGATGTTGATGATCGACGTCGTGAAGGAGTAGAAGAACGAGTCCGTCGGGTCGACACCGACCGACTGCCACAGCGTCGAGGAGTAGTAGAACGCGACGTTGATGCCGACGAACTGCTGGAAGACCGACAGGCCGATACCGACCCAGACGATCGGCTTGAAGAAGAAGCCGCCACCGAGCAGGTCCTTGAACGACGACTTGTGCTCGCTCCGCATCGCCTGCTCGATCTCGGCGACCCGGGCGTCCAGGACGGCGCTCTCGCCTCCCTCGACCTCGGCCAGGATCTCGCGGGCGCGCTCGTGCCTGCCGACGGAGATCAGGAAGCGCGGCGACTCGGGGATGGCGAAGGAGAGCAGGCCGTACAGGACGGCCGGGATCACCATGACGCCCAGCATGACCTGCCAGGCCTCCAGGCCCATCAGCTTGCCGCGCTGGTCGCCGCCGGCCGCGTTGAGCAGGCCCCAGTTGACCAGCTGGGAGATGGCGATGCCGACGACGATCGCGGCCTGCTGGAAGGAGCCGAGCCGGCCGCGGTACGCCGGCGGGGCGACCTCGGCGATGTAGGCGGGGCCGATGACGGAGGCCATGCCGATGGCGAAGCCGCCGACGACGCGCCACAGGGCGAGGTCCCACAGGGCGAAGGGCAGCGCGGAGCCGACGGCGCTGATGGTGAACAGCACGGCGGCTATCTGCATGCAGCGGATCCGGCCGATGCGGTCGGCGATCCGGCCCGCGGTCGCGGCGCCGATGGCACAGCCGATCAGAGCGATGGCGATGACCTGGGCGAGGGCCGCGGAGCCGATGTCGTAGCGGTCCCGGATGGCCTCGACGGCGCCGTTGATCACGGAACTGTCGTAGCCGAAGAGGAAACCGCCCATCGCGGCCGCCGCCGCGATGAAGATGACGTGCCCGAGGTGATCGGGATGAGCCGTACCGGCTCCTGACTTCTGTGCCTGCGCTGTGCTGGTCACGTTCAACTCCTCGGGCCACCGGCAACGCCGCCGGGGCGGTCAGCTCTCCAGGTAGGTGGTACCTGAAGCTAAATCCAACTCTGCTGACCTTATGCCTTCAACTCCCAAAATCAAACGCGAGAAAATGTGAGAACTGAGACAGGATTCCGTGACTTACGTTCACTTCTTGAAGGAACAGGCCGTCGGCGACGGGTCAGCGCAGCCGCTGGCTGATGACCTTCGAGACACCGTCGCCCTGCATGGAGACGCCGTACAGCGCGTCGGCGACCTCCATCGTGCGCTTCTGGTGCGTGATCACGATGAGCTGCGAGGCCTCCTGCAGCTCCTGCATGATCCGGATGAGCCGCTGGAGGTTGGTGTCGTCGAGGGCGGCCTCGACCTCGTCCATGACGTAGAACGGGCTCGGACGGGCCTTGAAGATCGACACCAGCAGGGCGACGGCGGTCAGCGACCGCTCGCCACCGGAGAGCAGGCTCAGCCGCTTGACCTTCTTGCCGGGCGGCCGGGCCTCGACGTCGACGCCCGTGGTGAGCATGTTGTCGGGATCGGTCAGCACGAGCCGTCCCTCGCCGCCGGGGAAGAGCCGGCTGAAGACACCTTCGAACTCCCGGGCGGTGTCCCGGTAGGCCTCGGTGAAGACCTGCTCGACCCGCTCGTCGACCTCCTTCACGACCTGAAGCAGATCGGCGCGGGTCTTCTTCAGGTCCTCCAGCTGCTCACTGAGGAACTTGTGCCGCTCCTCCAGCGCGGCGAACTCCTCCAGCGCCAGCGGGTTGACCTTGCCGAGCTGCTGGTAGGCGCGCTCGGCCGCCTTAAGCCGCCGCTCCTGTTCGGCCCGGTGGAACGGCTTCGGCCGGTTGCGCGGGTGCTCCGGGTCCTCGGGCAGCTCCTCGCCCTCGGCGGGCGGAGAGGGCGGTACGAGCTGGTGGGGGCCGTACTCGGAGACGAGCCCGGCGGGTTCGACACCCAGTTCCTCCAGCGCCTTGGTCTCCAACTGCTCGATGCGCAGCCGCTTCTCGGCACCGAGGACCTCACCGCGGTGCACGGAGTCGGTGAGCTTGTCGAGCTCCGCCTTGAGGTCACGGCCGGCGTTGCGGGCCGCGGCCAGCTCCTGCTCACGCCGGGCCTTGGCGGCCTCCGCGGCGGTGCGCTCCTCGTCGGCGCGGGTGAGCGAGACCTCGACGTGCGCGAGCAGTTGGCGGGCACCGGAGGCGACGGCCTCCGCGACGGCCGCCTCGTGACGCAGCCGGGCCCGCCGCTGCTCGGCACGCGCGCGTGCCTCGCGCTCCGCGCGGGCGGCGCGGTCGAGGGAGTCGGCGCGGCCGGCCAGGCCCTTGACGCGTTCCTCGTGCGTACGGACCTGGAGGCGGGCCTCCATCTCGGTCTGGCGGGCGTTGGCGCCGTCGGCGGCGAGACGGTCCCGGACGGAGGTGTCGGGCTCCTCCTCGACGGGCATCTCCTCGGCCACGGCCAGCCGCTCGGCGAGTTCCTCCACGTCCTGGAGGGCCTTGTCGAGGGCGTCCTGGGCGCGGGCCGCCGCCGCGACGGACCGC
Organism: Streptomyces griseorubiginosus; assembly: GCF_017614965.1. Lineage (GTDB taxonomy): Bacteria > Actinomycetota > Actinomycetes > Streptomycetales > Streptomycetaceae > Streptomyces > Streptomyces griseorubiginosus_B. The sequence continues at coordinate 36,720 of NZ_WVUG01000043.1, read as the reverse complement.
TCGGCCTCGCCCGCGGCGCCTCTGGCCTGCCCCGCGAGCCGGCCGAGCTGCTGGGCCACGGTCGACTTCTCGCGGTCGGCGGCTCGGCGGCGGTCGGCCAGTTCCTCGACACGGGCGGCGCATTCCCTGCGCCGCTCCTGTGCCGCGTGCTGGGCCTCGGTGAGTTCCTCGCAGCGGACGGCCAGTTCTTCGAGTTCGGCGGCGGCCTCGTCGACGGAGGCCTGTACTTCGAGGAGGCTCGGGGCGCCTGCGGAGCCGCCGTGGGCGAAGTGGGCGCCGAGGAGGTCGCCTTCGGCGGTCACGGCGGTGAGGTGGGGCTGGGAGTAGACCAGTTCCTCGGCGTCTTCGAGGGTGGGGACGACGACGATGCCGTGCAGAAGGCGACGGACCGCCGGCATCAGGTCGGAAGGGCCGCGGACGAGATCTGCCGCGTGCTGATGTGTGGCGTCTGCCGGTGCGTTGGGGCTGGCCGCGCCCTGCGGCGGAGCCGCATGTTGTTGCAGCCCCGCGCCCCTATGGGGCGCGTCTTCGGGGCCCCCGGCCACAATCAGTGCCGCCCGTCCTCCGTCCTGCTTGCGCAGCAGGCGGATCGCGTCCGCCGCCGCCGACGGTGACGTCACCGCCAGTGCGTCCGCCGCCGCGCCGAAAGCCGCCGCCAGGGGGACCTCGTAGCCCGGGGTGATGGTCAGGAGTTCGGCTGCCGGGCCCAGCAGGCCGGAGAGACGATCCTTCGCTCCCAGCAGAGCACCCGTGCCGTCCTTTCTGCGCAGGCCCAGTGCCAGCGCCTCGTGGCGGGCCTGGGTCGCCGCGCGCCGGCGTTCCGCCGCCGTCGCCGCCTCACGGGCCGCCGACAGAGCGGTCTCCGCCTCCGTCAGCTGCCGTCTGGCCGACTCGTGCCGCTCCGCCAGTTCGGCGTCGCCGGCGTCCAGGCCGTCGACCTCGGCCTTCAGCGCCTCGTACTCCTCCTGGGCGGCGACCGCGCGCTCCTGTGCCTCGTCCCTCGCCGCGGCCAGCCGGTCGATCTCGGCCTGGGCCGAGGCGGCGCGCGAACGGGCCGCGTTGACCTGGCCGTTGAGGCGGGCGAGGCCCTCACGGCGGTCGGCGATGGCGCGGGCCACGTCCTTCAGGCGCCGTTCCTCCTGCGTGAGTTCGCGTTCGAGTTCGGCGCGGTGGGCGACCGTGTCCTCGAGGGCGCGTTCGGCCGCCTCCAGGGCCGCCTCCAGCTCGGCCTCCTGCTCCCTGATCCGGGCGGCCTCGCGCTCCATGTCCTCGGGGTCGCGTCCGCGCCGCTCCTCGGGGGGCGCGGAGGTGGCGCTCTTCACGCGGGCGTCGGCCAGCGAGATCGTGCCGCGCACGCGCTCGGCCAGCTGGGAGAGCTCGTACCAGGTCTGCTGGGCGCGCTGCAGGCGCGGGGTGAGCTGCCGTACCTCGTCCTCCAGGAGGGCCTCGCGCTGGAGGGCCTTCTTCAGTTCCTGCTCGGCGGCTTCCTTGCGCTCCTTCAGCGCGGCCTCGTCGGCGACCTCGGCCTGCAGTGCCTGGCGCAGTCGTACGAGATCGTCGGCCAGCAGACGCAGCCGGGCGTCGCGGAGGTCGGCCTGGATGACGGCGGCCCGGCGGGCGACGGCGGCCTGCCGGCCCAGGGGCTTGAGCTGGCGGCGGAGTTCGTCGGTCAGGTCCTGCACGCGCGCGAGGTTGGCCTGCATCGCGTCGAGCTTGCGGAGGGCCTTCTCCTTGCGCTTGCGGTGCTTGAGGACGCCCGCCGCCTCCTCGATGAAGGCGCGGCGGCCCATGGGGTCGGCGTGCAGCACGGAGTCGAGCTGCCCCTGGCCGACGATGACGTGCATCTCGCGGCCGATGCCGGAGTCGGAGAGGAGTTCCTGGATGTCCAGCAGACGGCAGGTGTCGCCGTTGATCTGGTACTCGCTGCCGCCGTTGCGGAACATGATCCGCGTGATGGTGACCTCGGCGTACTCGATGGGCAGCGCGCCGTCGGAGTTGTCGATGGTCAGGGACACCTCGGCGCGGCCCAGCGGCGGGCGGCCGGTGGTGCCGGCGAAGATGACGTCCTCCATCTTGCCGCCGCGCAGCGACTTGGCGCCCTGCTCGCCCATCACCCAGCTGAGGGCGTCGACGACGTTGGACTTGCCCGAACCGTTCGGTCCGACGACGCACGTGATCCCCGGTTCGAACCGGAGCGTGGTCGCCGAGGCGAACGACTTGAACCCGCGGAGGGTCAGGGCCTTGAGGTGCACGCCGCTGGACTCTACCTTCCGGGGGTGTCTCACTCCATGAACGTGCTGTCTCCCGCGGTTTCACCTTTGAACATGCAGGGCACATCAAACGTTGTAGAAGGTGAAAGGATGCGCGGGGGCAGGTAAGAAAGAAGGGACGCCGAAGCGTCCCTTGCAAATCTGACAACTTAGCGGTTGATACGGGCGGCCCAACCACTGCTGTCGTGGTGCGATGCAGTGATCAGGTGAGCGCAGGCTCCGCCTGGTGTGCGTCGATGCTCTCCATGATCCTGTCGTGAGAAGCGGCAGCCGCGAGCGCGTCGTTCTCGGCCTGGATCCGTACGAGCTCGGATTCCAGGTCCTGGACACGCTGCTGAAGCCGTCGCATCTCGGCGAGGAGTCGAGGGTCGGAGCCGCCGACGTAACCGAGAAGCGCCTTTGCCATGATGGATGGTCCTCCACACTGAGTGACCGACCGAAGCGGTGTGGGTCGTGAGGGAATCGCACCCGTGGTGCTTGACACTATGGAGTTCATGCTGCCGTTCATCCATGCCAAACAGCTAAGGTGCGCGGGGTGCTTTCAGCGTCTCACCAAAAAGTTTGACGGTCAACACGATCACGCCCCGTATTGGCGGGCATCCCGGGGGCGCGCGGCCTGAGAACGGCTGCGCTGCGACTCCTGCGGGCCCCTCGGGGCGTGGCGATCATCTTTGCGTGCGCAGCCTGCCAGAGCAAGCGGTTCTTGGCAACCACCAGCGTCTTTCCGCTCCCGGCAGCTGCCGGTGGCATGTCCGTCCGCTTCCGCCTGGGCCTCTTTACAGAAAGCGGTCAGCGGATGGCGAAGCCGTCGTAACCCCCGCGAGGTGTGTCCCAGATCTCGGTGACGCCCTCCACACGCCCGGGCGTGTCGTCACCCTGGAGCCAGTCCAGAAGTCCTTCACAGGACTCCCGCGAGCCCTCCGCGACCACCTGGACCCGGCCGTCGCCCAAATTGAGAGCAAAACCACTCAGGCCACCGAGCTCCAGCGCCTTGGCCCGCGTGAACCAGCGGAAACCCACACCTTGGACGCGTCCGCGCACCCAGGCGACCAGTCGTACATCCTCGCTCATGGGGGCAACCTAACCGGCCAATGTCTCTCCGGACACTTCCTCCTCTGGCGCCATGCGGTACCGTCCCCACCCAATGAATCTCAGATAAAACTCACTCGAAGGAGTGAGCTGGGTCACCCGCAAGATCCTATCCGGCGGGTTGACCGCCAGGACGAGGAAGGCCAGAAACATGGGACGCCACCGACGCTCCGCCGCCGGCCGCGCCGCCACGGGCCGCGCCACGGGGGTCACAGCGAGGAACGGCTCGCACGCCGGCAGTTACGACCCCCGGCAGTACTCGTACAGCTATGACCCGCCGGAGGCCTACGGGCCTGAGGACCCGCCCACGCTGGGCACGGCCCCGTATCTGAACACGGACGAGTACGCCGAGGCCTCCGCTCGGAGCGCCGCCTACCTGTTCGCCAACGAGGACGACTACCGCACCGTCTTCCCGGACGACGGCTTCACGCCCGACGGCGGGCGCGGCGGGTCGCACCGGCGCCGGAAGCGGACCGCGACGCCGGTGAAGACCGGCCTGCTCGGGGTCTCCGCGGCGGTCGCGATCGGCACGGTCGCGGTCGCCACGGGTGCGGTGCCCGGGCTGGACAACTACAAGCTGGGTGGCGGTGGCGGCGGCGGGAAGGTGCAGGCCGCGAGCACGCCGAGCAACTCGGCGGCCGAGCAGGGCGGCACCTCCGGCAGTGTCCAGGGCCGGGACGACGGCTCCTCCACGAGCCGCGACGCCGACCGCTCGCCCACGCCCTCCGCTGTTCCCTCCACTCCGTCGGCCTCCGCGGCCGCCCCGACCGAGGTGCCGACGAAGAAGCCGAAGGCGCCGCAGAGCAAGAAGCCGAAGACGACGCCCTCGAAGCCCTCGCAGAAGGAGACCGCGCCGCCGAAGCAGTCCGCGGCCGCCCCCGCGGTGACGGTCTCCGCCCAGGCCGCGGCCGAGGCGGAGGTGCTCAAGCTCGTCAACGAGGAGCGGGCCAAGGTCGGCTGCAGCGCGGTGTCCGCGAACAGCACCCTGTCGGAGCTGGCGGAGAACTTCAGCGACGCCATGGCCGCGCAGAACTTCTTCGACCACACCGACCCCAGCGGCGCGACGCCGTGGGACCGGGCCGCCAAGCTCGGCATCACCAACCTCGGCGGCGAGAACATCGCCCGGGGGCAGGCCGACGCGGCCGCGGTGATGGAGGCATGGATGAACAGCCCCGGCCACCGGGCGAACATCCTGAACTGCGACTTCAAGACCCTCGGGGTCGGTGTCCACTTCGGCACCGGCGGCCCGTGGTGGACGCAGGACTTCGGCTACTAGACGCTGCGAGGTTCAGGCGGCGCGGCCCAGCAGGAAGACCCGTGCTGTCTCCGTCACCCGGCGCCCCAGGTGCTCGGCGGTCTGGATGTCCGCCTTGTGGACGGCGTCCGGGCCCTCGTCGACGTTGGTCTGGGCGGCCGCGCCCGCGAAGACGCCGAGGCGGTTGAGGTCGTGCTCGCTGCCCTCGCTGTTGTTCCAGCCGGGGTGCAGCCCGAGGTTGACCCAGTGCATGCCGTGCTGGCCGGCGAGGATCTGGAAGAACTGCAGGGTGTGCAGCTTGTCGCCGCTCTTGGAGCCGGAGTTGGTGAAGCCGGCCGCCAGCTTGTCCTTCCAGTCCTGCCCGAACCAGCGCTTCGAGGACGCCTCGGCGAAGACATGGAAGGCGCCGGAAGCGGTGCCCATGTAGGTCGGCGAGCCGAAGACGATGGCGTCCGAGCCGTCCAGCAGCGCCCACTGCTCGTCGGTGATCTCGTCGACGTTGATCAGGTGCACCTCGGCACCCGCCTCGACGGCACCGGCGCGGACGGCCTCCGCGAGCACCGCGGTGTGGCCGTAGCCGGAGTGGTAGGCGATGGAGACAACGGGGGTGGTCACGATGAGTACTCCTGGGATGAGCGTGGATGAGAGTCGATGAGCGTTCATGGCCAATGACCAGCTCATCGGCGATGACGAAAGGAAAGCACTAACTTATGGTTAGTGCAACCTGTTGGTTAGCGCTGCGTTCGAGTACGCTTGTGCTATGGACAGCACGCAGGAGCGCCCGTCGGCGCACGACCTCCCGTTCAATGTGTTCGCCAAGGCGTGTCCCTCGCGCGGCACCCTCGAACACGTCACGGGACGCTGGGGCTCACTCACGCTGGGCGCGCTGTACGAGGGTTCGCTGCGCTTCAACGAGCTGCGCCGCCGGGTCGACGGCGTGAGCGAGAAGATGCTCTCCCAGACCCTGCACGCACTGGAGCGCGACGGCCTGGTGCACCGCGAGGCCCAGCCGACCAACCCGCCCCGCGTGGACTACGAACTGACCCCGCTCGGCCGCCAGGTCGCCGAGCGGCTGCTGGACCTGATCCACCTGGTGGAGGGCCGCATGAACGACGTCCTCACGGCCCGCGAGCGTTACGACGCCACGCGCGGCGCCCTCTGACACTTCGGGCAGAAATAGCTGGACCGGTTCATCCAGGGACGCCTGCGCATGGGCGTACCGCACCTCTTGCACGGCAGACCCTCACGGCCGTACGCGTCGAGGGACCGGTCGAAGTAGCCGGACTCCCCGTTGACGTTGACGTACAGGCTGTCGAAGCTGGTGCCGCCGACGGCGAGGGCCGCGTTCATCACATCCCGTACGTGGCCGAGGAGTTCGGCCGTGCGCGGTCGGGTGAAGCCGGCGGTGGGGCGTTCGTAGTGGACGCGGGCCCGCCAAAGGGCCTCGTCCGCGTAGATGTTGCCGACCCCGCTGATCAACGACTGGTCCAGCAGGGCCCGTTTGATGGTGGTCCGCTTGCGGCGCAGCGCCTGGTGGAAGGCCTCCTCGTCGAACAGCGGGTCGAGGGGGTCGCGGGCGATGTGTGCGATGACGTCGGGCAGACCCTCGGGGGTGTTGTCGTGCAACGACAGCCCGCCGAAGGTGCGTTGGTCGACGAAGCGGAGTTCCGTCCCGAGAGCGTCGGCGAAGCGGACGCGGATGCGCAGGTGCTTCTCGTCGGGGGCCGTGGCCGGCTGGACCAGCAGCTGTCCGCTCATGCCGAGGTGCGCCAGGATCGACTGGCGGGTGTCCTCCAGGGGCAGCCACAGATACTTGCCGCGGCGGCTCGGGACGCCGACCCGGTGGCCCTTGAGCCGGTGCGCGAAGTCGTCGGCGCCCGCGATGTGACGCCGCACGGCACGCGGGTGCAGCACCTCGGCGTCGGCGACGACACGGTGGGCGACCCACCGCTCCAGGCCGCGCCGGACGACCTCGACCTCGGGCAACTCGGGCATGACGACTCCCGTACCGGACTGTGGATGAGCCGAGCGCCCGCCCCGGTGTGCGGGACAGGCGCTCGGGACGCGCTGTTCGTCAGGCAGAGACGGAGGTCGGGCCTTCGTCGCCGTCGCCGTCGCCGTCCAGGGCGGCCTTCTCGGCCGCCGCCTTCGCGGCGCGCTCGTCCGCGGCGGCCCGGATGGACCGCCAGGCGGACTCGGCGGCCTGCTGCTCCGCCTCCTTCTTGCTGCGGCCGGTGCCGGTGCCGTACGAGACGCCTCCGACGCGGGCGGCAGCAGTGAAGGTCTTCTCGTGGTCGGGGCCGGTCTCCGTGACCAGGTACTCGGGGACACCGAGCCCTTCGGTCGCGGTGAGCTCCTGGAGACTGGTCTTCCAGTCCAGGCCGGCACCGAGGTTCGAGGACTTCTCGATCAGCGGGTCGAACAGGCGGTGCACCAGTTCGGAGGCCGCGTCGAGGCCCTGGTCGAGATAGACCGCGCCGATCACCGCTTCCAGGGTGTCGGCGAGGATGGACGCCTTGTCCCGGCCGCCCGTGCCCTCTTCACCCCGGCCGAGCCGGATGAAGGAGCCGAGTTCCAGGCCGCGACCGACCTCCGCCAGCGCACGCGAGTTGACCACCGCGGCCCGCAGCTTGGCCAGTTGGCCCTCGGGCAGGTCGGGGTGGGTGTTGTACAGCGTGTCCGTGACCACGAGACCGAGCACGGAGTCCCCGAGGAACTCCAGCCGCTCATTGGTCGGCAGACCGCCGTTCTCGTACGCGTAGGAACGGTGGGTCAGCGCACGCACCAGAAGGGCGGACTCGAGCTTGTACCCGAGCCGCCCTTCCAGAAGCGTGTGGGACGAGGCCGTGTTGTCCGCTTTCTTCTTGGCGGACGGGTCCGCCTTGGCGTCATCCGCCTTCTTGGCAGTGGACACGGTGCCTCTCACCAGCCGCTCAGACCTCGAGGACCTGGCGCTTGTTGTAGGTGCCGCAAGACGGGCACGCGATGTGCTGCTGCTTGGGCTCGTGGCAGCGCTCGCACGCAACCAGGGTGGGGACCGCAGCCTTCCACTGCGACCGGCGGTGGCGCGTGTTGCTGCGCGACATCTTCCGCTTCGGAACAGCCACGGCTACTTCTCCTGCTTCTCGTCGACGCCCGCTTCGGCGCCGCTCATCTCGTCCTTCTCGCCGTCCGTCATGGTTTCGGCGAGTCCCTGCAGTGCCGCCCAACGGATGTCGACGGCGTCGTGGTGGTGGTCCGGGTCGTCCGCCAGCCGCGCTCCGCACTCGGAGCACAGACCCGGGCAGTCTTCCTGGCACACCGGCTGCATCGGCAGTGCGAGCACCACCGCATCGCGCAGCACGGGCTCGAGGTCGAACAGGCCGTCCTCGATGAAGAGCCTGTCCTCGTCTTCCTCGGCGTCGTCGGCCGGCTCCGCCTTGGGGCGGCCCCGGTCGTCGGCGTCAGGGTACGAGAACATCTCCTGGAAGTCCGCTTCGACGTCGAGCTGAAGCGGCTCCAGACACCTTACGCACTCCCCCTCGGCCTGTGCACGGGCGGTGCCTGTGACAAGCACCCCTTCCATGACCGACTCGAGCCGGAGTTCGAGCTCCACCGGAGCGCCTTCCGGCACTCCGACGACCCCCTGGATACCGAAGTCCTTGGGGGCGTCGACCGTGCGGGACAGCCGCTGCAGCGCACCGGGACGGCGACCCAGCTCGTGCGTGTCGAACACGAGGGGGTTGCGGTGGTCGAGGCGAGCGTTGGGAGCCATCCTGCTTTCGATCTTCTGAGCTCAGAGGGACGCCGCCCTGCGGTGTCCCCGGGCAGCGTTGATCGCGGACGTACGCGCGACCGAAGAGCCAGGATACTGGACCTTTCGCTCACGGCCCAATCCGGTGGTCCCTTACTGGCCGCGGCCCTGCTCGTAGGCCCTCAACTGCTCCGGCGTGATCATGCCGGTGTCGAAGAGGCTGGTCTCGTCCAGGGCGTACGACTGCTGCGGCTGGTGCTGCTGCGACTGGTGCTGCTGGACCTGGTTCGGGTCGTACGAGGCCTGCTGCTGGGCGTCGTAGCCCTGGTACGCATAGGGGTCGGCCTGCTGGTAGCCGTACGCGTCCTGCTGGCCGTACGTCTGCTGCTGGTAGCCGGCCGCGGCGTAGGTGTCCGTCTGCTGGTAGCCGTAGGCCGGCTGCTGGTCGTACTGCTGCGGCTGTTGCTGCTCGGCGGAGTTCTCCTGCTGGGAGAGCGCGGCGAGGTCGGCCAGGTAGTCGGCGTCGCTGGAGTGCTGGAAGGACGTGGTGTCGTCGGCGAGGGCGCCGAGGTCGTCGGTGGCGATGCGGCCGTGCAGCTTGGCGCGCCCCTTGCCGACCGCCTCCAGCGTCTTGGCGAGGACCGCCTCGAAGGCGCCCAGCTTGGCGTCGACGTAGGCGTCGGCGTCCTTGCGCAGGGTCTCCGGGTCGTGGCTGCGCTCGGGGGCGTCCTCGTCCTCGTAGCCCTGCTCGTCCAGGCCCGGGCCGGTGCCCAGCAGCTTCTCGCGGCCGCGGCCGACGGAGCCCAGGGTCTTGGTGAGGACGACCTCGAAGTTGGCGAGCTTGGAGTCCACGTAGTCGTCGGCCTCGGCGCGGACCTCCTCCGCCTCCCGGCGGGCCTCGCTCAGGATCCGGTCGGCCTCGGCCTGGGAGCGGCGGGCGATCTCTGTGTCGGAGATCAGCGAGCCGCGCTCGGCGTGCGCGCCCTGGATGATCCGCTCGGCCTCCTGGCGGGCCTGCTCGACCATCTCCTCCCGGCCGCCGATCAGCTCCTGCGCCTGGGCCAGGGAGTCGGGCAGGGCCGCGCGGACCTCTTCGAGCATCGCGAGCAGTTCCGCGCGGTTGACCACGCACGACGCCGACATGGGCATCGACCGGGCACTGGAGACCGCCGCGACGATCTCGTCGAGCTTCTTCTGCACGTCCACCGTGTGCTCGCCACTCTCTACCGATGTGTTGGAGACGGACGGGACGACTGTAGCCCCATCAGTCCTGGCGGAGGCGCGCGTTCAGGGCTTCGAGGACGGTCGGCGGCACGAGGTGGGAGACGTCGCCTCCCCAGGTCGCGACCTCCTTGACGAGGGAGGAGGAGAGGAAGCTGTAGGTGGGGTTCGTCGGCACGAAGAGCGTCTCCACGCCGGACAGGCCGTTGTTCATCTGGGCCATCTGCAGCTCGTAGTCGAAGTCGCTGACGGCGCGCAGGCCCTTGACGATGGCCGGGATGTCACGCTGCTTGCAGTAGTCGACGAGGAGTCCGTGGAAGGCCTCGACCCTCACGTTGCCGTACTCGGCGGTGACCTGGCGGATCAGGTCGATCCGCTCGTCGATCTCGAACAGGCCCTTCTTGGACTTGTTGATCATGACCGCGACGTAGACCTCGTCGTACAGACGGGAGGCGCGGGAAATGATGTCGAGGTGTCCGTTGGTGATGGGGTCGAACGACCCGGGACAGACGGCGCGGCGCACTTGTGATCCCTCGCTCTCCGGTCCGGTCATCGTGCGTCTTCGCACGTAGAGGCGGCGCGACCGTACCAAAACGTTCCCTCGCCGTAGCGACGGGCCTTGACCGCCTCGTAGCCCTGCGGCCACTTGAATTCTCCGCCTCTGGTGCTGCGCTCCACGGTGACCAGAGCCTCCGGCGCGAGCCAGTGTTCGGTGCGGAGTGTGAGCAGAATCTCGCGAAGATCGTGGTCCGTGACACGGTACGGGGGGTCGAGGAAGACCAGGTCGTACGGGGCCGCGGGCGCCGACTGGATGATCTGCTCGGCCTTGCCCGCCCTGACCTCCGCGCCGGGGAGGCCGAGGGCTTTGACGTTCTCCCTGATGACGCGGGCGGCCCTTGCGTCGGCCTCGACGAGGAGGGTGTGGCTCGCGCCTCGGGAGAGGGCTTCCAGGCCCACGGCCCCTGAGCCGGCGTACAGGTCCAGTACCCGTTCGCCCTGGAGGGGGCCGCCGAGGAGGGACTGCCAGGTGGAGAAAAGGCCCTCGCGTGCGCGGTCGGAGGTGGGACGGGTGCCGTTGCCCGGCGGCACGGCGAGTCGACGTCCGCCGGCAGCGCCGGCGATCACGCGGGTCATCTTCGGTTCCTCGGTCGTGGGCGGCTACGGGTTCATTCTCAGCCCTTTTCCAGGTACTGCTCCCTCTCCTCGTCCAGGAGGGCGTCCAGCGCCGTCCGCAGCGCCGGGAGGTCGGTGAGCTCCGGGTCCGCCGCCACGACCGCCGCCGCCTCCTCCCTCGCCTCCGCGATGACGTCCTCGTCCTCGATGACGGCCAGCACCCGCAGGCTGGTGCGGGCGCCCGACTGCGCCTGGCCGAGGACGTCGCCCTCGCGGCGCTGCTCCAGGTCGATGCGGGAGAGCTCGAAGCCGTCCAGGGTCGACGCCACCGCGTTCAGCCGCTGGCGGGCCGCGCTCGCCTCCGGCATCTCGGTGACCAGGAGGCAGAGGCCGGGGGCGGAGCCCCGGCCCACCCGGCCGCGCAGCTGGTGGAGCTGGGAGACGCCGAAGCGGTCGGCGTCCATGATGACCATCGCGGTGGCGTTGGGGACGTTGACGCCGACCTCGATGACGGTGGTGGCGACCAGGACGTCGGTGTCGCCGGCGGCGAAGCGGCGCATGACCGCGTCCTTGTCGTCGGGGTGCATACGTCCGTGCAGGACCTCCACCCGGAGGCCGTGCAGCGGCCCTTTCGCCAGCTGGTCCGCGACCTCCAGGACGGCGAGCGGCGGGCGCTTCTCCGCCTCGTCCTCGGGGGACTTCTTCTTGCCGGACTTCTTCGGGTCGTCCTCCTCGTCGCCGATGCGGGGACAGACGACGTACGCCTGGTGGCCCTTGCCGACCTCCTCGCGGACCCGCTCCCAGGCGCGGGCCAGGAAGTGGGGTTTGTCGGCGGCGGGAACGACGTGGGAGGCGATGGGTGAGCGGCCGGCGGGGAGCTGGTCGAGGACCGAGGTCTCCAGGTCGCCGAAGACCGTCATGGCGACCGTGCGCGGGATGGGGGTGGCCGTCATGACGAGGAGGTGCGGGGGCTGTTTGCCCTTGCCGCGCAGGGCGTCGCGCTGCTCGACGCCGAAGCGGTGCTGTTCGTCGACGACGACCAGGCCGAGGTCGTGGAACTGGACCTTGTCCTCGATCAGCGCGTGCGTGCCGATCACGATGCCGGCCTCGCCGGTGGCCAGGTCGAGCATCGCCTGGCGCCGCGCCGCCGTCCCCATGGAGCCGGTCAGCAGCACCACCTTGGTGGCGTGCTCGGAGCCGCCCAGCATCCCGCCCTCGGCCAGCTCGCCCATCATCTCCACGACGGAGCGGTGGTGCTGCTGGGCCAGCACCTCGGTGGGCGCGAGCATGGCGGCCTGCCCGCCTGCGTCGACGGTGGCGAGCATGGCGCGCAGGGCGACCATCGTGTTGTGCGTGACGGTGAAGTTGTCGGTGACATACGCGTGGCTCGGGTGAGCGACGCTGATGCACTGGACCGGCTTCCGTCCCACGTGTTCCACAGTGCGGATGCCCCGACGGAAGGTGTTGTACTTCGCACGTGGACGTACGCGTTCGACCTTGCGGGTAAGCCGAAACGGCGGGTAGCCGTCGGGTAGCGCCACCGAGACGTTGAATGCGGCCTTCTTGGGCAGAACACGCGCCCGGCCCCCCAGGGAGCGCACGAGCCAAGCCACGTCGTCCGCCAACATCGGCGAGGCCGAGCACAGGGAAATACTCAAGCCGTTCTGATCAACCGTACCGTCGGTGTCCATGAGCCCCTGCAGGAGGGCGAGGCGGTTCTTGATCGACGTGTTCTTGAATTCGGCGGGAATGAACTTGCCATGCGACGTCAGCCCCCAAAGACCCAGATCACGCAAGATCTGGATGACCGGGTTACGGGCACCGCCCGAACGTCGGGTCAGCTGAATGGTGTAGTCGCACCGAGAACCGGTCACCGGGACGAGCCGACAGTCCGGAGCCACCGCCGCCACCAATGCATCGCGAATCTCCGCGTCGACGGTGGAAAACCGCAGATTGTGCCGGAACGAGCCGTCGCCCAACAGGAGCCCGAAAAGGTAGGGGTCCAGAGGAAGACCGGAATCGTCGCCGAGATCCACGGGGGTCGCCGCCGGGATGTACCACTTCGACGACCCGTTGGCCTTGAACAGATCGTGTCGGATTTCCCGGGTAGTCATCACCTTGGGGGGCTGACCACGGTCCCAGCCGCAACTCGTGCCGACGATCCAGAGGTGTTCGTCATCGCATTCCACCGAACTTCCGTCGGAGAGCACGACGCGCCACACATCCCGCTCCCCTTGCGGAAAGACCCCGTCGACCAGAGCGATCTCTCCTGCGGGCACAACGACCTCGTCGCCCACCCCCAGGTCTCCCATCCGACGGAAACCGCGGGGTGTGAGCACAAGCGAGTCCAGGGGTTGAGCTTTCCCGGAACCCACCTCGCCCTGCAGCAGCCGGTGCATCGGGTGTTCGGTGGCCAGGTCGTCGAAGATCTCCTTCGAGACCTTCCGCTGGCCCTCGGTGAGGGTGAAGGGGAGGCGGTCGTCGAAGGCGGTGAGGAGGCCGTCGGGCTTGGGTTTGCGGGCGACGGCGGGGAGTTGGGCGTCGGCGTGCCGGCGGCGGGCCAGGGCGACCTGGAGGACGAAGGCCTCGTCCCACTTGAGGCGGGAGCGGGCGTCGGCGATGTCGGCCTTGGTGTGGGGCTGGTGGATCTTCAGGAGGGCTTCGGGCAGGGTGACCAGGCCGCGCCCCTCACGGAGGGTGGCGGGCAGGGGGTCCAGGGCCTCCTGGGCGCTGGGCAGCACCGTCTGGATCGCCTTGCCGATCTTCCAGGACTCGAGCTTGGCGGTGGCGGGGTAGATGGGGATCAGGGCGCCGGCCCAGGTCTCGACCGTCTCCTCGCTGTCGCCGCGCAGCAACTCGTATGCCGGATGGGCCAGTTGGAGGCGGCGGTTGAAGAGGGAGACCTTGCCCGCGAACATCGCGCGGGTGCCCGGCAGCAGTTCCTTGTGGGGCTTGTGGACGCCGTTGCCGAAGAAGACCAGTTGGAGCCGGCCGCTGCCGTCGGTGATCGTCACCTCCAGGCGCTGGCCCTTGCCGCGGGGGGCCCGCGCGGAGGCGAAGGTGTGCAGCCGGGCGTCGGCGACCATGGCGACCACCGTGACGTGCTCGTCCATCGGCAGCTCGGCGAGGTGGGTGAGCTGGCCGCGCTCCTCGTATCTGCGCGGGTAGTGGTGCAGGAGGTCGCCGACGGTGTGCAGGCCGAGGGACTCGGCCATCACCTTCGCGGTGGGTGGTCCGAGCACCTTCTTCAGTGGTTCTTCCAGTGCGGGCACGAGATCCATTGCACACCACGTCACTGACATCGCCGTATACGTCTGTCGAAACCCCTGGTCAGACGGCTCGTTCCGGCTTTAGGATGGCGCGCTCCGGCCATCCCCCGCGGTCACCGCCCCATCGGGACCGCCCGACCCCGCGCCGACGTGCATTCCCCCCACCGGCGCCGCGACGATGGACTCCCAGACCTCACAGTCATCCCAGCCGTCCCAGCCACCTCATACGTTCCAGGTCGACCTGCGCGGACTGGTGGACCTGCTCTCCCATCACCTCTACTCCAGTCCACGGGTCTATCTGCGCGAGCTGCTGCAGAACGCCGTGGACGCCATCACCGCCCGGCGCGCCGAGCAGCCCGACGCCCCGGCGCGGGTGCGGCTGCATGCGGAGGCGGGCACGCTGCGGGTGGAGGACTCCGGCATCGGGCTCACCGAGGCGGACGTGCACAGTCTGCTGGCCACCATCGGGCGCAGTTCCAAGCGCTCCGAGGGGATCGCCGGCGGGATCCAGGAGGTCCGTTCGGACTTCCTCGGGCAGTTCGGCATCGGGCTGCTGGCCTGTTTCGTGGTGGCCGAGCGGATCAGGGTCGTCAGCCGCAGCGCCCGTACCCCGGACGCGGCGCCCGTGGAGTGGACGGCGAGCGACGACGGCTCCTACACCGTGCGGACGCTGCCCGACGCGGCGCGGCCCGAACCGGGCACCACCGTGCATCTGGTGGCGCGGGCGGGGGCCGGGGAGTGGCTGTCGGCCGAGCGGGTGCTCATGCTGGCGCGGGACTTCGGTTCGCTGCTGCCGTACGACGTCCGGGTGGGTGAGGAGGCAGTCACGGACCTGCCCGCGCCCTGGGACCGTCCCTACCCCTCCCCCGCCACCCGCCGGGTGGCCCTGGCGCGGCACTGTCACGAGCTGTTCGGGTTCACCCCGCTGGACTCGATCGAGCTGGACGTACCGCTCGCCGGGATCAGGGGGGTGGCGTACGTGCTGCCGTCGGCGGTCAGTCCGGCGCAGCGGGCCACGCACCGGGTGCACCTCAAGGGCATGCTGCTGACCGAGCGGGCCGAACAGCTGCTGCCGGACTGGGCGTTCTTCGTGCGCTGCGTGCTCGACACGGACAGTCTGCGGCCCACGGCCTCGCGCGAGTCGCTGTACGAGGACGAGACGCTGGCGGCCGTGCGGGAGGCGCTCGGCGAACGGATCCGGGCCTGGCTGACCGGGCTCGCGGCCGGTGATCCGGAGCGGCTGGCGGCCTTCCTGTCGGTGCACCACCTGGGCGTGAAGTCCCTGGCGCGGCACGACCGGGAGATGCTGCGGACGATGCTGCCGTGGCTGCCGTTCGAGACGACCGACGGGCGGCTGTCGCTGGAGGAGTTCGCGCAGCGGCACCGGGTGGTGCACTTCACGCGGACGGTGGAGGAGTACCGGCAGGTCGCGCCGATCGCCTCCGCGCAGGGCATCGGGGTGATCAACGGTGGTTACACGTACGACGGCGAGCTGGTCGAGGCGTTGCCGTCGGTGCGGCCGGGGACGGTGGTCGCGGAGCTGGACGCGGACACCGTGACGGCGCATCTGGACGCCGTGGACGCGGCGGAGGAGCTGGCGCTGTCGGGGTTCCTGGCGGCGGCGCGGGCCCGGCTGGACGCGGTGCAATGTGACATAGTACTGCGCGCCTTCCACCCCGTCTCGGTCCCCGCCCTCCACCTCGACGACCGCTCCGCCCGGCATGAACAGGCCCGCGCGGACGCCGCGGAGCAGGCCGACGACCTGTGGGCGGGCATCCTCGGTTCGCTGCGCGGCAGCGCTCCGCGCGCGCGTCTGGTGCTCAACCATCTCAACCCCCTGGTCCGCAGGATCAGTTCACTGGGTGACGCGGAACTGATCGGCACGGCCACGGAGTCCCTGTACGGGCAGGCCCTGCTGATGGCGCAGCGGCCGCTGAGGCCCGCGGACACCGCCCTGCTGAACCGGGCGTTCATCGGCCTGCTGGAATGGGCCACCCACGGAGAGTCCGCCAACGGAGAGTCCGCACACGGGGAGGACGGCCGCTGATGGCTGGGATCACGGACTTCGACTCCCTGCGCCGGGCGATGGCGGAGAACTCCGAACGGCCGGAGGGGCCGGCCCGCAACGCGCGCGCGGAGCAACTGCTCGCCGAGGCGGAGAAGCTGGGCATCCCGCTCGCCGTCATCGAGGCGCTCGGGCACCAGCTGAAGGTCTACAACTACAGCTCCGAGAAGGACAAGATGTTCGTCCCCTTCGCGCGTCTGCTGCGCATGTGGGACGAGCGGCCCGAGGACTTCGACGAGTACGAGACGCACTCACTGCACTGGGTCTTCAAGTGGATGTCGTCCGGCATGCTCGACCAGCCGCACGTCCCGCTCGCCTCGATCGAGAAGTGGCTCGGCGAGATGGAGCACCGCTACCGGCTCGCCGGGCACTCCGAACGGGCCGTGCGCAGCGCCGAGTTCAGCGTCGCCGCGCACGTGGGTGATCTTCCGCGCGCGGAGCGGGCGTACACCGCCTGGCTCGCGGCGGACCGGGACAGCATGGCCGACTGCCACGCCTGCGAGCTGCACGGGCAGGGCTGGTGGCAGGCGGAGCGGGGCCGGGACGCGGAGGCGCTGCTGCTGTGGCGGCCGGTCCTGGAGGGCGAGTTCACGTGTGCGCACGAGCCGCACACGGTGCTCGCGTCCTCGCTGGTGCCGCTGCTGCGGCTGGGCCGCGCGGACGAGGCGCGCGCCAACCATCTGCGGGGCTTCCGGCTGGTGCGGCCCATGGAGAGCATGCGGGGCGCGTACGCGGACCACGTGGAGTTCTGCGCGCTGACCGGGAACGAGGCGCGGGGCCTGGAGCTGCTGGCGGAGCGGCCCGCGTACTTCACGGACACCGGGCAGCCGCGCAGCCGGCTGGACTTCCTGAGCGTGGTGGCCCTGCTCATGGACCGGCTCGTCGAGGTGGGGCTCGCGGACCGTGAGGTGCCCGGGCCGGCCGGACGGTCCTGGACGGCCGGCGAACTCGCCACGCACGCGCGTACCGAGGCCCTGGCCCTGGCGGCGCGCTTCGACGAGCGCAACGGAACCGCCCACGTCGGTGAGCGGGCACGCGCGCGTATGGCGCAGAGTCCTCTGGTGGAGCGGCTGCCGCTCGGCGTCCGGGCGGTGCGCCCGGCGCCCGCCGCACCGGTGGCGACGCCGGTCACGGTGTCCCCGGAGGAGGAGCGTGACCTGCCGGCCCTGCTGACCGAGGCGCGGCGCCTGTCGGACACCCTGCGGCCGAACGCCGTGGAGGCGTGGGCGGCGGTGGCGCGGGCCGCCGAGGGCGTCGAACTGGACGTCCGCGACCGCGCCGAGATCGTCGACCACGAGGCGATGGGCCGGGGGCCCGAGGGCGTCGAACTCTTCGAGCGGGCCGCCGAGCTGTACGCCGAGGCGGGCGACCCGGGCGAGGCACTGGCGGCACGCACGCGTGCGGCGTACGTACGCGCCCTCACCGGCCGCGTCGACGAGGCCGTCGCCGCGGTCGCCGAGCCCTACGACGCGATCCTCGCCCTGTACGCCGACGAGGCGACGGGGCTGAGGCAGACGGCGTCGGTGCTGATGGGCCGGGCGCGGGTGCTGATGCGCCGGGTGCAGGAGCTGGCCGAGACCGGGGCGGGGGTGAACGGGGAGGACGGGGCAGTCCGTGAGGTGCCGGACGAGACCGGCACGGTCCCCTCGCGGACCTCGTCCGCGGACGGCGTGCTGGCCGAGGCCGAGCGTGCCGTGCGGGAGTTGCTCGCGCTGGTCGGGGGGTACGCCGGGGACGACGTGCGGATCGCCGCCCGGGAGGCCGAGGGGCTGGCCATGCTCGCGGAGCTGGCGTTGCAGGGCGGGGATCCGGAGGGGGCCGTGGAGTTGTTCACGCGGGCCTCGGACGGGTTCGTGGCGGCCGGGCTGCCGTGGTTCGCGGTCGAGTACGAGGCCCGGCTCGCGGGGCTGTCGCACCACCTGGGCGACATCGCCGGGACGGAGCGGGCGCTGCGGGCGGCCCTGGAGCACGGCGGGACGCAGCTGGAGGCGGTCGGGCGGGCCCAGCTGCATCTCCAGCTCGCCGAGGTCGTCGGCGGCCGGGGACTCGCCGTGGAGGCCGCCGAGCATTCCCTGGAGGCCGCGCACTGGGCCGACGAGGCGGGCGAGGGGCCGACGCTCGGTGCCTGGGCCCGGCATCAGCTGGGCGGCTTCCTGCTGCGGCAGGGACGATTCGCCGAGGCCGCGGAGGTGCTGGAGTCCGCGCTGCCCGACCTGACCGTCGAGACCCACGGCGACGGCGCGGTCGTCCAGGCGCAGTGGTGGCTCGGTGACTGCCTGAGCGAGCTGGGCGAGCACCGGGAGGCGGCCGAACGGCGGCTGCGGGCCGCCGAGATCGCCCGGCACTGGCCCGAGCAGCACGACCACGCCACGCTCGCCCACCTCGCCGCCGAGTCCCTCGGGGCCGCCGGACTGCCCGCCGAGGCCGATCAGGCGTACGCGCGCGCGGGCGAGCTGTGGCGCTCGCTCGGCAACGTCCACGGCCTGGTCCGCTCCCTGCGCGCGCGTGCGTGGCTCGCGCTGCGCGCGGACGACGGGGCGGACGCGGCACGGGAGTTGATGTCGGCCGCGGTCGGGGAGTGCGAGCGGGTGCTGGGCGCCGACGAGGCCGAGGCGGAGGCGCGGGAGCGTCTGGTCGCCGAACTGGGCCACACGCACCGCCAGTTCGGGGATCTGCTGGCCCGTTCCGCCGCCGAGGACGCCGACGACGACGCGATCCGGGCCGCGCTGGAGGACGCCCTGGTCCAGGTCGGCGAGGCGGTCGCGGTGTTCGCCTCGCTGGAGGACGAGGACGCCCTGCACAGCCGTACCGGCGCCGAACTCGCCGCGGGCTGGCTGGAGGCCGACCTCGGCCGCCCGGCCGACGCGGCGGACCGCGCGCGTGCCGTGCTCAGGGCGTACGACGGAGCCGGCACCGAGGACGAGACGGTCCGGGCCCGCCGCGCGGAGGCCGACCAGCTGCTGCAGGTGACGGAGGAGCAGGCCAGGGGCCAGTAGGGCTTGGTCACTCCACGCCGATCAGCAGCAGCGCGCCCTGGCGGCCGCCTCGGTAGACCACCGTGTCGACGGCGAGATAGGACTCACGCACGCGTGTCTCCAGTCGCGCGGCCACGGACTCCGGGGCCTCGTCGCCGAGGACGAGGGTGACGAGTTCGCCGCCGGCCTGGAGCATGCGGTCCAGGACGGTCTCGGCGGTGGCGGTGACATCGGTGCCGATCACCGCCACGTCCCCGTCGATGAGGCCGAGGACGTCGCCGGCCTGGCAGATGCCGGCCATGGTCCAGGACTGGCGCTCGGCGACGGCGACCTCGGCGTAGCGGGTCGCGCCGGCCGCCGAGGTCATGGACACCACGTCCTCGTCGAAGCGGCGCTCGGGCTCGTGCACGGCGAGCGCCGCGATGCCCTGGACCGCCGAGCGCGTGGGGATGAGGGCGACCCGGATGCCCTCGGCGCGGGCCTGCTCGGCCGCCGCGGCCGCGGTGTGCCGCAGCTCGGCGTCGTTGGGCAGCAGCACGACCTCACGCGCGTGGGCCCGCCGTACGGCGTTCAGCAGCTCCCCGCTCGCGGGCGGCTCCCCGGGGCGCGCGAGCACGGGGGTGGCACCGGCCTCCGCGTACAGCCCGGCCAGGCCCTCGCCGGGCACGACCGCCACCACGGCGCGCTGCACCCGCTCCCGTGGCGGCCGCTCGGCACCGGTGGTGTGCACGTCACCGGCCCCGAAGTGAGTGATCCGGATCCGGTACGGCCGCCCGGCCTCGACGCCCGCCTCCACGGCGGCGCCCGCGTCGTCCACGTGCACGTGGACGTTCCACAGCCCGTCGCCGCCGACCACGACCAGGGAGTCCCCGAGCGCGTCGAGCCGGTCCCGCAGCCGGGTCACGGCCGCGTCCGCGGCCTCCAGGAGGTAGATCACCTCGAAGGCGGGTCCGGCGTCCGCCACCGGGTCGGCGCACTCCTCGGCCGCGGTGCCGGTGAGGCCCGAGACGATCTCCGGGCGCGCGTGCGGCGCATCGGGAACGAGGTCGCCGAGTTCGCCCTGCGGATGCGTCGCCTCGGACTCCACGCGCGTGTGCGCGGCACCCGCATCCGCCCGCCCGTACCCCTCGCCGCCCGGCCCGGACGCTCCCCCCGGCGTCTCCCCCGTGAACGTCTCCACCAGCGCGCCCAGCACCGTCACCAGCCCGCGTCCGCCGGCGTCGACCACGCCCGCGCGGCCCAGGACCGCCAGCTGGCCCGGCGTCGCGGCAAGCGCGGTGCACGCGCCCGCGTGGGCGGCCCGGGCGACCGACCCGCAGTCGTCCGCGGCGTCGCCCCTGGCCGCGTCGGCGGCGGCCGAGGCGACCGACAGGACCGTGCCCTCGACGGGGTGCGCGACGGCCTGCCGGGCCGAGTCGGCCGCGTGCCGCAGGGCGAGCCGCAGCCCGTCGCCGTCGGTGTGAGGCGTCTCACCGTCCTCGGCGAGCACCTGCGCCATGCCCCGCAGCAGCTGCGCGAGAATGGTCCCGGAGTTGCCCCGGGCGCCGATCAGCGCGCCGTGCGCCATCGCGCGCACGGCCTCCGCCAGGGTCGGCTTCCCGGCGTCCGCGCCGGCCTCGTGACCGGCGAAGACGGCCTCGACCGCGGCCGCGGCGGACTCCATGGTCAGATACAGATTGGTGCCGGTGTCCCCGTCGGCCACGGGGTAGACGTTGATCGCGTCGATCTCCTCGCGCGCGCGTCCGAGCGCCTCCAGAGCGAGACCGCACCAGGTGCGCACCGCGAGAGCATCGAGGAATGTCTGCGGCACCCGCGCCACCTGCGCCTCCCTGAGCTGGACTGGACGCAGCGTAGACCCAGGGACGGTCGGTGCCGGAAGAGGGCCGGGGCCTGGGGTGTCAGCAGCCATGGTAGTTTCGTTGTACTGGCGCAGTCGTTGTATGCTGCTCCGGTTGCCCGATCCACATCGGGCCATTCCCCTGGCAACGCCACTCAGATCTGATCCTGCGATCGCGATCCCGGCATGCCGGGATCCAACCGTAAGTGCATCTGAAGTCTTTGGAGTGACCCGTGGCTGCCAACTGCGACGTCTGCGGCAAGGGGCCGGGCTTCGGCAACAACATCTCGCACTCGCACCGCCGTACGTCCCGTCGCTGGAACCCGAACATCCAGCGCGTCCGTACCGTGGTCGGCGGGACGCCGAAGCGCGTGAACGCTTGCACCTCGTGCATCAAGGCCGGCAAGGTCTCGCGCTGACGCACAGCTAAGCGCGCGGCCACCGCTGGTTCGCTGCACTGAGCCGGTCCACCTCGTGTGGGCCGGCTTTTTGCTGTCCTCCGACAAGGCCGTGCCCTGACAAGCTGTACCCATGCGCTTCGGCATCCTGGGCCCTCTGGAGGTACGTACCGACGACGGCATCCCCGTCGACCCCGGCGGCCCCCGCCCCCGCGCCCTGCTCACCCTGCTGCTCCTGGCCGCCGGCCACCCCGTCTCCACGCAGCGGCTCACGGACGGCCTGTACGGCGCCGAGCCGCCCGCCGGGGCCGCCAACGCGCTGCAGTCCCAGATCTCCCGGCTGCGCCGCCGCCTGGCCCCGCACACGGACGTCGAGGCGGTGCCCGCGGGGTACCGCCTCGCCGTACCGCCCGAGTCCGTCGACGCGCACCGTTTCGAACAGCTGGCCGGTCAAGGGCGAGCCGCCCTCGCCGACGGTGACCACAAGGGCGCGGCGGCCCGGCTGCGGGAGGCGCTCGCGCTGTGGCGCGGGCCCGCGCTGCCCGACCTGCCGTCGGCGCACGCGGAGGTCGCCCGGCTCCAGGAGCTGCGGCTGGCCGCCGTACAGGACCGGATCGAGGCGGACCTGGGGCTCGGTGGCGGTCCCGGGCTCGTGCCGGAGCTGCGGGCGCTGCTGCGGGACCATCCGCTGAGCGAACGGCTGTACGGGCAGCTGATGCGGGCCCTGCACGCGGGCGGGCGGCCCGCGGAGGCACTGACGGTGTACGAGGAGGCCCGGCGCACCCTCGCGGACGAGCTGGGCGCCGACCCGTCGCCTGAGCTGTCCGCGCTGCACCTGGAGCTGCTCCAGGGCACCGAGCCCGAGCGCCGCCGCCTCCCGGTCCAGCTCACCCGTTTCGTCGGCCGCGAGCCCGAACTCGCCCGCATGGCCACCCTGCTCGCCGAGGCCCGCCTGATCACCCTGACGGGCCCGGGCGGCGCGGGGAAGACCCGTCTGGCGATCGAGGCGGCTGCCACCCTCACGAACCGCGCGAGCACCGGTGCTCGCTCCTCCGCGGGCGCCCCCTCCCCCTCCCCCGACGTCTGCTTCGTGGAGCTCGCTCCCGTCGCCGACGGGCAGCAGATCCCGTACGCCGTCCTGACCGCTCTCGGGGTGCGTGAGGGGTTTCGCAGCCGGGCGGCCGACAGTACGGACCGGCTGGTGGGGGCGCTGGAGAACCGGGAGGTGCTGCTGGTGCTGGACAACTGCGAGCATCTCGTCGAGGACGCGGCCCGGGTCTGCGCCCTGGTGCTCGCCGCCTGCCCTGGCGTCCGTGTCCTCGCCACCAGCCGGGAGTCGCTCGGCATCACCGGCGAGGTCCTGGTCCCCGTGCCGCCGTTGCGGCCGGAGCCCGCCGAGCGGCTCTTCCTGGACCGGGCGCGCGCCGTGCGCCCCGGTTTCGACGGCCACGCGCGCGTGCCCGACATCTGTGCCGCCCTCGACGGGCTCCCGCTCGCCATCGAGCTGGCGGCCGCCCGGCTGCGCACGCTCACCCCGGACGAGCTCGCCGAGCGGCTGGACGACCGGTTCCGGCTGCTCTCGCGCGGCGACCGCTCCAAGGCGCCCCGGCATCGCACCCTGCGCGCCGTCGTGGAGTGGAGCTGGGAGCTGCTGGACGAGGAGGAGCGGGAGCTCGCGCGGCGGCTGACGGTGTTCTCCGGCGGCGCAACCCTGGAGGCGGTCGAAGCGGTGTGCGGGCTGCCGTATCCCGAGGACGTACTGGCCTCGCTGGTCGAGAAGTCGTTCGTGGAGGTGTCCGAGGGGCGCTACCGGATGCTGGAGACGATCCGCGCGTTCGCCGCGGAGGACCTGAGCGACCCCGGCGGTCTCGCCGACGCGCACGCCGCGTTCTTCCTGCGGCTGGCCGAGGAGGCGGAGCCGAATATCCGGGGCGGCGGTCAACTGCCGTGGCTGGAGCGGCTGTCCGCCGAGCACGACAACCTGGACGCCGCGCTGCGCCACCTCGTACGCCACGGCCCCGGGGACGCTCTGCGGCTGATGGCCGTCCTGTCGTGCTTCTGGCGGCTGCGCGGGCTGCACGGCGGACAGGTGGCGTCGGCGCGTGAGCTGCTGGCCGCCGTCGGGGACGCGCCGCCTCCGGGGCTGACGGAGGAGTACGTGCTGTGCGCGATCAACGTGCTCCTCGGCGACGGCGAGGACGCGGCCGGCCGCGACGGGCTCGTCGCGCGCGTGGACGCCCTCCTGGCCGCTTACGAGGGTCCGCTGCGGCTGCCGTACATCCTCATGCTGTGGTCGCTGGCGGTCGGCCCCCGGCCGGCGACCAACGACCGGGCCATAGCCCTGGCCGGCGAGGACCCCTGGGCTCGGGCGCTGCTGGAGGTGGGCCTGGGTTTCCAGGAGCGGTTCGCGGGCCGGCCGCGGGAGGCCGAGGAGAGCTTCGCCCGGGCGCTGGAGGCGTTCCGGGAGACGGGCGACCGCTGGGGGATGGCCAACTGCCTCGATCCGCTCGGCATGTTCGCCCTCGCGCGCGGGGACGCGCCGCGCGCCCTGGAGCTGATCGACGAGGGACTGGCGTACATGCGGGAGGTGGCGGCCCCCGAGGAGACCGCCGACCTGCTGCGCACCCGGGGCGCCGTGCTGCTGCACCAGGGCGACACGGCCGGTGCCGAGATCCATTTTGGGCAGGCGTTGGTGCTCGCCCGTGACGCCGGTCTGCCCGACAAGATGGCGGGCGCCCGGCGCTGCCTCGGTGACGCGGCCCGGCTGGCCGGGGACCCGGCACGCGCGCGTGAGCAGTACGAAGCCGCTCTGGAGACCTGTGCCGCCAACTGGTTCAGCGTCGGTGAGACCGCACGGATCCTCATCGGGCTCGGGCGCACCGCCGCCGCCGAGGGCCGTGCCGAGGAGGCCCGCGACTGGTTCCGGCAGGCCGCCGAACTCGCCGTCGAGGGCCCCGGCGAACTCGAACTCGCCGAGGTGGCCGAGGCGTTGGCGTCCGTCGCCGGGTCGCCCGAACGGGCCGCCGTCCTGCTGGGCGCCGCGACGGGCCTGCGGGGCGCCCCCGACGCGGGCACCCCGGACGTCGTACGCACCGAACGGCAGACCCGCGCCGGGCTGTCCGCGGAGGACTACGCGGCGGCCTTCGAGCGGGGCCGGAGCCTGCGGTCAGCGGCGGTCAGCGAACGGTAGGCGGACGGTCAGCGGCCCCGCCGAAGCTCACCGCATGACGAAGAACCTCAGCAACCTCAGTGTCCTGGTCTCCGGCGCGAGCGTCGCCGGCCCCGCCGTCGCCCTCGACCTGTCCCGTCTCGGCGCCCGGGTGACCGTCGTCGAGAAGGCCCCCGAACTGCGCGGCGGCGGCTTCGCGGTCGACTTCCGCGGCCACGTCCACCGCACGGTCCTCACCTCCATGGGCATCTGGGACGAGATCCACACCCGTCAGACCCACATGGGCCGCCAGACCGTCGTCGACGCGGACGGCACCCCGCGCGTGGACCTGCCCGCGGACATGATGAGCGGCGACGTGGAGATCTTCCGCGGCGAGCTCGCGCGGATCATGTACGAGCGGACGAAGGACGACGTCGAGTACGTCTTCGGGGACTCGATCGCCACCCTCGCCGAGGACCCGCAGGGCGTGGACATCACCTTCGAGCGGGGCGCTCCCCGCCGCTTCGACCTGGTCGTCGGCGCGGACGGACTGCACTCCCACACCCGTCGGCTGGTCTTCGGCGACGAATCCCGCTACCTGCGCTTCTTCGACCACTACGTGGCCGGCTTCGACGTCCCCAACCATCTCGGCCTCGACCGGACCGGCCGGGTCTACAGCGAGCCCGGCCGCGCGGTCGTCGTCGGCAACTACGACGGCGACCCGGACCGCGCCGGCGCGCTGCTGGTCTTCCGGTCGGAGGAACTGCGCTACGACCGACGGGACGTCACCGCGCAGAAGCGGATCCTCAGGGAGCGTTTCGCCGGACTGGGCTGGGAGGGGCCGACCATCCTCAAGGCCCTCGAGGAGACCGACGACCTGTACTTCGACGCCATCGCCCAGATCCACGTCGACCGCCTCACCAAGGGGCGCGTGGCACTGCTCGGCGACGCCGGGTACGGGGCCACCATGGGAGGCATGGGCACGGGCGTGGCGATCGTCGGCGCCTACGTCCTCGCCGGTGAACTCGCCCTCGCCGACGGCGACTTCCGTACCGCCTTCGCGGAGTACGAGACCCGGATCCGGGACTTCGCCAAGGGCTGCCAGAAGATCTCCGGGAACGCGGGCCCGTTCTTCGCCCCGGCGACCGAGCGGCGCATCCGCAGCCGGGACCGGATGTACCGGATCCTCGCCTCCCGTCCGCTGGCCCGCTTCTTCAAGCGGATGACCGAGAAGGCGGCGACGGACATCAAGCTGAGGGAGTACCCGTTCTGAGCGCCCAGGCGTGGTCCACGGGCCCGATCCCGCCGCCGAGCGCGAAGCCGGCGGCGACGGCCCCGGTGACGTAGTCCTTGGCGGCGGCCACCGCCTCCGGCACGGTCA
Organism: Streptomyces griseorubiginosus; assembly: GCF_017614965.1. Taxonomy (GTDB): domain Bacteria; phylum Actinomycetota; class Actinomycetes; order Streptomycetales; family Streptomycetaceae; genus Streptomyces; species Streptomyces griseorubiginosus_B. Next base: position 10,966 of record NZ_WVUG01000043.1, on the reverse strand, counting down.
GGCCTTTCGCGAGCTGCGACGCGATCGCGGAGGCGAGGGTGCAGCCCGTGCCGTGCGTGTGCCGGTTGTCGTGCCGGGGCGCGCGCAGCCAGTGCTCCTCGGTGCCGTCGGTGAGCAGGTCCACGGCGTCACCGGGCAGATGACCGCCCTTGACGAGCACCCATCGCGGTCCGTACGACAGCACGGCCGCCGCGGCCTCCCCCAGCTGTCCCTCCGACTCGACCCGCACGCCGGTGAGTTGGGCGACCTCGTCGAGGTTCGGGGTCGCCACGGTCGCGACCGGCAGGAGCCGCTGGCGTACGGACTCCAGCGCGGACGCGGCCAGCAGCGGGTCCCCGTGCTTGGAGACGCCCACCGGGTCGACGACCGCCGGTGCGTCCGTCCCGGCGATCAACTCGGCCACGGCCTCGACGAGTTCGGCCGAGGCCAGCATCCCGGTCTTGACGGCCTGTACGCCGATGTCGTCGACCACGCTCCGGTACTGCGCCCGCACCGCCTCCACCGGCAGCTCCCAGGCCCCCTGCACACCAAGGGAGTTCTGCGCGGTGACGGCCGTGACGACGCTCATGCCGTGCACGCCGAGCGCGAGCATCGTCTTCAGGTCGGCCTGGATCCCGGCGCCTCCGCCGGAGTCCGACCCGGCGACCGTCAGCACCCGGGGCGGGGGGCTCATGACTCGATGTCCCCGAAGTGGTCCCAGCCGCCCTTGCTCGTCCACGGCGCCCCGTCGACCGTCACCTGGGGCAGCGCCGAGGGGTTGAGGACCTCCCCGATCACCTTCCAGCGCGCCGGGAGCTTCACGTCCGGCGGGAAGGTGGCCACGATCGCGTGGTCCTCTCCCCCGGTCAGCACCCACTGCATGGGATCGACACCGACGGCCTGTCCGATGTCGTTCATCTGCGAGGGGATGTCGATCGCCCCGGAGCGGATGTCGATGCGCACCTTGCTGGCCTCGGCGATGTGCCCGAGGTCGGCGATCAGCCCGTCGCTGACGTCGCACATCGCGGTCGCACCGAGCCCCGCGGCCGCCGGGCCCGCGTGGTACGGCGGCTCGGGGCGCCGATGGGCCTCCACGAAGGCGCGCGGCGAGCGGAAGCCGCGGGAGAGCACCGCGTACCCGGCCGCCGACCAGCCCAGCCAGCCGGTGACCGCGACGAGGTCGCCGGGCTGGGCGCCGCCCCGGGTGATGGGTTCCTGGTTGCGCAGATCGCCGAGCGCGGTGATCGACACCATGATCGTGTCGCCGCGTACGACATCGCCGCCGACCACGGAGGCGCCCGCGACCTGGCACTCGTCGCGGATGCCGTCCATCAGTTCGCTCGGCCAGGTCACCGGCAGTTCGGCGGGGACGACCAGGCCGAGCAGCAGCGCGGTCGGCACGGCGCCCATGGCGGCGATGTCCGCGAGGTTCTGCGCGGCGGCCTTGCGGCCCACGTCGTACGCCGTGGACCAGTCGCGGCGGAAGTGCCGGCCCTCCAGGAGGATGTCGGTCGAGGCCACCACCCGTCGGTCGGGGGCGGCGACCACCGCGGCGTCGTCGCCGGGGCCGACCCGGACCGCCGGGGTGGTGGTGAGACGGGAGGTGAGCTCCCTGATGAGCCCGAACTCCCCGAGCTCACCAACAGTGCCCTTCATTGCCCTTGCTCCCCTTCTGTCCCTGGCCGTTCCCGGTCGCGCGTCATCAGTGTCCTCGATACGGTCGAGGTGTCCGTCAACCTGTGTCGTGACCGCACCCCGGCGCGTGAGCCACGGCCTTCGCGGGTCTCCCCGCGGCGCGCGGCGACGCGATACCGTGGCGTTCCTTTTCCCCACATGATCCTCGTGGCCGCCCTGGAGGTTCCGTGGTACAGGCGTACATCCTGATCCAGACGGACGTCGGCAAAGCGTCGACCGTCGCCGAGACGATCAGCAAGATTCCTGGGGTGATCCAGGCCGAGGACGTGACAGGACCCTATGACGTGATCGTGCGGGCGCAGGCCGACACCGTGGACGACCTGGGCCGCCTGGTGGTCGCGAAGGTCCAGCAGGTGGACGGCATCACCCGTACCCTGACCTGCCCGGTCGTCCATCTGTAGCCCCCGTCTACCCTTGGCCGGTGAACTTCTACCGTCACCGGCTCACCGGCCTGCCCGTGCTCGCCCTGCTGATCACGCTCGCGGGCTGCTCCTCGGCAGACGACAGTGCCAGGGCCGCGGTTCCCTCGCCTGGTGCGACGGTGACCGGGCTGTGCCAGAAGCTGGACAAGGTGCTGCCGGCCGAGGTGGACGGTCAGGATCGCCGGGATCCCGAGCCCGCGTCCGCGCTGACCGCGGGCTGGGGGAACCCGGCGATCATACTGCGCTGCGGTGTCGTACGGCCCGCGAAGATGAGCGATCCGGAGGCCGACGGGGTCGAGGTGAACGGGGTGGGCTGGCTGCTGGAGAAGCGGGGCGACGGCTCGTTCCGGTTCACCACGACCCTGCGCAGGGCGTATGTCGAGGTGACCATCCCCAAGGGCCGCACGGGAGACGGCATGTCCCCGCTCGTCGACCTGGCTCCGGCGATAAAGAAGGCGATCCCCGAAGGGATCGCCGACTAGCCGCGACGGCTAACGAAGGCCGGTCGACCTGCGCAGGGCCGCCTGGATGAGCCGGTCCACCAGCTCCGGGTAGCCGATGCCGCTCGCCTGCCACATCTGCGGGTACATCGAGATGGGCGTGAAACCGGGCAGGGTGTTGATCTCGTTGATGACGAAGCCCTCGTCGGTGAGGAAGAAGTCCGCGCGCACCAGTCCCTCGCAGGACGCCGCCTCGAAGGCCTCCACCGCCAGGCGCTGGACCTCGGCCGTCTCCTCCGGGGTGAGGGGCGCGGGCACGATACCCGGGGTCGAGTCGATGTACTTGGCCTCGAAGTCGTAGTACGCGTGCGCGTCCGGCGGCGGGATCTCCGCGGGGACGGAGGCCCGCGGACCGTCCTCGAACTCCAGCACCCCGCACTCGATCTCGCGCCCCACCACCGCCGCCTCGACCAGGATCTTCGGGTCGTGGCGCTGGGCCTCCGCGATCGCCTCGTCCAGGCCGGACAGGTCGTCGACCTTGGTGATGCCGATCGACGAACCCGCGCGCGCGGGCTTCACGAACAGCGGCCAGCCATGCTCGCCGACGAAGTCCACGATCTTCCCGCGGGCCGCGGACTCGTCCCGCTCCCACTCCCGGGGCCGGATCACCACGTACGGGCCGACCTTCAGCCCGAAGGAGGTGAACACCCGCTTCATGTACTCCTTGTCCTGGCCGACGGCCGAGGCGAGCACGCCCGCGCCCACGTACGGGACGCCGGAGAGCTCCAGCAGGCCCTGCAGGGTGCCGTCCTCGCCGTACGGGCCGTGCAGGACGGGGAAGACCACGTCGACCTCGCCGAGCGCCTTGGGCACCGATCCGGGCTCGCTGACGACGACTTCGCGGTTGCCGGGGTCAAGGGGGAGCACCACGCCGCCCTCGCCCGACTCGGCCACGTCCTCGACCTCCGGCGTACGGCGGTCGGTGATCGCCATGCGCTCCGGCTCGTCGGCGGTCAGGGCCCAGCGGCCTTCCCGCGTGATGCCGATCGGCAGGACGTCGTACTTCGTCCGGTCGATGGCCTTGAGGACGGCGCCGGCGGTGACCACGGAGATCCCGTGTTCGGAGCTGCGCCCGCCGAACACGACGGCCACGCGCGGCTTGCGAGACGGCTGCTCAGGGCTCTGGGGAAGGTTCTCGGTGCTCATATCGCGTTGAGAGTACCCGGTGGTAGTGCCCTGAGACAGCGTGCGCCCCGGGGGGTCGCTCAGTGTCGTTCCGGCTTCGCGCTGCGCGACATCAGTTCCTTCAACGCCACGACGGGCGGCTTGCCTTCGTGCACGATGTCGACGACCGTCTCCGTGATCGGCATCTCCACACCGTGCCGGCGGGCCAGATCCGCCACCGACTCGCAGGACTTGACGCCCTCCGCGGTCTGCTTGGTGACCGCGATGGTCTCCTCCAGGGTCATGCCCTTGCCGAGGTTGGTGCCGAAGGTGTGGTTGCGGGACAGCGGCGAGGAACAGGTGGCCACCAGGTCGCCGAGGCCGGCGAGCCCGGAGAAGGTCAGCGGGTCGGCGCCCAGCGCGACCCCGAGCCGCGTGGTCTCGGCGAGGCCGCGCGTGATGAGCGAGCCCTTGGCGTTGTCGCCGAGCCCCATGCCGTCCGCGATGCCGACCGCGAGCCCGATGACGTTCTTGACCGCGCCGCCCAGTTCGCAGCCGACCACGTCGGTGTTGGTGTAGGGCCGGAAGTACGGCGTGTGGCAGGCCGCCTGGAGCCGCTGGGCCACCGCCTCGTCGGTGCAGGCGACCACGGCGGCGGCCGGCATCCGGGCGGCGATCTCGCGGGCGAGGTTGGGCCCGGTGACGACGGCGACACGGTCCGCGCCGACCTTGGCGACGTCCTCGATCACCTCGCTCATCCGCATGGCGGAGCCGAGTTCGACGCCCTTCATGAGGGAGACGAGAACCGTGTCCGGGGCGAGCAGCGGGACCCACTCGGCGAGGTTGGCGCGCAGGGTCTGGGAGGGGATCGCCAGTATCGTGAAGTCGGCGTCGCGCGCGGCCTCGGCGGCGTCCGCGGTCGCCCGGAGGTTCTCCGGGAGCTCGACTCCGGGGAGGTAGTCGGGGTTCGTACGCGAGGAGTTGACCGCTTCGGCGAGTTCGGCGCGGCGGCCCCAGAGGGTCACCTCGCAGCCCGCGTCGGCGAGCACCACGCCGAAGGCGGTGCCCCATGAACCGGTACCGAAGACCGCCGCCTTGACGGGCCTGCTCACTTGCTCGTCTCCTCCTCGTGACCGGACTGCGCCTGGGTCCTGCGCCGCTGCTCGATGCGCTCGCGGCGCGGGTCGTACGGCGTGGCGGGCGCCTTCTCGCCGCGGATCTCCTCCAGCTGGCGGGTGATCGCGGCCATGATGACCTCGGTGGCCTCCCTGAGCACGTCCGCGGTCATGTCCTTGTCGTAGAAGCGCGAGAGGTCCACGGGCGGGCCCGCGAGCACGTGGTGGGTCTTGCGCGGCAGGATGTACGCCTTCTTGCTGTACGGCGGCAGCAGCTCGTTGGCGCCCCACTGGGCGATCGGGATCACCGGGCACTTGGTCTGCAGGGCGACGCGCGCCGCACCGGTCTTGGCGGTCATGGGCCAGCCGTCGGGGTCGCGAGTGATCGTTCCCTCGGGGTAGAACACCACGCACTCACCGCGTTCCACGGCGTCGACCGCGGCGCGGAAGGCGCTGAGCGCGTCGGTGGACTCGCGGTAGACGGGGATCTGTCCGGTGCCGCGCATCGCGGCGCCGACGAATCCCTTCTTGAAAAGCCCGCTCTTCGCGAGGAATCGCGGGACCCGTCCGGTGTTGTACTGGTAGTGCGCGTACGCGAAGGGGTCCACGTGGGAATTGTGGTTCACCGCGGTGATAAATCCGCCCTCGGCCGGAATGTGCTCCATTCCGCGCCAGTCCCGCTTGATCAGAACCACCAGCGGCGGTTTGCAGAGCACCGCGGCGAAGCGGTACCAGAAGCCGATTCTGCGGCGGGGCACGCGCGCACCTTCCTCTAGGGGCCAAGTACGTCGGCCCGGTACATCGGGCCGGGGGGCCGCACAAGTGTCGCCCCAGGCCGCCGGTCTGTCGAGAACACCGTACGCCCCGACGCCCGGACCACCAGATGGTCCAGGTGACGGCTGAGTGACAATGACCGCGAGAAGAGAGGGACGGAACGCTCGTGCAGTGGACGTTGGTCATCCCCGTGAAGCCCCTGGCGCTGGCCAAGAGCAGGCTCTCGGACACCGCCCACGACGGGGTGCGCCCGGGCCTCGCCCTCGCGTTCGCCCAGGACACCGTGGCCGCGGCGCTGGCCTGCCCGGCGGTGAAGGATGTGGCGGTCGTCACGGACGACGCCCTGGCCGGCCGCGAGCTGGCCGCGCTGGGCGCCCGTGTCGTCACCGACGAGCCGCGCGGCGGGCTGAACGCGGCCCTGGAGCACGCGGTGGCCGCCGTGCGCGCCGACCGGCCCGACACCCCCGTGGCCGCCCTGAACGCCGACCTCCCGGCGCTGCGCTCCCTGGAATTGGCCCGGGTCCTCGACGCGGCGGCGGAATTCCCGCGCGCATTCATGCCGGATGCCGCGAATATCGGCACGACTCTGCTGGCCGCTGCCCCGGGCCGGGAATTGCTGCCGGCATTCGGTACGGATTCCCGGGCCCGGCATCGTGCGTCCGGTGCCGTGGAACTGGCGCTCGACGAGGTGGACTCGGTGCGCCAGGACGTGGACACCGGCGACGATCTGCGGGCCGCGCTGGCCCTCGGGGTGGGTCCCCGGACGGCGGCGGTGGCCGCGCGGTTGCTGATCCCGGGACAGTAGGCTGCGCTTCATGCAGGCGACCGCGTACACCTACGACGCCGACACGCGCAGCGGCAGTGTGCTGCTCGACGACGGAACCCCCGTCCCGTTCGACGCCGAGGCGTTCGACGCGGGCGGGCTGAGGCTGCTCAGGCCCGGTCAGCGGGTACGGATCGAGGTCGAGGGAGCCGAGGACGGCCCGCACATCACTCTGGTGACGCTGCAGACCTTCTGACCCGGCCGTCCCACAACGCGCCGCGGGCCGGACTCCACGGGGAGTCCGGCCCGGCGCGTGAGTGCCCCTGTGCCCTTACCTGGTGCGGGCCGTGGCCTTCTTGGCGGTGCTGCGGGCGGCCGACTTCTTGGCGGGGGCCTTCTTGGCCGGCGCCTTCTTGGCCGTCGCCTTCTGGGCGGTGGTCTTCTTCGCCGCGGAGGTCTTGGCGGCGCCGGTGGTCTTCTTCGCCGTCGTCTTCTTCGCGGTGGTCTTCTTGGCGGTGGCCGTGGTCTTCTTGGCCGTCGTCTTCTTCGCCGTGGTCTTCTTCGCGGCGGCCGCCTTCGTGGTCGCCTTCTTGGCCGCGGCCTTCTTCACGGTCGTCGAAGCACCGCCGGTCAGGCTGCCCTTGGGCGCCTTCTTGACGGCGACCTCGCCGCCGCGGGGGAGCTTCTTCGAGCCGCTGACCAGGTCCTTGAAGCCCTGACCCGCGCGGAAGCGCGGAACGGAGGTCTTCTTGACCCGAACCCGCTCGCCCGTCTGGGGGTTGCGGGCGTAGCGGGCCGGACGGTCGACCTTCTCGAACGAACCGAAGCCGGTGACCGAGACACGGTCACCCGCGACCGTCGCGCGGACGATGGCGTCCAGGACCGCGTCGACAGCGTCGGCTGCCTGCTGGCGGCCGCCGAGCTTGTCGGCAATCGCTTCTACGAGCTGCGCCTTGTTCACGTCTTCCCCTTCGGAGACATCGCCAGAACGAAAGTGTTCAAGCTTTTTCGCACGTTAGGCAGATATATACCGCAAATCAAACACGAAACGGGCTAATCACCCGTGCGCCGCAACGAACTCGACTGCCCCGGCTGCGATCAGTGGCCCTCTTCGGGGATTCGCCCCTCGTCGAGGTCCGCTCCGAACGCCTCCAGACGCCTTGCCGCGTCGGCGAGATCGTGCTTGGCCGCGGCCGTAATGACCAGCAGCTTCCGGGTCAGCGCCATCCGTACGCCCTCCGGGACTTGCAGTGCGCGCACTCTTGCGTGCGCTTCCTTGAGTTGGCCCGCGACCGCCGCATAGAGCTCGAGTTGGCCGTCGTGTTCCATGCACAGATTGTGCCATCTGGGGCGAGTTGTCGCCTGCCCAGGGGGCAACTGCCACCTCAAACGGCCGTCCGGGCGTCTGCGGAAGTCGCGGCTACAACCCTCGCGTACCCCGGCAACCCCCTTTCTAACGTGGGAAGTTGAACGAAGTCCAAGAGCCACGCGGGGCTGATCGGGCGCAGATCGGGCGCAGACATGGCGGTACCCCCGATCGGGCTGATCGGGGGTACCGGGTGGCTGAAACCAGCCGTGTTCAGATGCTCCGGAAGGGGCCGGAATCAGACCTGGAGCGTCTTCGGCTTGTACGAGGGCCGCTTCGCCTCGTAGGCGGCGATGTCCGCCTCGTTCTGGAGGGTGATGGAGATGTCGTCCAGACCGTTCAGCAGCCGCCAGCGGGAGTTCTCGTCCAGCTCGAAGGAGGCGGTGATCCCCTCGGCGCGCACCTCGCGGGCCTCGAGGTCGACGGTGATCTCCGCCTCGGGGTCCTTCTCGGTGAGCTCCCACAGGGCGTCCACGATCTTCTGCTCCAGAACCACGGTGAGCAGGCCGTTCTTCAGCGAGTTGCCGCGGAAGATGTCGGCGAACCGGGAGGAGATCACGGTCTTGAAGCCGTAGTTCTGCAGCGCCCACACCGCGTGCTCACGGGAGGAGCCGGTGCCGAAGTCCGGGCCTGCGACCAGGACGGTGGCGCCCTTGCGTTCCGGGCGGTTGAGGATGAAGTTCTCGTCCTTGCGCCAGGCCTCGAACAGCCCGTCCTCGAAACCGTCCCGGGTCACCTTCTTGAGCCAGTGAGCAGGGATGATCTGGTCGGTGTCGACGTTGGAGCGGCGCAGCGGGACGGCCCGGCCGGTGTGCGTGGTGAATGCTTCCATGACTCTCAGACTCCAGCGGGCGCGGCGGCGGTTACGTCGGTCAGGTCGGCGGGCGAGGCCAGGTGGCCCAGCACGGCGGTCGCGGCGGCGACCTGCGGCGAGACCAGGTGCGTACGGCCGCCCTTGCCCTGCCGTCCCTCGAAGTTGCGGTTGGAGGTGGAGGCGGAGCGCTCACCCGGGGCCAGCTGGTCGGGGTTCATGCCGAGGCACATCGAGCAGCCCGCGTGCCGCCATTCGGCGCCGGCCTCCTTGAAGACGACGTCCAGGCCCTCGGAGACGGCCTGCAGACCCACGCGCGCGGAGCCCGGGACGACCAGCATCCGTACGCCGTCGGCGACTTTGCGGCCCTTGAGGAGTTCGGCCGCGGCCCGCAGGTCCTCGATGCGGCCGTTCGTGCAGGAACCTACGAAGACAGTGTCCACGTTGATGGAGCGCAGCGGCTGTCCGGCCGCCAACCCCATGTATTCCAGGGCCTTTTCGGCGGCGAGGCGCTCCGAAGCGTCTTCGTACGAAGCCGGGTCGGGGACGGACGCCGAAAGCGGCGCGCCCTGGCCGGGGTTGGTGCCCCAGGTGACGAACGGCGACAGCGAGGCGGCGTCGATGACCACCTCGGCGTCGAACTCGGCGTCGTCGTCCGTCCTGAGCGTCTTCCAGTACGCGACGGCCGCGTCCCACTCCTCGCCCTCGGGGGCGTGCGGACGGCCCTTGAGGTAGGCGAAGGTCGTCTCGTCGGGGGCGATCATGCCCGCGCGGGCACCGGCCTCGATCGACATGTTGCAGATGGTCATCCGCGCCTCCATCGAGAGCTTCTCGATGGCGGAGCCGCGGTACTCCAGGATGTAGCCCTGGCCGCCGCCGGTACCGATCTTGGCGATGATCGCCAGGATCAGGTCCTTGGCGGTGACGCCCTCGGGCAGTTCGCCGTCGACCGTGATCGCCATGGTCTTCGGGCGGGCCAGCGGCAGCGTCTGGGTGGCCAGCACGTGCTCGACCTGCGAGGTGCCGATGCCGAACGCCAGCGCGCCGAAGGCACCGTGCGTGGAGGTGTGCGAGTCACCGCAGACGACGGTCGTACCGGGCTGGGTCAGGCCCAGCTGCGGGCCGACGACGTGCACGACGCCCTGCTCGACGTCGCCCAGCGGGTGCAGCCGTACCCCGAACTCCGCGCAGTTCTTGCGCAGCGTCTCCAGCTGGGCCCGGGAGACCGGGTCCGCGATCGGCTTGTCGATGTCGAGGGTCGGGGTGTTGTGGTCCTCGGTCGCGATGGTGAGGTCGAGACGGCGCACCGGGCGGCCGTTCTGACGCAGGCCGTCGAAGGCCTGCGGGCTGGTCACCTCGTGCAGGAGGTGGAGATCGATGAAGAGGAGGTCGGGCTCGCCCTCGGCGCGCCGGACGACGTGGTCGTCCCAGACCTTCTCCGCGAGTGTCCTACCCATCGCTTTCCCTCCGGCCGGCAAACGTCCACCGGCCCAACTAGAGATCTTGAGAGACGGCGCACCCGGCCCCTGTTCACGGGCGTCCGTCATCCGGCCCGTTCGGTCAGCGGGCCGCTGTGGATACAAGGGTTGCGCGTCTCACGGAAAAAGGAACTTGCGTTTCACAGAGTGAGACGTGAGTATCGTTGCATGGACAACAGTAGCGGCGTGGGCGTTCTGGACAAGGCAGCCCTTGTCCTGAGCGCCCTCGAGTCCGGCCCGGCCACCCTCGCGGGACTGGTGGCGGCCACCGGACTGGCACGACCGACGGCCCATCGACTGGCCGTGGCCCTGGAGCACCACCGCATGGTGGCACGCGACATGCAGGGCCGTTTCATTCTCGGCCCCCGGCTGGCCGAGCTCGCGGCCGCGGCCGGCGAGGACCGCCTGCTCGCGACGGCCGGCCCGGTGCTCACGCATCTGCGCGACGTCACGGGCGAGAGCGCCCAGCTCTACCGCCGCCAGGGCGACATGCGCATCTGCGTCGCCGCGGCCGAGCGGCTGTCCGGCCTTCGGGACACCGTCCCGGTGGGCTCGACGCTCACCATGAAGGCCGGCTCCTCCGCGCAGATCCTGATGGCCTGGGAGGAGCCCGAGCGCCTCCACCGCGGCCTGCAGGGCGCCCGTTTCACGGCGACGGCCCTGTCGGGCGTACGGCGCCGCGGCTGGGCCCAGTCCATCGGCGAGCGCGAGCCGGGCGTCGCCTCCGTCTCGGCGCCGGTACGCGGCCCGTCCAACCGCGTGGTGGCCGCCGTCTCGGTCTCCGGCCCCATCGAGCGCCTGACCCGCCACCCCGGCCGTATGCACGCCCAGGCGGTCATCGACGCCGCCGCCCGTCTGTCGGAGGCCCTGCGCCGCACCGGCTGACGTGCGGCCACGCACGGGAACGTCAACGGGGAGGGCCCGCCTCGACGCCGCGGCGGCCCCTCCCCGCTCCCCCG
>NZ_WVUG01000439.1 GCF_017614965.1 Streptomyces griseorubiginosus | reverse complement strand
CCTGGTCGGTCAGTCTGCGCACACGGACGGGCTCGGCCACCGCGCCTCCAGCGATCGGATCGGACGTCACTCCACATCCAACCGCCACGACCACCAACCCGGCGAACCAACGCGGTCACAGCACTAGGCGATCTCTTCTCGTACCGATCGCGTACCCTGGCGCGGCCCGGGACCAGATTCCTCTAGCAAGACCTTCTAGGAGGGGCGCGGAAAGATGCCAGGGATCGGCGGCGGAAAGTGGTAGGCCCTGGCGCCCCCAGGATGCGCGCGTTGTGGGTGGTCGTCTCGTTCGGCGCTCCCGGCTGCAGCGTTTCCCGCAGGATTCCTACGCGGAAACGGCCGCAAATTCTGTGATGCGCCCGACTGCACGGCCGCGTCTACAAACCCCCTCTACACCCCCTCTGGCCTGCTGTGATGCCTGTCGACGGGGGCCGTTTCGAGGTGCGATGGTGATTGCCTTGGGCGCACTCGGCGCCTTCGAGCAAGGGGGAGTTATGGACTTCATCACCGCCGTCGGCACCATCACCGCCGCGATCATCAACAAGTGGCGGGGCGGGCCGGGGGAGGACGCGCGGTGAGGTGAGCGGACGGGTGCGAGCTGGGTCGTTGGAGGTTGGCTCAGTTCGCCGGAGCTGCGAACTCGATCTGTCGCGCGGTGCGGAAGAGCTCGGCGTGGGTCAAGCCGGGTGGGAATCGTTCGACGACCCGGTGATGTACGTGTTGGCGGTAGCCGACCTCAGCCAGTTTCCGGAAGACCTGCATGTCGAGTTGGCGCTGGGAGGCGAAGCACTTCAGGGCGGCTTCCTTCGTGTCGAGGAGCTCTTGGGTTCCGATGAAGACGTTGGTGGGTTCGAAGTTGGTGCTGTAGGGAGAGCGGAAGTAGGTGAGGTTGTTGGCTTCGCGCAGGGCGACCGTGGTGACCTCCTGCGCGGTGATTGCGTGGTCGAGGTGCTGGTCGTTGGGAAAGTGGGTGTAGACGACGTCGGGGTGTGTCTCACGGAAGACCCTGAACAACTCGGCGTTGATCTCACCTCGGTGCTCGACGAACCGGGTGTCGGGGACGTCGGAGAAGGTGTACTCGTCCACGCCCAGGAGGCGGCCGGCGGCTCGTGACTCCTTCTGTCGCGGTGCCGTGCCGTCCGGGTCGACGGCTCCGGTGGTCAGGCAGTGCACCCGGACCCGGGCACCGTTGAGGGCGTACCAGCGCATGCGCATGGCCATGGCGATTTCGGGGTCGTCGGGATGGGCTCCCACGACGAGGACAGTCGTCATTTCGTTCCTTCCGGGCGACCGGTGCTGATGGTGAAGGCGCTGCGCAGGACGCGGCCGTCCAGGCCCTGCCAACGGAAGGGCTCGCCTGAGCTGCGGGGCCATCGGAGGTAGTGCATGCTGCCGGCCACTTCGGCCGTATCTCCGCTGGTGAAGGCGATCTTCGACGACGCCCCGCCGTCCAGGTGGTAGACGTGTTGGGGATCGAGTCCCTCGCGGGCACAGAGATCGGCGGTCTCGGCGGGGGTGACGCCGCGGAAGGTCGTCGAGAGCGGGGCGCCGTCGAGGACCTGGAACCGCAGTTCCCGTCCGTGCAGAGCGATCAGGGTGCGGGCGTAGCGCGTGTCGCGGAAGGGGTCGGTGCCCAGGCACTGGTCGTATCCGCGGCATCTGCCGGCCGCCGCCGTGGCGACGCTGGGGCCGGTCGAGAGGCCGCTGGCGAGGGCGCGCACGTCCAGCGCGCCGATCTGCGTGATCTCGACGGTGGCGCCCACCCGGAGGTGTGCGGCTTGGGCACGGCTTGCGCGCAGCACGAAGTTGCCGGCGAACAGGTCGGCCCCGCCGCCTGGGTGCACCGCGGTCACACGGTGGCCGTCATGCGGGATCCAGGACACGACGGCGTCGACGGCCGCGGTATCGGGTGGGGTGATGTTGGTGGCCGCGTCCACGTCGCGCATGAAGCCGGTGCGCGGATCGTCGGTGTAGCGGACCCGGCAGTTCGCAGCGCCGAAGACGGTGAGAACGGCGGGGTCGTATCGGCCGACGGGGTGTGGCTCCTTCGAGCCAACCCACCTGAAGGCCTGTCCTTGCACCCTCAGTGTCCCGGCGGCCTTCAGCATGCCGATGGTCGCCTGGCCGTGGTGGACGAGGAAGGCGGGCTTGGAGACGGTGGGCAGGCTCATGACTGCTCCGTTCCTGCAGCAGAAGTCCAGGCAGGGCTCGGCCGGCTGGTAGGACGGGTCGTCGCTGATGAAGGAGAACGAGCCGCTGACGGCCGCGAACACACCATCTGCGCCGACAAGATCGCGGAGGTGAAAGCCGTCCGTTCGGGAGATCGCCTGGGTCCGGACCTGATCCATGGCGATCCTGAGCGTGTAAGCGTTGGTGAAGGATCCCTGCCCCAGGCCCATGGACTTGGTGAGGAAGCTGGCCCCCGGGGCGATCTGACATGTGCGCTCGGGGATGCGGACCGCGAAGGCCTGCTGGTTTCTGGCGAGGGACTGGATGTCCTCGACGCGGTAGCCGTGGGCGCGCAGGACGGCAAGGGACCTCGCATCCTCTGCCTCTTCGATGGGCCCGGGGCCGAGTGGGATCATGCCGCCTCCTCCTGGGCGGTCCCTGCGGCCTGCACCAGGTCGTGCACGGTGAACGCTCTCGTGCCGAGGAGCCGCAGTACCCGTGTCCGATACCGGTCGGCCACGGCGGTCGGGCTCGGCAGGGGGTAGGGGACGGTTTCGTCCAGCCGGTACAGGACCACGCCGGCCGCGACCTTGGCCATGAGCAGTTCCTCCGTGGCCGTCAGGTGCAGTGGCGGCGGGGCGGCGAAGTATGCGGTGAGCAGGGCGGGCACGAGTGTCCGCAGGTGCGCGGGCCGGCCGAGGTGGTGGATCAGCAGGTGGGCCAGGAAATAGGCAGTGTCGTACGGCGGCCAGCCCGCATGGACGTTGTCGAGATCGCAGATCGCCACGGAACTGGCGGTGAGGTGGAGATTCTTGGGGGCGAGATCGCCGAGGACCAGCTGCTGGCGGGGTAGGGCGGTCAGTTCCTCGCACGTCTGCTCGAGCAGGTCGTGGCCGGTGGCGCGCAGGCAGAAGAGGAAGGAGCGTTCCTGGAACCACTGGTTGCTGCGGGATCGGAACGTGGTGTCGGTGTCCTGGGTGGCGTGGTGGATGCGGCGGAGGGTCCTGCCCAGCAGGGTCATCTCCGTGGCAGTGGCGGGGTGTTCGGTGAGGTGGTCGTGGTAGTTGCGGCCGCTGGGGAAGACGTCGGAAAGGATCATGGCGTGGGCCTCGGCGTGGAAGCCGAGGACCTGCGGGAAGACTGCTGGTGCGATGCGTCCGTAGACCTTCAGGGCCCGGCGTTCGTCGTCGATGACGGTCGGGTCGGTGCGCAGCGTCGGCATGCGGGCGTAGCGGTCACCACGGATCTTGACGATCACGTCCGTGTGCGTGCCGCGTACCCGGAAGACGTGGCTGATGTTGCCGCCGTGGACGCGTTCGGTCGCGGTGATCGGCCCGACGTGCCGCTCGCAGGAGGTGAGGAGGCCGGGCAGGGCAGGACCCAGCAGGTCGGACAGAGTCGGCAGCGGCTGCGCTGGTGTCGGCGGGAGGAGGTTCACCGTGCCGCCTCCATCCGGGGCCGGACTGCCGGTGTGGACTGAGGTGTGGGTCGGAAGTCCAGTTGGCTTACGGGGGCGGCGCCGATCCACTGCTGTGCCATCGAGAGGTAGGCACCCGCCATCAGCGTGGCTCCCCGGCGGTGGCTGGTGAGCTCGGAGGACATCGCGTCCCGGGTGCGTCGCCCGGCCAGGTATTCGAGGAACTCCCATGTCGCGCGGCGTCGGGAGGATTCCTGTGTCGGCAGCGCCACCTGGGAGTCGGAGGATGCGGTGAGTGTCCCGAAGTTGAGGCTGGCGTGCTTGCTCCAGCCGGGGTGGAAGGCGCTGTTGCGAAAGACGTGCACCTGGACGTGGCGTTCGCTGCCCGGTGCGTAGGGGTCCGTGCTGGGTGTCCCGTCGTGGAGCGTCTGCAGGGAGTGGAAGTGGAGTGCCTGGAAGGGGCCCTGCATGATGATGTGGCTCTCGTGACGGACCCGGCCGTTGCCCTTGTAGAGGCTGGCGTGGGCGGGGGTCAGGCTGCCGCGCTGGGAGAAGCCGTTGTGCACGAGGTTGATGGTGCCCAGGGTCATCGTCCGGCCGCTGCTCTTGTAGGCCATGGAAATGAAGGCGTCGACTTCCCCGAACAGCCGTGTCGCGGCGCGCAGTTCGCCCGCGGTGTACGGGTTGCGCGCCGCGAAGCCGGGGAAGAGCCGTTCGTGGTCCTGGACCCCCAGCTGGGCGAGGAAGTCGGCGGGACGGCTGACGTGGGCGTGGATGTCGACGGCGTCGAGGTGCTTGCCGTGCGTCTCGCCGGCCTGTAAGAGCCACGGAACGATGTCGAAGAAGTGGTAGCCGCTGTGGGCGGCCTTGCCGTGCCCCTGGTTGAAGCCGTGGTAGGAGATGTCGAGCAGTTCGTCCGGCAGTCGCCACTGCCCGTCGCTGTGAAAGGACTGGACGCTGGTGACCGGGCAGTTGGTCTCGGCCGTGACCTCGGCAATGCACTGCCGCATCCGCCAGAAGGCCGGGTGGTAGCGGCGCTGGCTCTGGACGCTGACCATGATCTGAGGGAATCTGCGCCGGGCCGTTCTGTAGCACTCCAGCAGGACGTCGAAGTCAGTGAGGATGGCTTCGGCCTTCTCCGGGTTCACCGAGCAGCCGGCGTGGACGGTGAGCGGCTTGTCCAGGAGCACGCTCAAGCCTCGCTCCAGCGCCCATTGCACGTAGACCATGTGATACGTGGGTTCGGTGGAGACCACGACGGCGTTGATGCCGCGGCGCTCCACGACTGCGTCCAGGGCGCGGCGGACCGCCTCGGGCAGGGCGGGGACGCGGGAGTCGAACGGTTCGATCAGCGTCACCGGCACCGACCGGGGCCCGTCGTCGGCGTCGTAGGGCACCAGCACGTCCGTTGCCCCCAGGAGGTCAACGCCGCAGACCGTGCCGACGAGGCCGGCACTCTGTCCGGCCGCCAGTGCCGGCAGGTGACTCCTGCGGGCGTGGGGGCCAACGCCGACTACCAGGAAGTTGTTCATAGATTCGTCCTCTCGTGCAGGCGGGACCGGGCGCGTGGTGGTTGACGCAGTCAGCGGCGTTCGGCGGCTGTCAGGCCTCGTCGGCGTAGTTCGGGCAGAACGCCTTCGCCGACCATGTACGCCTCCTCCAGGTGCGGGAATCCGGACAGGATGAACTCGTCGATGCCCAGGTCCGCGTACTCGGCGATGCGGTCGGCGACTTCGGTGTGGCTGCCGACGAGCGCGGTGCCGGCGCCGCCGCGCAGCAGGCCCATCCCGGCCCAGACGTTGGGGTAGACCTCCAGATCGGTGGGTTTCCAGCCGTCGCGGAAGCGTTCGTTCAGCGCGCTCATCCGGGCCTGGCCCGTCGATTCGCTGGCCGCCAGGACACGGTGGACCTTGCTGACGTGGGCCGGATCGATGCCCTTGATGAGGCGTTCGGCAGCCGCCCAGGCTTCTGCGGTTGTGTCCCGGGCCACGACGTGGAAGCGGATCCCGAACCGCATCTGCCGTCCGTGCTCATGGGCAAGGCGGCGTATCCAGGCGAGTTTCTGCGTGACCTGGTCGGGCGGCTCGCCCCAGGTGAGGTACGTGTCCACGTGGCGGGCGGCGACCGGGCCCGCCTGCGGGGAGGATCCGCCGAAGTACAGCCGGGGCAGGGG
>NZ_WVUG01000438.1 GCF_017614965.1 Streptomyces griseorubiginosus | reverse complement strand
CCCCACCCCCGGCCCGCACACCGCCTTACCCGGGTCCGCAGGACACCGCCGGCACCCATGCACCCGGGCACACGCCAACCAGGCCGCCCTCCGCCTCACCGCGCGCGTGCAGCAAGCCCTCACCGAGGCCGCCCGCCGGCCCGACCGCGGCGACATCTCCACCACCACCGTCATCATCTGGGTCGCCGCCGTCACCGGCGCCGTCCTGATCGCCGGCACCATCGCCGTCGTCATCGCCAAATACAACGGCAAACTCGCCGGCCTGTGATGAAGCACCCTCAGCAGTTGACGCAGTGGTGGCAGGGGCGACGATGGCACGACGACCGCGGCGACACCTCCATCCAGATGGCGATCATCTTCCCCCTCGTGCTGCTCGCCACCCTCGCCGTCATCCAGGCCTCCCTGTGGTACTACGCCCGCCAGATCGCCCTGACCGCCGCCCGCGAAGGCGCCACCGCCGCCCGCACCTACCAGGCCAGCCCGGCCGACGGCGCGGCCCAGGCACGCACCGTGCTGGAGCGCACCGCGGGCGACAGCCTGCGCGGCTACAGCGTCACCGCCTCCAGCAACGGGCAACGTGTGCAGGTACAGGTGACGGGCACCGCCCTGTCGATGATCCCCGGCGTATCGGGCCTTCAGGTCAAACAGGCCGCGTCCGGCCCGGTGGAGAGATGGACCGTCCCGGGAGGGTGAACGACGTGCGTTCCACGGCCCATTGGGCACGCAGACTGCGCGGCGATGAGGGCAGCGCCGCGATCGAAGCGGCGATCGTCCTCCCGGTATTGATCATGTTCTTGTGTCTGGCGATCGCCGGGGGCCGGATCGTCACCTCCAGCGCCAAGATCGACGCCGCGGCCGAGGACGCGGCCCGGGAAGCATCCATCCACCGCACCGCGGCCTCCGCCCAGAGCGCCGCGCGGTCGGCGGCCACCCAGTCCCTGGCCGATCAGGGCATCGCATGCGCCTCGACGTCCGTCAACATCAACACCGGTGGCCTGAGCGTGCCAGTGGGCCAGGTCGGCACCGTCAGCGTGACAGTGACCTGCACGGTCAATCTGTCCGACCTGCTGCTGCCGGGCGTGCCAGGGGCCAAGACGCTCACTTCGACGGCGACGTCGGTAGTGGACCGCTTCAGGCAGCGGAGGGATTGATGATCTTCCATCGGATGCCCCTGCGCCGAACGCAGTGGGACGACCGGGGCGGTGTCACGGTTTTCGTCGCCGTGTGCGTCATCGCGCTGATCGGGATCATCGGCCTCGCCGTCGACGGCGGCAGCAAGATGCGGGCCACGGACCGCGCCGACTACGTCGCCGGCGAAGCCGCCCGGGCAGGCGGACAGGCCATTGACCCCGCCAAGGCCATCAACGGAACCGCGATCACCGTGAACCCGCAGGACGCACAGGCCGCCGCCCAGGCGTACCTGCGCTCCGCCGGCGCCACCGGCACGGTCAGCGTGTCCGGCGACGGCAAGACCCTCACCGTTGTCGTCACCAGCACGTACGACACGACGTTCCTGTCGGCGGCCGGGATCGGCTCGCTGCCGGTGACCGGCCATGGCCAGGCCACCCTCCTGCACGGCGTCACCGCTCCCGAAGGAAACTGATGCCCGCCACCCCCTCCCCCGCCGCAGCGGCCGGACGCGTCCTGGGCCGGCTCTTCAAGGCAGTCCTGAGTCTGCTGGTCCTGGCGGTCGCGGTCGCCGGGCTGCCGCTGCTGCTGGCCTGGGCCACCCCCATCATCTGGGCCGCCACCCACGACGACCTCACCCACCTGCTGGACCGGCAGGACACCGGTGCGGCATTCCTGCTGCTGCTCATCGCCGTCAGCTGGGTCGGGTGGGGGCAGTTCACGTTCTGCGTCGTGCGTGAGCTTCTCGCCCAGCTGCGCGGCCGGACCTGGCACGCCCCGCGCGGTCTGGGCACCACCCAGCGCGCCGCGGCCCTGCTGATCGGCAGCATCCTGGTACTGCTGCCCACGAGTTCGGCTCTGGCCTCGGACGCCCAGGCCGCGCCGGCGAGCACTGCGGCCCACATCCCCGGCCAGGCCGCCCCGACTCCGGCGCCCACCCAGACCGAGGGGGCTGCACCATCCGCCGTAAGCACCCCGGCGTCACGTCCGTCGTACACGGTGCGGGACATGCGGCCGGCCGAAAGCCTGTGGGGCATCGCCGAACGGGAGTTGGGGGACGGGGAGCGGTGGCGGGAGATCGCCGACCTGAACGAGGGCCACACCATGATCGACGGGACGGTCTTCCGCGCCAACAGCTTCCTCCAGCCCGGCTGGCAGCTTGCCATGCCCACCCCCGCGCGAGGTCCGGGAGGGGTCCGCGCACAGCTGGACGAGGGCCTAGCGGCTGCCGGGGAGGGCAACGAGCACGTCGTCCCCGTCCACTCCGGCGACTACCTGTCGAAGATCGCCGAGAGGGAACTCGGCGACGGCTCCCAGTGGCCGCGGCTGTTCGAGGCCAGCAAGGGCAAACCGCAGCCGCACGGCCTTCCCCCCATCACCGCCCCGGACATGATCTATCCGGGACAGCAGGTCACCGTGCCGGAGGCTGCACCCGACCGGGCCGCCGAGCAGCCAGGCAGCGAGCAGACGCCGACCGACGGGAGCAATCGGACTCCCCGGCCGAGCCACACCACCACGCCAGAGTCTCCGGCTCCCAGCCCGCCGGGCAGCCGACCTGCCGAACAGCCCGGACAGGAACAGGGCTCCCCTGAAACGGCGGCCGCCACGCCGCAGCCCGGTACCAGCGCCTCCGCTGAACCGTCGGCCTCCGCTGCAGCCTCACCGTCGGCATCGGCTGAGCCGTCGGAGTCCGGCGCCTCCTCCCCCACCGCCGCACCGTCTCCCGCACCGGCCAACGGTCCACTGGGCTTGCGCACTGTTCTCGGCGCCGGTGCGCTCCTGGCTGCCGCCATTACCGGCGCTCTCGCCGTGCGGCGGACCCTGCAGCGCCGCCGCCGCAGGCCGGGCGAGGCGATCGCGATTGCCTCGGAGACCTCACCCGCTGAGGCCAAACTGGCGGCGGCCGCCGCCCCGGACGGAGCCGCCCGGCTCGACGTGGCCTTGCGGACCCTGGCCCACCACGTGGCATCCCAACAGGGGGCGGAGCTGCCGCACCTGCGGGCGGCACGGATGGGTACCGGCACGGTCCAGGTGCTGCCCGGCGACCTGACCCAGGAGCCGCTGGCACCCTTCGTCTCCGGCGACGGCGGCTGGTGGGTTCTGGACGCCGCCGCGAGCCTCCTGGACGAGGAGGCCGCCCGCGACGTACCGGCTCCCTATCCGGGACTGGTCACGATCGGCCACACCCCAGACGGTGACCTGCTGTTGCTCAATCTCACCCGGATGCCCGCTCTGCTGCTGGACGGCAATCCGGTCCACATCACCGAAGTGTGCACCTCCCTCGCCCTCGAACTCGGGATGAGCCCATGGGCCGGCGACGTCGAAGTCGTCACGATCGGGTTCGGGGAGGACCTGCCGCAGTTGCTGCCCACCACGCGCATCGCTCACATGCGGCAGGCGACGCACGCGCTCCGTGACCTCGGCGAACGCCTCCTGGAGGCGCACCAGATGCCGGAGACCAGCCGCCAGCCCTACCTGCTGCTCTGCGCGTCGTCTCTGGACCCGGACACCGCTTGGGCATTCGCCGACGTCATCGACAAGGCCTCACCCGTACCCGTCACCCTCGTCGCGCCGGCGAGCGCCGCAGCCCCACACCTCCCTCACGCGGAGATCCTCAACGCCTCGCTCAGCAACCCGCAGCAACTCGACACGGCCGGTGTCGAGATCACGCTTCAGCGCCTGGATCACGACGCGTACCGTCAGATCACGACCGCGCTGAAGATGTCCGCGCAGCCGGCGCACCCTGCCACCGGCCCGTGGCAGGACGTCCCGGACGAGACCGACGTGTCGCAGCCGATCGGCACCACGACAGACACCGTGCCCCAAACGGATGCAGGGCCCTCGCCGGCCCCGGCAGCCGACGCGAAGGACGACGTCTTCCCGGCGCTGCTCGCCGCCAGCACCGATCCGTCCGCGCTCCGGCTCCTCTCCCACGCCGCCTCCTCGCCCCAGCCCGGCGACGAGATGGGACCAGGCGCCGAGGCAGCGGTGTCTTCGGCCCCGGCGTCCCCCGCCGCGGCGGAGACTCCCGACGCCGCAGAAACGGACGCCCCGGGGGCCGCCGTCGAGAAGCCCGCACAACAGGACGAGGCCCAGGACCTGCACGCCCCGGAGATCCGGGTGCTGGGGCCCCTCGAAGTGACCGGTGTGGACAGCACCGGGCACGGCCCGCGCACGGCCCAGCTCGCCGCGCTCCTCCTCTTCCGGCCCGGCCGCAGTGCGGACATGCTCTGCTCCGACATGGATCCCGTCCATCCCTGGTCGACGAGCACCCTCAACGCGCGGATCCAGGGCCTGCGACGAGCCCTGGGCAACAACCCCGCCGGCGAACCCTACGTGCCACGCCGCACGTCCGGAAACGACCCCTACCGGCTCGCTGACGCCGTGCGCTGTGACTGGATGCGTTTCCTGCAACTCGTCGAACACGCTCTCCCCCAAGGGCCGTTGGGCCTCGATGATCTGGAGGAGGCACTCACCCTGGTACGCGGCCGGCCGTTCGGGGGCAAGCCGCTGCCCTGGGCCGAACCGTATCTGCAGGACATGGTCACCCGGATCATCGACGTCGCTCACACCGTTGCCACCTACCGCACCCCTCACGGCCCCCACCACGACCTCAGCGCCGCCCGCCGGGCCGTCGCCACCGGCCTCGACGTAGACGATACGTCGGAGCTCCTCTACCGGGACTGGCTCAAGATCGAACACGCGGCCGGGAACCGACACGGACTGCACACGGCGATCTCCCGCGTCCAGCAGATCAACCGGGACCTGGACTGCTCCCTGGAGTTGGAGACCGAGCAGCTCATCAACCACCTGCTGGGTTCCCTCCACCCCCACGGCACAGGAAGCTGATGACCCTGCCACCGCCGTCAGCCGCCCGCCCTCACCGCGCCCAGGACGTGCCTTTCCAGCCGCAGGTGCCAGACGTCGAACAGACCCAAGCCGCTGAGGAGAAAGGCGCCCCTGTTGCCGCAGGGGCAGCCGCAGATCAGCTGGTAGCGCGCGAGCAGGCCGGCGTGCCGGTGCAGATGCTGCGGATGCACCGCCTCCTCATCGGCGTGATCACGACCGGCACCATGATCATCGCCGGCATCGGCTTCGCCGGCTCGTACGCGGCGGTCCGCGACCTGGCCGTCCGACAAGGCTTCGGGACCTTCGCGTACCTCTTCCCGATCGGCATCGACGCCGGCATCTGCGTTCTGCTCGCCCTCGACCTCCTCCTGACCCGGCTCCGCATCCCCTTCCCGCTGCTGCGGCCCACGGCATGGCTGCTGACGGCGGCCACGATCGCCTTCAACGGCGCGGCGGCCTGGCCGGACCCGCTGGGCGTGGGCATGCACGGCGTGATCCCCCTCCTGTTCATCGTCGCCGTGGAGGCGGCCCGGCACGCGATCGGCCGCATCGCGGACATCACGGCCGACCAGCACATGGAGGGCGTGCGGCCGGCCCGCTGGCTGCTGTCCCCCCTCCCGACCCTCCTGCTGTGGCGGCGGATGAAGCTGTGGGAGCTGCGGTCGTACGAGCAGGTCATCAAGCTGGAGCAGGAACGTCTCGCCTACCAGACCCGGCTGCACTCGAGGTTCGGCCGCGCCTGGCGCCACAAGGCTCCGGTGGAGTCCTTGCTGCCGCTGCGCCTCGCCCGCCACGGCATCCCCCTAGCGGACACCGCCCCCGCAGGCC
>NZ_WVUG01000437.1 GCF_017614965.1 Streptomyces griseorubiginosus | reverse complement strand
GGCGGGGGCCGGGTGGACCTCGATGACGTGATCGATGTGGTCGGCGTGATCGGCGTGGTTGTTCTGGTCGCCGGCGCGTGCGGGCTGTTTCTCGGCGCGGGCGGTCCTGGCGGACCTGCGGGGCGGGGGGCCGACCTCGGCCTCCTCCCGCTCCACCTCGGCGCGGCGCTCGTCCAGCCGCTCGCTCACCTCGGTGAGACCGGCGCCGAGCCGGCCGAGCCACCCTGGCACTCGCGACATGATCCGTCCTCTTCCCCCGCGTACCCGGGTGCTGGCCACCACTCCCCCCTGGAGTCGTTCGCGTCCGACCGTACAGGGCGACAGCCCCTCCCCCTAGGACGGGGAGGGGCTGTCGAAGGTTGAGAGCGGGGCGCGGGACCCCGACGGCTCAGTACCAGTGGTTGGCTTCCCAGAAGGACTGCGCCGCGCACGGGCTTCCGTAGCGGCTGTTCATGTAGTTCAGGCCCCACTTGATCTGCGTGGCCGGGTTGGTCTGCCAGTCGGAGCCCGCCGAGGAGTACTTCGAGGCGGGCAGGGCCTGGAAGAGACCGTAGGCACCGGAGGAGGCGTTGATGGCGTGGTAGTTCCAGCTGGACTCGTGGTCCACGATGTAGCTGAAGCACTGGAACTGGCCGGCCGGCACCATCTGCCGGGCCATCGACTGGATCTCGGCGACGCTGTACGAGCTCTGGACCGGGAAGTCGGCGCTGCTGCGGCTCGCGGCGGACTTGGCCTGGGCGCGCTCCTTGGCCTCCTTCGCCGCCTTCTCGGCGGCGGCCTTCTTGGCCACGGCGGTGTCGGCGGCGGCCTTGCGGGCGGCCTCCTCGGCGTCCTTCTTGGCGCTCGCGTCCGCCTGGATGGCCTGGGCGTCGGCCTGCTGCGTCAGGGACGCGGTCTGCACCTGGGCCTGCTGACCCGCGGGTATGTCCGCGAGCAGTGTGGTGTCGGCTGCCGTCGCCTCGGCGTCGTTGTTCTGCGCGACGCTGCCCGAGGCAACGCCCACGACACTTCCGACGGCGGTGACCGCGGTGGCCGAGGCCACTGCGAATCCCCGGACCGAAATCCGGCTCACACGGTTTCCTTCCAGC
Source organism: Streptomyces griseorubiginosus (assembly GCF_017614965.1). Lineage (GTDB taxonomy): Bacteria > Actinomycetota > Actinomycetes > Streptomycetales > Streptomycetaceae > Streptomyces > Streptomyces griseorubiginosus_B. The sequence goes on along the minus strand of NZ_WVUG01000437.1, from coordinate 4,730 downwards.
ATCGCCCGCTTCGGTGACCCTGGCGGACGCAATCGTGCCCCTAGACGCTGGCCTCCCAACTGCGGGGTCACGGGAGGCACGGGCCCGGTGGGCAACTCCCGTGTGGGGAGCGCCGCGTGGTGCTCGGGCGGCATACGACGACCGGTATGGAGTTGACGTGTGGTGCTTCTGTGGCGCCGTACCGCTGGGGGTACAGCTGTGTCGTATGCGGGGCCTGACAGGAGTGAGACTCTGCCGTACCCGGACGCCGGGTGGCAATTCAGAGTTGCGTGTGAAAGCTCACATCCGGTTTGGCCCTGGGGATTTCGCGAAACCGCCACACGTGAAAGCGCCGCCCCACTAGGCTCACAGCCTTTGCGGGACGGCGCCAACTGGTGCGCGATCGGTCAGATTTGCCCGTCTTCCAGCATTTCGGTCACGAGAGCCGCGATCTGGGACCTCTCGGACCTCGTCAGGGTCACATGGGCGAAGAGCGGGTGCCCCTTCAGCTTCTCCACGACGGCGACGACACCGTCGTAGCGCCCTACGCGCAGATTGTCCCGCTGTGCCACGTCATGGGTGAGAACCACCCGTGAGTTGGCGCCGATCCGGGAGAGAACGGTCAGCAGGACGTTCCGTTCCAGCGACTGCGCCTCGTCCACGATCACGAACGCGTCGTGCAGCGAACGGCCGCGGATGTGGGTGAGCGGCAGGACCTCGAGCATCCCGCGGGCGGTGACCTCCTCGATGACCTCGCGGCTGGTGACCGCGGACAGCGTGTCGAAGACCGCCTGCGCCCAGGGGCTCATCTTCTCGGCCTCGGAGCCCGGCAGATAGCCCAGCTCCTGCCCGCCCACCGCGTACAGCGGACGGAAGACCATCACCTTCTGGTGCTGGCGGCGCTCCAGGACCGCCTCCAGACCCGCGCACAGCGCGAGCGCCGACTTGCCGGTGCCGGCCCGGCCGCCCATCGAGACGATGCCGACGTCCGGGTCGAGCAGCAGGTCGAGCGCGATCCGCTGCTCGGCACTCCTGCCCTTGATGCCGAACGCCTCCCGGTCGCCGCGCACCAGGCGGACGTTGCCCTCCGCCGTGACCCGGCCGAGCGCCTTGCCGCGCTCGGAGTGGATGGTCAGGCCGGTGTGCACGGGCAGGTCGGACGCCTCGGGGACGTAGACGTGCCCCTCCTCGAAGAGGATGTCCACCTGCTCGGCGGGCAGGGTCAGCTCGGACATCCCGGTCCAGCCGGAGGAGTCCGTGATGGCGAGTTCCGCCCGGTACTCCTCGGCGAGGAGGCCCACGGAGGACGCCTTGATCCGCAGCGGCAGGTCCTTCGACACGACGGTGACGTCGAACCCCTCGGCCTGCAGATTGCGGGCGACCGCGAGGATGCGGGAGTCGTTGTCCCCCAGGCGGTAGCCGGTCGGCAGAACGCTGGGGTCCGAGTGGTTGAGCTCGACACGGACGGTCCCGCCCAGCTCCCCGATCGGGATGGGGGCGTCGAGGCGGCCGTACCTCACCCGGAACTCGTCGAGCAGACGCAGGGCCTGCCGGGCGAAGTAACCGAGCTCGGGATGGTGCCGCTTCGCCTCCAGCTCCGTGACCACCACGATGGGGAGCACGACCTCGTGCTCGTCGAAGCGGCTCAGGGCGTTCGGGTCGGCCAGCAGGACGCTGGTGTCGAGAACATAGGTGCGCCGGTCTGGCTTGTGGCGCTTTGTGCTGGTCACCACGGAAGGACGTACCCCCTCGGATGAGGTCGGGGAGCGACGGAGTGGAGCTGGGCCGGTCGACGGCCGCGATGCACGGGCCGAGAACCGGCCCTCCGCCTTGTCTTCCGCGCTGGAACCGCACGGTCGGGCTGGTGCAAAGGGCCTCCCGGGCGGACGGCCCCGTGCCGCCCGCTGAGATCCGACACCCGTGGTTCGGGTGTCGACCTGACTGGCTTATGCCCTCGAACATGCGTCACCATGCCGACACGAATGACGGCGCTCCGGTGAACTCATTGTTACTTCCACCCCAAAAGGGGGTAGACGCCCCGATCGGTACGTCAGCCGCCGTAACGGAACGTCAGCCGCCGTAACGCCGGTGTCGCGCCGCGTAGTCACGCAGGGCGCGCAGGAAGTCGACCTTGCGGAAGGCCGGCCAGAAGACCTCGCAGAAGTAGTACTCCGAGTGAGCGGTCTGCCACAGCATGAAACCGGACAGCCGCTGCTCGCCGCTGGTGCGGATGACCAGGTCGGGATCGGGCTGGTCGCCGGTGTAGAGGTGGCGGCCGATCATGTCGACGTCGACGGCCTCGGCCAGGTCCTCCATCGCGGTGCCCTTGTCGTGGGCGTCCAGCAGCATGGAGCGCACCGCGTCGGCGATCTCCTGGCGGCCGCCGTAGCCGATGGCGACGTTGACGAGTATCCCGTCGACGCCGGCGGTGGCCTCCTCGGCCTCCTTCAGGGTGGTCTGCATCCGGGGCGGCAGCAGGTCGAGGGTGCCGACGTGGTGCACCCGCCAGCGGCCGTCCGCCGCGAGCGTCCGTACGACGTCCTCGATGATCCCGAGCAGCGGGCCGAGCTCCTCCTGCGGGCGGTCGAAGTTGTCCGTCGACAGCAGCCAGAGGGTGACGACCTCGACGTCCGTCTCCGTGCACCAGCCGAGGAACTCCTCGATCTTCTCCGCGCCGGCGCGGTGACCGTGCACGGTCGTGGAGCCGGCCGCCTTCGCCCAGCGGCGGTTGCCGTCCATGATGACGCCGATGTGCTTGGGCACCTGAGCGTGGTCCAGGTGGCCTTCCACCCGGCGCGCGTACAGCCTGACCAACAGGCCGCGCAGCTTGTCGCGCAGGTTCACGTGATCGTCAGCCCCTCCGTACCGATGCGGCCCCCGCGGCCCGCAGCCTACCGGTGGTTGCAGCAGGCGCCTATTTGAGGGCTCTGCGGGCTGTCGGCGCCGACGGCGGGAGCCCCCTTGGGGAGTACCCCGCGTGGGCCCGGACACCGGGTGGGTGTGCGCACAAAAAACGGGCCGGTCCGTGGGGGGGAGACGGACCGGCCCGAGGGGGGGTTTCCACCATAACCCTTCGTAAGTGATGCTGCGTGCATCGGCGTGCCACAACTACTCTCCGGAATCGAACGGCGACGCCCGGGTGCTCGTCGCGAGGGGGTTCCGGAGGGGTTTGATGGCCGGATCACTGCGGTTTCCCAGGGAAAACGCGGGGATGTGAAGGAAAGCGGAAGAGTGTGCGGCGTTTGGCTGACCGGTGTCGGCATCGCCCGGGCGGGTGACCCGGGCCGCGAACGTCCGCTTGACGTCGGAGCGGGTCGCGCCACCGGGGAAAACGGCACCGCGCAGCCCCCTCCACTGCGCGGTGCCGCCCGCGCAGCTTTGCTCACGCGAATTACCTTGGTCTGAACTTACGTGACACCTGGGGCTGAATGCCACTCGCGGTCATAACAATGCGGAAACCGCGATCGTGGATGGATCGGGGATCCCGCGGCGGATCCAGGACAGATGCCGGACAGGCGTTGGACAAGGTCTTGGCATCGAGGACAGGAACCGTCCTAATGAGCCCCTACGGTCGCCCCATGACCCTGAGGATCAGCTGGAACGAGGCGAGTGCACGACGACTGGAGCGGCAGTTCCTGGCCAACCCTGCCGAGCGGGGCACTCCGGTCGCCGACATCGTCGCCGCGATGCTCGGCGCGCACGCGCGGGTGCTGTCCGCCGCCGAGGTTGGCGTATCGCCCGCGTGGGTCAGCGGACGGGCTTGGGTCAGCGGACGGGCTTGGGTCAGCGGACGGGCTTGCGGGCCTCGATGAGGTGCCGGGTGCTGTGGGCGACGAAGGGGCCCTCGGACTCGATCCGCTCGTGCAGGGCGCGGAGTTGGGGCTCGTAGGCCTCGGCGGTGAAGCCCGGGACCATCCAGATGACCTTGCGCAGGAAATGGACGACGGACGCGATGTCGTGGAACTCGATCCGCAGCCGCTCGGCACGCAGGTCGACGATCTCCAGGCCGGCGGCCTCGGCGCCGGCGCGTTCGCGGTCGGGGTGACGGTCGCTGAGGGAGGCCTCCGGCTGGGGGCCCAGGAAGTGCTCGACCAGCTCGAAGACGCTGCGTGGGCCGACGTGCTGGGCGAAGTACGTGCCGCCGGGCTGCAGGACGCGGGCGATCTCCGTCCAGTGCGGGGTGACGGGGTGCCGGCTGCTGACGAGGTCGAAGGCGCCGTCCGCGAAGGGCAGCGGCGCGTCCTCGGGGGCGGCGACGACAGCGGTTCCGCGCGGGCGGAGCAGCTCGGTGGCCTTGGCGACGTTGGGCGGCCAGCCCTCGGTGGCCACGGTGAGCACGGGGGTCTTCGGGGCCCGCCCGAGGGCGAAGTCCAGGACCTCCCCTCCCCCGGTCTGGACGTCGAGTGCGGCCGAGGCCCGCGCGAGACGTTCGGCGAGCGAGACGGCGTAGCCCCACGAGGGCCGCTGCTCGGTGGCCCGCCCCTCGAACCAGGAGAAGTCCCATCCGTCGGTGGGCACGGCGACACCTTCGGCGACGAGGTCGTCGAAGGTGCGAGGTTCACTGGTTCGGTGTTGAGGGGCCATGGGGTGATCCTGGCAAGGAGTTGGTGGTCGGCGCCGCTGGTTTTTCGGGGGCTGGAGCTATGGAAGGAACGACGCCGCCCGCATTTCGTGACGGGCGCGGATACGGTCGCTTCGTGGCGTAGTGGGCAGGGCGACGGAGCTGGGAGGTTCCGGGGATGGCGCGGCGG
>NZ_WVUG01000436.1 GCF_017614965.1 Streptomyces griseorubiginosus | reverse complement strand
CGGTGGTACGGCCGGCATCGTGGGCACACCGGATCCCGGTGGCGCCGCGCTGCTCTTCGGCGGGTGTGTCACTGTTGACCTCCCCCATGGTCATCCTTCGCCGCAAGTATCGCCGCCGGGGCCGACATCCGCACCGGCCTTCACGGGATCTTGATCGGATCGCAGTGCCTTCGCCGTCCCACCGGCGCACGACACAGCGTCCCGCACCACCCCCTGCCCATGAATACGCCGACGGAATCCGTTCGGTTCCCGTGGGGTACGACCCGGATTCCAGCAGGGCACAGGGCATGTCGCCGAAGGGGCGCCCGCGGCGCGCGACGGACCCTAGCCCTCGAAACGGGCCCGCACCCGCTCGTGCACCTCCCTCTCCGCTCCCACCCGGTCGAGGCCCAGCAGCGCCGCGCCCAGCACCGGGCTCGCCGTGACCACTCGGGCCACCGCCTTCGGTGCGCGGACCGCCAGCAAGTCCCTGATGCCGTCGTTCAGTTGGGGGTGCTGGGCGGCCAGGACGCCGCCGCCGAGCAGGACCGGGGTCTCCTCCTCCAGCAGGTCCAGGCGGGTCAGCGCGACCGTGGCCATGGTCACCACCTCCTCCGCCAGCCGGTCCACCAGCGCGCGGGCGATCGGGTCGCCGTCCGCTGCCGTCGCGAACAGCACCGGCGTCAGCTCGTGCCGGCGTACCGGCTCGACCTCCTCCAGGTGCAGCGCCTCGATCAGCGCGAGCATGGTGGCGTAGCCGAAGTGGGCCGGGAGCGTGCGGACCAGCTCCGTCTCCTCGCCCCGGCCGTCCTCGGCGCGCGCGGCGTGCCACAGGGCCTCCTCCGCCAGGCCCCAGCCGCCGCCCCAGTCACCGGAGATCCGGCCGAGCGCGGGGAAACGGGCGGTACGGCCGTCGGGGCGCATGCCGACGCAGTTGATGCCGGCGCCGCAGACCACGGCGACCCCGCGCGGCTCGGTGATGCCCGCGCGCAGGATGGCGAAGGTGTCGTTGCGGACCTCCACCGACGTGCCCCACGCGCGCGCGTGCAGCGCGGCCGCCAACTGCTCCTCCTCGACGGGGAAGTCGGCGTTGGCGAGACAGGCGGAGACATGGTCGGCGGACTCCACACCGGCGGCTGCGAAGGCCCGGCCGACCGCGTCGCCCAGGGCGTCCACGGCCGTCTCCACGCCCACCACCGGGGGCCGGAACCCGCCGCCGCGGGCCGTGGCGAGGACGGTCCCGTCGTCCGCGACGACCGCCACGTCGGTCTTGCTGTTGCCCGCGTCGACGGCGAGGACACGTGCGGTCATGCCCACGCGAGGTGCTCCCGGTTGTGTGCGATCAGTCGGTCGGTGAGGTTCTCGGCGTACTCGTACTGGCCGATGAGGGGGTGGGCGAGCAGTGCCCGGAACACCCGGTCCCGGCCGCCCCGCAGCGCCGCCTCCAGGGCCAGCTCCTCGTAGGCGGTGACGTTCGCCGTCAGGCCCGCGTACAGCGGGTCCACGGTGGCCACCGGCAGCGGCGTCGCCCCCTTCACGCCGACCGCCGCCTGCGACTCGATCACCGCGTCGTCGGGCAGGAAGGGCAGGGTGCCACGGTTGTAGGTGTTCACCACCTGGTACGGCGATCCGCCCGCGCCCAGCAGCGAGGCCGCGAGGTCGACGGCCGCCTCCGAGTAGTACGCGCCGCCCCGTTTCGCGAGCAGCTCCGGCTTCTCGTCCAGGGCCGGGTCGCCGTACATCTTCAGCAACTGCCGTTCCATCTCGGCCACTTCGGCGGCCCGGGAGGGCTTGGTGCGCAGTTCGCGGACGACCTCGTCGTGCGCGTAGTAGTAGCGCAGGTAGTAGGAGGGGACCACGCCGAGGCGGTCGAGGATCTCGCGGGGCAGGTGCAGGTCGGCGGCGATGGCGTCGCCGTGCTCGGCCAGCAGCTTGGGCAGCGCGTTCTCGCCCTCGGGGCCGCCGAGGCGGACGCCGGTCTCCCAGGTGAGGTGGTTGAGGCCGACGTGGTCGAGGTGGATGTCGGCGGGCGAGACGCCGAGCAGGTTCGCGAACCTGCGCTGGAAGCCGATCGCCACGTTGCACAGGCCGACCGCCTTGTGGCCCGCCTGCAGCAGCGCGCGCGTGACGATGCCGACCGGGTTGGTGAAGTCGATGATCCAGGCGTCCGGGCTGGTACGGCGCACCCGTTCGGCGATGTCCAGCACCACCGGCACCGTGCGCAGCGCCTTGGCGAGGCCGCCCGCGCCGGTGGTCTCCTGGCCGACGCAGCCGCACTCCAGCGGCCAGGTCTCGTCCTGCTCGCGCGCCGCCTGCCCGCCGACGCGCAGCTGCAGCAGCACCGCGTCGGCGCCCTCGACGCCGGCGTCCAGGTCGGAGGTGGTGACGATGCGGCCGCTGTGGCCCTGCTTGGCGAAGATGCGCCGGGCGAGCCCGCCGACCAGCTCGAGGCGCGAGGCGGCCGGGTCGACCAGCACCAGCTCCTCGATGGGCAGGGTGTCGCGCAACCGGGCGAAACCGTCGATGAGTTCGGGCGTGTAGGTCGACCCTCCGCCGACCACGGTGAGTTTCATGAAGTGTCTAACCCTTCACTCCGGTGAGCGTGACGCCTTCGACGAACGCCTTCTGGGCGAAGAAGAACACGAGGATCACGGGGGCCATGACCAGCACGGTCGCGGCCATGGTGAGGTTCCAGTCGGTGTGGTGCGCGCCCTTGAAGGACTCCAGGCCGTAACTCAGCGTCCACGCGCCCGGGTTCTCCGAGGCGTAGATCTGCGGGCCGAAGTAGTCGTTCCAGGCGTAGAAGAACTGGAACAGGGCGACGGCGGCGATGCCCGGTTTGGCCATCGGGATGACGACCTTGAGCAGGGTGCGCAGATCGCCGCAGCCGTCGACCTTGGCCGCGTCGACGTACTCGTTCGGGATGGTCAGCAGGAACTGGCGCAGCAGGAAGATGGAGAACGCGTCGCCGAAGGCCATCGGGATGATCAGCGGCCACAGCGTGCCCGACAGGTCCAGCTGCTTCGCCCAGAACAGGTACATCGGGATGATGATCACCTGTGGCGGCAGCATCATCATCGAGATGACCAGCATCAGGGCGAGACTGCGGCCCCGGAAGCGGAACTTGGCGAGCGCGTAGGCCACCGGGATGGAGGAGACGACGGTGAGGACCGTCCCGAGTCCCGCGTAGATCAGCGTGTTCTTCCACCAGGTGAGGAAGCCCGGGGTGTCGAAGACCTTCTTGTAGTTGGCCCACTCCCAGGTGTGCGGGATCAGGTCCCGGCTGAGCGCCTGGCTGTCGCTCATCAGCGAGGTCAGGAACACGAACACGAACGGCAGGGTGAAGAAGAGGGCGGCCGCGACCCCGAGGGAGTGGATGGCGATCCACTCGAAGAGCGACCTGCGGCGGGCCGTGCGCTCGGCCGGGGAGACCGGCGCGTGCACCTGCACCGGCTTGTCCAGTACTTGGGCCATGGTCAGTCACCTGCCAGGTTGAGACCGCCCCGGCGCCGCATCAGGAACGCGGTGAACACCATGGACAGGACGAACAGGACGAGGGCGACGACACACGCGGAGCCGTAGTCGAAGCGCTGGAAACCGAGGTTGTAGACGAGCTGGGGGAGGGTCAGCGTGGACTTCTCCGGGTAGCCGGGCTCGAACTGGGTGCCGGCGCCCTGGATGACGCCGGAGGCGACCTTCCCGGCGATCAGCGGCTGGGTGTAGTACTGCATGGTCTGGATCACGCCGGTGACGACCGCGAACATCACGATCGGCGAGATGTTGGGCAGGGTCACGTACCGGAACCGCTGCCAGGCCGAGGCGCCGTCCAGCTCGGCGGCCTCGTACTGCTCCTGCGGGACGTCGAGCAGCGCGGCCATGAAGATGACCATCAGGTCGCCGATGCCCCACAGGGCGAGCAGGGTGAGGGCCGGCTTGGACCAGGTGGGGTCGTTGAACCAGCCGGGGGCCGGGATGCCGACCTTCTCCAGGATCGAGTTGACCGGGCCCGTACCGGGGTTGAGCAGGAACGCGAACGCCATCGTCGCGGCCACCGGCGGGGCGAGGTAGGGCAGGTAGAACAGGGTGCGGAAGACCCCCGCGCCCGTCTTGATCTTGGTGATCAGCAGGCCGACGCCCAGCCCGAAGACGACCCTGAGGGTCACCATGACGACGACCAGCCACAGGGTGTTGCGCAGGGCGGGCCAGAAGTAGGGGTAGTGCTCGAAGACGTACGTCCAGTTCTTCGTGCCGCTCCACGTCGGCGCCTTGAAGCCGTCGTAGTGCATGAACGAGAAGTAGACCGTCGAGATCAGCGGGTACGCGAAGAAGACCGCGAAGCCGATCAACCAGGGCGACATGAAGGCGAGGGTGCGAAGCGCCTGCTTCCGCTGCTTCGCGGCGAGGCCGGGGGAGCGGCGCTTCGACGCCAGGGTGATGATGCTCATCGTCGGACTACTTCGCCTGCGCGATGTCCGTGTCGATCTGCTTGGCCGCGCTCTCCAGGCCGGCCTTGAGGTCGGTGACCTTCCCGCTCTCGTAGTCGTAGCCGAGGTTCTGGATGGTCACCAGGTACGAGCCGCCGTTGATCGAGGCGGGGCTGGTGTTCGAGTTCGGGTTCGCCGCGATGTCGAGGAAGGTCTTGAAGCGCGGGTCGTACTTCAGCTTCGGGGACTTCAGGGCGGCCAGCGTGGAGGGCACGTTGTGGATGCCGTTGGAGAAGTTCACCACCGCGTCGGTGTCCGTGGTGATGTACTTGACGAACTCCCAGGCCGCGTTCTGCTTCTTGCTGGTGGCCGCGATACCGGCGATGGTGCCGGTGATGTAGCCCTTGCCGTACTGGCTTGCCTGGTCGTCGGGGACGGGCAGCGGGGCGACGCCGATGTCCAGCTTCGGGTTGGCCTCCGTGGCCATCCCCAGCCGCCACTCGCCGTCGAGCTGCATGGCGACCTGGCCGGTGTGGAAGGGGTGCTTCTTGCCCCACTCGTCGCCGAGCGTGGAGCGGTAGGTCTCCAGCTTCTTGAAGCCGCCGAGTTCGTCGACGAGCTTCTTCTGCAGCTGGAATCCGGCGGTGAACGCCGGGTCCTTGGCAAGGTTGGACTTGCCGTTCTGGTCGAAGTACGTCGGCGAGAACTGCGCGAAGTAGTGCTCGGTCGTCGTCTCCCAGCCGTGGTAGTCCGGCATGAACCCGAGCTGCTTGTAGGTGTCGCCCTGGGGGATCGTCAGCTTCTTGGCGTCGGCCTCGAACTCCGACCAGGTCTTCGGCGGGCCAGCGATGCCGGCCTTCTTGAACTCGGTCTTGTTGTAGTAGAGGCCGTACGCGTCGCCCAGCAGCGGCACCGTGCAGCGGTCGCCGTTGAACTGGGTGTACTCGTTCATCGCCTTCGGGAACGTCGTCGCCGGGTCGATGCCGTCCTTCTTGAAGAACGGGTTGAGGTCGACCAGCGCGCCCGAGGAGCAGAACTTGCCGACGTTGTTGGTGGTGAAGGAGGAGATGACGTCGGGCGCCTTGTCGCCGCCCGTGCGCAGCGCCTGGTTGATCTTGTCGTCCGTCATGTTGCCGACGACGTTCACGTGGATGTTGGGGTGGGCCTTCTCGAAGCCGGCGATCAGCGACTTCACGGCCGCCACCTCGTTCGGCGCGCTCCAGGCGTGCCAGAAGTTGATGGTCGTGTCCTTGGAGGCGTCGTCGCTCGCACCCGAGCTCGACTGTCCGGTACAGGCGGTGGCGAGGAGGGCGAGGGAGGCGGAGGCGGCGAGCGCGAGGGTCGCCTTCCGGGTCACTTCGGGGGCGACTTTCCTGGACTTTTCGGGCATGACGAGGTCTCCCAGGGGCGGGACGGGGT
>NZ_WVUG01000435.1 GCF_017614965.1 Streptomyces griseorubiginosus | reverse complement strand
GGCCAGCCCCAGGTCGTGCTCACCCCGCCGGTGGACACCACCACCCAGCCCCCGGTCCTGCCCGGCGAGGCCTCGCCCGGCACGGGAGGCACCGCGGCCAGCCCCAGCCCGACGGTGGGATAGGCCCCGCGGGAAGGTCGTACGGCCCTACGGGAACGGTCGTACGGCCCTTCGGGGCAGGAGGTTCGGGGGGTCGAACGGAAGCGGATCCGCCCGTTCCTACTGTGGCGTAATCGTGATGGCTGGTTGAACTCTCGGTGCGTCACCGCAGGTTGACAGTGTTCGGCCGGGAGATCCACCATGTGAGCGCACTGAGGCGCATGTGACCAATGGGCCCGGTGTTCTCACAGACCATTCTCCCCGGCACGGCCGGCCGCCGCATGCTGTCCCGCGCCGCCGTGCCCGGGTCACGCACGCCAAGATGGGGATCCGCATGTCCATAGCGAGACGTGTCACCGTGCGCCGCCTGATGGGGACGGGCGCCGCGTCGCTCGCCCTGTGCGCCGCAACCGTCGCCGCCGCCTCCGGCGCCTGGGCCCACGGCGGAACTCCGGGCGGTGACGGCTGGAAGGCCGGCGGCTCCTACAAGCCCGGCACCGGTGCGGGCACCAAGACGGAGGCCGACCGCTGCCAGTTCTCGCTGGACGGCACGGACTTCTACGACTCGGTGAAGGTCGACGACCAGACGCTGAAGCCCACCGACGACGGCAAGGTCCACATCAAGGTCCGTACCGCCGGTGACGCCGCCACCTGCACCGCCTCGCTCGCCTCCTACCTCGCCCACGGCGCGACCTTCGCGACCTCGGGGCAGCAGGTCTTCGTCGACTTCGACACCGTGACGGTCAAGCCCGGGCAGACCGACTCGCTGGACATCGCGGTGCCGGACGCGGGCTGCTTCGCGCAGATCGACCTCTACCGCGGCGCCACCAGGTTCGACGGCAAGCTCGACGCCAAGGACGGGTTCCAGCACGGCGACCTGCCGGCCGGCCCGGACCACGCGGTCATCAAGGACAAGCTGATCGCGTCCTGGAACGGCGGTACGAAGGACTGCACGAGCGAGTCGCAGCCCCCGAGCACCCCGCCGGCCTCCACCCCGGCCTCCACGCCGCCGTCGACGCCCCCGGCCTCCGAGAGCGCCACCCCGACGCCGAGTGCCTCCGAGTCCACGCCGACCTCGACCGACACCCCGGTCGCCTCGGCGTCCACCACCGTCCCGGCGGCCACGCCGAACGGCGGTGGCGGTGGCCTCGCCGAGACCGGCGGCGGCAGCGACTCCGGCCTGATCGTCGGCGGCGCGGCGGCGCTCCTGGCGGGCGGCGCGGCGATCGTCGTCGCGAGCAAGCGCCGCCGCGGCGCCCGCTCCTGAGCCACCCCCCGAAGACGAACGCCCCGGAGATCCCCCGCTCCGGGGCGTTCGTCGCGCACGGCACCGACCGTGTGCGGTGCCGGTCATGCGCCCGGCACCCCCTCACGAACCGTCGGCCCCCACCGGCCGACGGCGGCCGTCACGGGCCGTCGGCTGCGCAGTGTTTGAGGAGGAGGCGGGTGTCGTCGTCGACCAGGCGGTAGCGGACGACGCGGCCCTCCTTCTCGCCGGTGACCACCCCGGCCGCGCGCAGCAGGCGCAGGGCCTGGGAGACGGCGGGGTCGTTCATGCCGGTCGCGATCGCGAGGTCGGAGACGGCGAGCGGGCCGGTGCGGTGCAGGGCGAGCAGCAGCGCGAGCCGTTTGGGGTCGGCGAGCAGCGAGAAGCGGTCGGCCCAGGTGCGCACATGGGCCTCGTCACCGATGGCGGCGATGGCGTCGCACACCCGGTGGCCGTCGATGGTGCGGCGCTCCGCGCGGTCGGCCGGGACGAGATGCATGCGCACATCCTCGCAGGCGCGCCTCTGTGATCTTCGATACCTGCACAGGTACGCAGCTATGCAGGAAGGGCCGCTCCCCCCTACGGTGGGCGGGCCGTGGTGTTCGGGAAGTCGGTGCGATGCCGACGCGGCCCTCGCCACTGTGATCGGGAAGTCACCGGTCCACGTCCCGCAGGGGACAGCCACTGGCCGTTTCACCACGGCCGGGAAGGCGGACCGGGGACGCACGACCCGTCAGCCAGGAGACCGGCCACGGCATCTCACGAAGTGATCCACGAGGTGCTGGAGCGTGAACATGACCGACGCTGCTTCTTTCCGCTGGCGGCGCGAGGACACCGTCAAGACCGTGGGGCTGGTGGCGGTGATCGCCGCCCTCCACGTCGTCGCCTTCGGGATCCTCTTCCTCCTCGTCGTCCCCGGCCACTACGAGGTCGGCTCCAAGGCCTTCGGCATCGGCCTCGGCGTCACCGCCTACACCCTGGGCGTGCGGCACGCCTTCGACGCCGACCACATCGCCGCGATCGACAACACCACCCGCAAGCTGATGGCCGACGGCAAACGGCCGGTGTCGGTGGGCTTCTGGTTCGCGCTCGGGCACTCCAGCGTGGTCGTGGTGCTGGCCGCGATGATCGCGGGCGGCACGGCGCTCGCCGGCAAGGTCATGAACGAGAACTCCGGCACCCACAAGGTGCTCGGCTTCCTCGGTACGACGATCTCCGGCATGTTCCTCTACGTCATCGCCGCGCTCAACCTGGTGGCCCTGATGGGCATCCTGAAGGTCTTCAAGGCGATGCGGGAGGGGACGTACGACGAGTCGGAACTCGAAGCCCACCTGGATTCCCGGGGTTTCATGAACCGGATCCTCGGCCGCCTCACCAGGTCGATCACCCGCCCGGGGCAGATGTACCCCCTGGGCTTCCTCTTCGGGCTCGGCTTCGACACCGCCACCGAGGTCACGCTGATGGTGATGGCGGGCTCCGGCGCGGCGGCGGGGCTGCCCTGGTACGCGGTCCTGTGCCTGCCGCTGCTCTTCGCGGCCGGGATGAGCCTGTTCGACACGCTGGACGGCACGTTCATGAACTTCGCCTACCAGTGGGCCTTCTCCAACCCGGTCCGCAAGGTCTTCTACAACCTGACCATCACCGGTCTGTCCATCGCCGTGGCCTTCTTCATCGGCACGATCGAGCTGGTGGGCGTCCTGCACGAGAAGTTCGACCTGACCGACTCGGTCACGGGCTGGATCGCCGGCCTCGACCTGGACAACGTCGGCTACGTCATCGTCGGCCTGTTCGTGGTGGTGTGGGCGGCGGCGCTGACCTACTGGCGGGTGGCGAAGGTGGAACAGAAGTGGTCGGTGCGGACGGCCGAAACCCCGTGAGCCGCACCGTCCTTGCCGGCCGGCGCGCCGTCACTGCCTCTCGACCGCCGACAGCCACAGCTTGACGAAGCGGGGCACGTCCACGTCCAGGGCCACGTCGACCAGGGGCTGTTCGCGGGCGCCCTCGTGGATCTCGGACTCGCCGGGGCGGGCGCGGCGGTCGACGATCGTCTGACCCCGGGTGGGTCCGGGGGCGAGGGAGACCTCGACGGGGAGCAGGCTGGTGGTGATGCCGGCCGGGTCGGCGACGGAGCAGACGGCGCCCGCGTCACCGAGCCCGCCCGAGGTCTCGCCGCTGTCGGGGTCGGGCGAGGACGGGCGGTGGGCGAGGAGTTCACCGGCGAGGCGGGTGCCGGGCTCCGCGCTCGCCCGCAGCCGTCGTACGTCCGCGCCCGGCACCACGACCCGCTGGAACACGTCGAGGCCGTACATGGTGATCGGCACGCCGGCGGTGAGCAGGACGGCGGCGGCCTCCGGGTCGTGCCAGACGTTGAACTCGGCGACCGCCGTGGCGTTCCCGGTCGCGACCGCGCCGCCCATGAAGACGATCCGCTCGATGTTGCGGACCACGTCCGGGTGCGTCCGCAGCAGCAGCGCGATGTTGGTCAGGGGCGCCGTCGGGACCAGCGTCACCGGGCGCGGCGAGGCGAGGATCTCGCGGCGCAGCAGCGTCACGGCGTCCACGTCGGCCGGGGCACGGGTCGGCGCGGGCAGACCGATGTCGCCCATGCCGTCCACCCCGTGCACATGCCGTGCCGTGCGCACCGGCTCGATCAACGGCCGCTCGGCGCCCCGTCCGACGGGGATCTCCGGGGCGCCGGCCTGCTCCAGCACGGTGAGGGTGTTGCGCACGACGCCGTCCACGTCCGTGTTCCCGGCGACACAGGTCACCGCCCGCAGATCGATCCCCGGGTGCCGCACGGCGAAGAGCAGGGCGAGGGCGTCGTCGACACCGGTGTCACAGTCGATGATCACCGGAACGGGCTGACCGGTCACAGCGGACTCCCTCTTCACCACACCATCGGTACGGGACCGACCTTAAGCCCTGGCTCGCGTCTGTGCGGGCGCCCACAACGCGGTACTCCTCGCTGCCACCTGGGCGTCGATCCGGCGCAGCAGTTCCTCCGCCGGCAGGGCTCCGGGGCGGGTTCCGTCCCTGAGGCGCGGGGCTGCCAGGCCCTCGGTCGCCTCTTGTTCGCCGATCACCGCCTGGTAGGGGACCAGACGGGCGGCCCGGACACGGGCGCCGAGGGAACCGTGTTCGGGACCGGCGACCTCTGCCCGCAGGCCACGGGCGAGGGCCCTGGTCAGGAGGGCCTGCGCCTGCGGGCGCTGCCGCTCGGACACCGGCAGCACCACCAGTTGGACGGGGGCGAGCCAGGCGGGGAAGGCGCCGCCGTGCTGTTCGACGAGGTGCGCGACCGCCCGCTCCATGCTGCCGATGACGCTGCGGTGCACCATGACCGGCCGGTGCCTCGCCCCGTCCGCGCCGATGTAGTGCAGGTCGAAGCGTTCGGGCTGGTGGAAGTCGATCTGCACGGTGGACAGGGTCGACTCGCGCCCGGCCGGGTCGGCGATCTGCACGTCGATCTTGGGGCCGTAGAAGGCGGCCTCGCCCTCGACCGCGTCGTAGGCGAGGCCGGCCCCGTCCAGCACCTCGCGGAGCAGGGCGGTGGCCCGTTCCCAAAGGGCCGGATCCGCGACGTACTTGCCGCCCTCGCCGGGGAGGGAGAGACGGTATCGGGCGGCTCGGATGCCCAGGTCCGCGTAGGCCCGCCCGATCAACTCCAGGGCCCCGCGCGCCTCTTGCACCGCCTGCTGAAGGGTGCAGAAGACATGGGCGTCGTTGAGCTGGATGGACCGCACCCGGGTCAGCCCGCCCAGCACCCCGGACGGCTCGGAGCGGTACATGCCGCCCAACTCGGCGATGCGCAAGGGGAGTTCGCGGTAGCTGCGGGAGCGGGAGCGGTAGATCAGGGCGTGGTGGGGACACAGGCTCGGGCGCAGCACGACCTCCTCGCCGCCCAGCCGCATCGGCGGGAACATGTCGTCGCCGTAGTGCGCCCAGTGCCCGGAGATCTCGTACAGCTCGCGTTTGCCGAGGACCGGCGAGTACACGTGCCGGTACCCGGCCGCCCGTTCCAGCCCCCGCACGTACTCCTCCAGCACGTGCCGCACGGTCGCGCCGTCGGGCAGCCAGTACGGCAGCCCCGCGCCGATCAGCGGATCGGTGTCGAACAGCGCCAGTTCACGGCCGAGACGTCGGTGGTCGTGCATGATCCTCCTCCTCACTCGGGAGGGACGGGCGACCCGGGCGACGCATGACGAAGCCCCGGGGCACCCGCCCCGGGGCTTCGGACATCCAGTCCAGTGGTCAGCGCGCCGGGACGTTCTCCGGCGTCGTCGTGGAAAAGACTTGGGCGCGCTGCATGACGGCGACCGTAGCGCGGGGGCGGCCGCGGCCGCGAGGGATTAACGGCCCTCGTAACCCGTACGGCCCGGCTCGGTGGTGGGCTGTCGGAGGCGGTGGTCCCGTGGGAGACGTACACCGTCCTGTACGTCGGTCAGGAGCCCCCGATGCCCCGCACC
>NZ_WVUG01000434.1 GCF_017614965.1 Streptomyces griseorubiginosus | reverse complement strand
CGAGCACGAGGTCACCACGGCGACGAGCATCAACGACATCGCCCGCGACCTCACCATCTGGATGGCCGCCCGCGGCTTCCCCGGACGGCCAACCAGACAGGTCACCGACTTCTAAAACACGCCCTAGGTGGGTGGTGTCTCGGTCCCGTTCCGCCGCGAACCGGGGCGCGTACTCGGCCAGCCGCTCACCGAGCCAGGTTGCAGCCTCCTTGGCTTCCTCCCATGTGCCACGAACGATGGAACGGGGCTTGATCAGCCAGTACGCCGTTTCAAGGGGCGGCAGGTCGACGGTCGGGAACTCCGCTGCGACCTCCCGGTAACGCTGGATCAGTTCTGGCCTGCTTCCGGCCGGGGGCGGCTCAGGATGTGGAGGTCGCCGCAGGGCCTCATTGTCGAAACGCTCTTTCGGGCCGGTCCATAGATAGCCGTGGTGGTGCACCAGTCGTTCCGTTCCGAGGAGTGCCAGCCGGGCCGGACCCAGAGACAGGAGGACCCGGCCCGGCTGGCGGGAGGGGGAGGCTCAGACGTTCAGGCCGAAGTGCGCCGGGTCGATACCGGCCGCGTCCAGTTCCTCCGTGGTGAACCGCAGCGGTTGGGCGTCCGGCCGCTTGCTGTCACCCAGGGCCCAGGCGTCGTCACCGATCCGCGCCAGGGTCACGCACCCTTCGGTGCAGGGGCCGCCGCATGCCTTCACGAACGACGCCCCGTTGATGTCGAGCGCGTACAGATCATTTCCGTCCAGCATCACTGCACCTTCCTGCTCAACTGATCACGGCCATGACTGACCGTCGCCGCCCATACCGGGCGGGAGTTCAGGGATTCCACCGCAGGGGCGGTGTCTCACTCGGCGCGAACGACCATGGCGAACGAGGTCCGGATGCGCCGGAAACCGGCGTGCCCGGACCGTCCCGTGTGGCTCATGCACTCCACGTCGACGGAGGCCGAGTCATCGGCGGGAGTCGCCTTCCAACCGCAGTGCAGACACTCGGCCTCGAACGTCACGTCCGTGTCGGGATGCTCGATGATCCGGTGCATGACGTACCGCATAGCCGCTCTGACGCTCACAGCCCACCCCTACGGCTCCGTGCGTTGGCTGCGGCGACTCTGCCGCTCAGTCCCGCTGACGGGCTATTCGGCGGGGGCTTGTAGTCAGGACACTTCGGGCTCCCGCACTCACACCGAGGCCAGCGCAGAGCCGAACTCGGCGCCAGGTCCGCGCCTTCGGGGCCGGGGTCGCTCTTCTGCACCATGCTGCCGCTCACCATGGCCCCCATCTTCGGCGGCCCACGATTGCGCCTCTAGCCTGTTTCCTGTTCCCGCAAAAAGTCGTTGCGGATGCTGTCGATCAGATCCCGCATTTCGTCGCCGGTCAGCGCGGCTCGCGCGAATCCTTCGAACTTATCAACGTAGAGACTCACATCTCGCGGGTCCGTAACGACGACTTCGGCATGGACGGTTTCAACCGTCACCATGCGGTCGTCACGGATGACGAAGGCATGATTTGCGATGTCATGTTGCTGAATTCGCAGAGGGACTACCCGGATGTCCACGTGGGAGAGCCGCGAAATGGAGACGATGCGATCAAGCTGAGCGGCCATCATCTGCGGTCGCACGATGCGCCAGCGCAGAACAGGTTCGGTGATGATGAACCGGAGCGACTTTGCGTTGTCGTAGAGAACCGCTTGCCGTTCGAGCCGCCCATTGATCGTTCGCGTGAGTGCGTCTTCACTCAGATTGTGCCGTTGCAGAATGGCCCTGATGTACTCGGGAGTCTGGAGCAGGCCCGGAACGAGCGCGGGTTGAAACAGCCGCAGTACAGACATCTGGGCTTCCAGAGCCTTGGCGGCCTGCTGGCCCTTGTGGACCCCGATCCGCTTGAGCAGGCGCCACGCCGTCGCTTCCGTCGCTGACGCGCGTGCGGCTTCCGCGTACTCCGCTTTGACCTCGTCCGAGACACCGATGGCGGTCAGGATGCGCTCTACGTCCGTCGCGCTGGGTGCCAGCTTCGCATTCTCGATCTTGGACAGCTTGGACGGAGACATGAGGGCGCTGCGGGCCACTGTTTTGGCTTCCTTGCCGGATGCCACTCGCAGCGCCCGCAGCGCGGCTCCAAGCTGTGCTCTGTTCACGTCCCGTACTTGGCCCACCATTCGGTGAACGATTCCGCGTGCGCGAGAGCCGCATCACGGTACCGCGTGAATTCCGCTGTCCGTTCCGGCGGTAGCACTTCCGATCCCAGGTACTTTCCGCTTCCGTCGTAGTTCATCACGGCCACGGCTTCGGAGTCGAAGAACCAGAAATCCGGAACGTTCTCCAGGGGGTTGGGTTTGTCGGTGATGTCGAGGATGAAGAACTCTTCACCCCCGCTCACATTCTTGTGGTAGCCCCAGCCGAGTTCGAACCTGAGATAGTCCGTGAGCGGGCGGGACAGGATATGGACCCGGTATACCCGCTTCCCCTTCTCTGTGTGCGAGCGTAGTTCTTCGATCCAGCCTGCGTTGTAGTCGTCTGGCTGTGCCTCCCCGGCCAGGAATGCCTGATAGGCGTCGACGCTCCCGGACTTGCTGTAGTCGTCCAGGGTCTCCAGCCGGAATGCCTCGCGTTCGAATGCCTCGAAGAGGTCGCCGAGGGTTCTAGATGAGGTTGTCACGGATGGCCTTCTGGATCAGTTCCATCGGGATCTCGACCAGGGTTTCGTGCGCGGGAATCTGAAGCCCGTGGTTGGTCGGCGTCTCGCCCTGTACCAGGAAGGTGCCGCGATCCGTGGCGTAGATCGTCGGGCAGTCCTTGATGTCGCACGTGCTGACCAGCTTGGTGACCTTCATGGTCTGGGTTCCCCTCTCCCGTGCCGCTGCCAGTACCCCGCCTCTGGGTTGATGCTCCCGAGGGCTGTGCGCACCGGTCAAGCGATCACGGTTGACGGAACGGGAAACCGCGTAACTTGCGTCGGGCCTGCTCGTATACCGCGCGACTGGCGGCGGGGCCTCCAGCGCGCCTCGGGCCTGCGCAGACTGTTGACGATCATGGGGAAATGCTGGGAGGCCCTCTCTAGGAGGGTCTTCGTGCAGGTCAGGGTCGTACGACCTGTAAAGCACGCAGATCTACGAGGGCACGAACCAGGTCCAGCGGATCGTCATGGCCCGCAACCTGCCGTAACACCCACACCCCGACGGCCCCCGAGGCCCCCGACGGCCCCCGGCGTCCTGCCGGGGGCCGTCGGGCGTCCGGGCTCAGTCGTCCAGGCCCTCCGCCGCCCGCTTCTCCCGCAGCTCCATGATCTCCCGGCGCCTGGCCAGGCGGTGGGTGCGGCGGATCTGGGCCTCCTGGTAGCGGCGCCTGTCCTTCTCGGTCTCCGGGAGCACCGGCGGCACCCGGCGGGGCCTGCCGTCGGCGTCGACCGCGGCGAACACGAGGTAGGCGGAGCCGACCTGGGTGGGCGGCGTCGACTCGTTCCAGCGCTCGGCGAGGACCCGGACCCCGACCTCCATGGAGGTCCGCCCGGTCCAGTTGACCTGCGCCTTCACATGCACCAGGTCACCCACCCGGACCGGCTCGAGGAACGCCATCTCGTCCATGGACGCGGTGACGGCGGGCCCCCCGCTGTGCCGGCCGGCCACGGCCCCCGCGGCGTCGTCCACCAACTTCATGATCACCCCGCCGTGCACGGTGCCCAACAGGTTGGTGTCGTTGTGCGTCATGATGTGGCTGAGCGTGGTCCGCGATGCCGAGGTGGGCTTGCCCGGGATATCCGCGCTGTCCGTTTCCACAACGCCGGCCTGGTCTGTCATGGCCTCCACCTTATGCCGACGTGACATCTGCGGACTTTGTGTTGGGTTCGCAACAGGCGTGCCCTGATTTTCCTACGACCCTTGTAAAGGACCTGGCCAGCACCGGCACACTAAGCCCCATGAATGATTGGCCCGAGGCATGGTCAGACGACAACCGCGGCAACCGCTACGGACGCGGCAGCGCGAGCGCACAGCCCGACCCTGCCCGCGTGATGCGGCAGGTCCGCCGGCCCGCCTCGGGCGCGTACGGGGGCTCCGGCCCGTCCGCGCCGCCGTACGGCGGCGGCGTGCCCCAGCAGCCCTCGTACCAGGGCGGCCAGGGATACGGCGACGACGCCGGTTATGACGGGTACGACAGCGGCTACAACACCGGCCACGTCTACGGGTCGCCGGGCGGCGGCGGACCGGGCGGTCCCGGAGGCCCCGGCGCGGTCCGGCCCCGGCCGAACTGGCGGCGCCGTATCAAGTGGACGGCGATCACCCTGGTCACCGTGCTGGTCGTGACGTCCGTCGCCACCTACTTCTGGGCCGACTCCAAGCTGCACCGGGACGTCGACCTGTCCAAGGTCATCGACCGCCCCGCGTCGGGCGACGGCACCAACTACCTGATCGTCGGCTCCGACAGCCGCGCCGGCCTGTCCGCCGAGCAGAAGAAGAAGCTGCACACCGGCTCCGCCGAGGGCAAGCGCACCGACTCGATGATGATCCTGCACGTCGCTGACAACGGCGACGACGTGCTGATCTCCCTGCCCCGCGACTCGAACGTGACGATCCCCTCGTACAAGGGGTCGACCTCCGGCAAGCTCTACCCCGCCACCGGCCGCCAGACCAAGCTGAACGCCGCCTACGCGGAGGACGGCCCCACACTGCTCGTCCGCACGGTCGAGGCCAACATGGGCCTGCACATCGACCACTACGTCGAGATCGGCTTCGCCGGCTTCGCGAACATCGTGGACGCGGTCGGCGGTGTGACCATCGACATCGACAAGGGCTTCAAGGACAAGTACTCGGGCGCCGACTTCAAGGCGGGCAAGCAGACGCTGAACGGCGAGCAGGCGCTGGCCTTCGTCCGCACCCGGCACGCCTTCGCCGCGAGCGACCTGCAGCGCACCAAGAACCAGCAGAAGTTCCTCTCCGCCCTGGCCCACCAGGTGGCGACCCCCTCCACCGTCCTCAACCCCTTCAAGCTGTACCCGACGATGGGCGCGGGCCTGGACTCCCTCACCGTCGACAAGGGCATGAGCCTGTGGGACCTGGCGTCCATGTTCTGGGCGATGAAGGGCGTCAACGGCGGCGACGGCAAGTCGATGAACATGCCGATCTCCGGCTCGGTCGGCGGCAACCTCGTCTGGGACAAGGCGAAGGTGAAGACCCTGGTGGACGAGCTCAACAACGACCAGAAGGTCACGGTCTCGGGTGACTGACAACAACAACGCCAGACCGCCCTTCGGGGCGGTTCTGTGCGACGTGGACAACGTCGTCCGCACCTTCGACTCCGCCCGCCTCGAGGCGCTGGAGCGAGCGGCGGGCATAGCCGAGGGCACGACGAAGAAGATCGCCTTCGCCCCCGGCATGGACCTTCCCCTGCTGCTCGGCGAGATCACCTCGCAGGAGTGGGCGGAGGCGGTGGCGGACGGCCTCGCCGGCCTGGTCCCCGAGCCGCAGACGGCGTACGAACTGGCCCGGGCGCTCCTGGAGTCCCCCTTCCACGCGGACGACGAGGTGGTCGCCCTGCTGCGCCGGGCCCGCATCCGCGTCCCCTTGATCCTGGTCTCCAACGCGGCCCTGGAACTGGAGTCCGACCTCGCCTCCCTCGGCCTGGCCGACCTCGCCGACCACGTCGTCAACAGCGCCCGCGTAGGCCTCGCCAAACCGGACCCGCGCATCTACCACCTGGCCGCCGACCTGGCCGGCACCACCCCCGACCGCTGTCTCTTCGTGGACGACAACGAGGAGAACGTGACAGCGGCCGAGGCCCTGGGCATGCACACGGTCCACTTCCACGAGCCGGCAGACCTGGAACGGGCCCTGCAGCCCCTGTTCACCTGACACCACCGAAGCGCAACCACATCCACCCCCGCAGCCCCCGACCCAC
>NZ_WVUG01000433.1 GCF_017614965.1 Streptomyces griseorubiginosus | reverse complement strand
CCTCCCAGGGCTCCGGCCCGCGTCCGGGCGCCCCGCGCCCCAGCGGCCAGACTCCCCGTCCGGGCGCCCCGCGTCCCGGCGGCCCCGGCCAGGGCGGCCAGGGTCGCGGCGACCGCGGTGACCGTCCCGGCGCCCCGCGTCCGGGTGGCCAGGCCCCGCGTCCCGGTGCTCGTCCGGCCGGTCCGCGTCCGGGCAACAACCCCTTCACCTCCGGCGGCTCCACCGGCATGGCGCGCCCGCAGGCGCCCCGTCCGGGCGGTGCCCCGCGTCCCGGCGGCCCGGGTGGCCCCGGTGAGCGTCCCGGCGGCGCCCCGCGTCCGCAGGGCCAGGGCGGTCCCCGTCCCCAGGGCGCTGCGGGCGGTCCCCGTCCGCAGGCTCCGGGCGGCCCGCGTCCGACCCCGGGCGGCATGCCCCGTCCGCAGGGCGGTCCCCGTCCCGGCGGCGGCCCCGGCGGCCCGCGTCCGAACCCCGGCATGATGCCGCAGCGTCCGGCTGCCGGCCCGCGTCCCGGCGGCGGTGGCCCCGGCGGCCGCGGTCCCGGTGGCGGCGGTCGTCCCGGTGGCGGTGGCGGCGGCCGTCCGGGCGGCGGCGGCTTCGCCGGTCGTCCGGGTGGCGGCGGCGGTGGCGGCTTCGCCGGCCGTCCCGGCGGTCCCGGTGGCGGTGGCGGCGGTTTCGCCGGCCGTCCCGGTGGTCCCGGTGCGGGTGCCGGCGGCGGTGGCCGTCCCGGCTTCGGCGGTCGTCCCGGTGGTCCGGGCGGTCGTGGTGGCACGCAGGGCGCCTTCGGCCGTCCCGGCGGTCCCGCGCGCCGCGGCCGCAAGTCGAAGCGGCAGAGGCGCCAGGAGTACGAGGCCATGCAGGCGCCGAGCGTCGGCGGCGTGATGCTGCCGCGCGGCAACGGCGAGAGCATCCGTCTCTCCCGCGGCGCGTCGCTCACCGACTTCGCGGAGAAGATCAACGCCAACCCGGCGTCCCTCGTCGCGGTCATGATGAACCTCGGCGAGATGGTCACGGCCACGCAGTCCGTCTCCGACGAGACCCTGCAGCTCCTCGCCGACGAGATGAACTACACGGTTCAGATCGTCAGCCCCGAGGAGGAGGACCGTGAGCTGCTCGAGTCCTTCGACATCGAGTTCGGCGAGGACGAGGGCGGCGAGGAGGACCTGGTCGTCCGTCCGCCGGTCGTGACCGTCATGGGTCACGTCGACCACGGTAAGACCCGACTGCTCGACGCCATCCGCAAGACGAACGTCATCGCGGGCGAGGCCGGCGGCATCACCCAGCACATCGGTGCCTACCAGGTCGCGACCGAGGTCAACGACGAAGAGCGCAAGATCACCTTCATCGACACCCCGGGTCACGAGGCGTTCACCGCCATGCGTGCCCGTGGTGCGAAGTCGACCGACATCGCGATCCTGGTCGTCGCGGCCAACGACGGCGTCATGCCGCAGACGGTCGAGGCGCTCAACCACGCCAAGGCGGCCGACGTCCCGATCGTCGTCGCGGTCAACAAGATCGACGTCGAGGGCGCCGACCCGACCAAGGTGCGCGGCCAGCTGACCGAGTACGGCCTGGTGGCCGAGGAGTACGGCGGCGACACCATGTTCGTCGACATCTCCGCCAAACAGGGTCTGCACATCGACTCCCTGCTGGAGGCCGTGATCCTGACGGCCGACGCCTCGCTCGACCTGCGGGCCAACCCGAACCAGGACGCGCAGGGCATCTCCATCGAGTCCCGTCTCGACCGCGGCCGCGGTGCCGTGGCGACGGTCCTCGTCCAGCGAGGCACGCTGCGGGTCGGCGACACGATGGTCGTGGGCGACGCCTACGGCCGGGTGCGCGCCATGCTCGACGACAACGGCAACAACGTCGCCGAGGCCGGCCCGTCGACGCCGGTCCAGGTCCTGGGCCTGACCAACGTCCCGGGTGCGGGCGACAACTTCATCGTGGTGGACGAGGACCGTACGGCCCGTCAGATCGCGGAGAAGCGCGCCGCCCGTGAGCGCAACGCCGCGTTCGCCAAGCGCACGCGCCGCGTGTCGCTGGAGGACCTGGACAAGGTGCTGAAGGCCGGCGAGGTCCAGCAGCTGAACCTGATCATCAAGGGCGACGCGTCCGGATCGGTCGAGGCGCTGGAATCCTCCCTGCTCCAGCTGGACGTCGGCGAAGAGGTCGACATCCGCGTCCTGCACCGCGGCGTCGGTGCGGTCACGGAGTCGGACATCGACCTGGCGATGGGCTCCGACGCCATCGTGATCGGCTTCAACGTCCGCGCGGCAGGCCGCGCGGCGCAGATGGCCGAGCGCGAGGGCGTGGACGTCCGGTACTACTCGGTCATCTACCAGGCGATCGAGGAGATCGAGGCGGCCCTGAAGGGCATGCTGAAGCCGGAGTTCGAGGAGGTCGAGCTCGGTACGGCGGAGATCCGCGAGGTCTTCAAGTCGTCCAAGCTGGGCAACATCGCCGGTGTCCTCATCCGCTCCGGCGAGGTGCGCCGCAACACCAAGGCCCGCCTCATCCGCGACGGCAAGGTGGTCGCGGAGAACCTCAACATCGAGGGCCTGCGTCGCTTCAAGGACGACGTCACCGAGATCCGCGAAGGGTTCGAGGGCGGTATCAACCTCGGCAACTTCAACGACATCAAGGTGGACGACGTCATCGCGACGTACGAGATGCGCGAGAAGCCGCGCGTCTGATCCAGCACGCGATCGGGGCCGGTCGGCGGGGAAGTTCCTCCACGGAATTTCCGTCGATCGGCCCCGGCCGTTGCGTGTACGGTTCCCGTATCGGCGACGAAGCGTGGCGCCCGTACCCCGAACCGGCGGGACATCCGGACACACATGTATGTGGGGACTCTGTCCTTCGACCTGCTCCTCGGCGACGTCCACTCGCTGAAGGAGAAACGCTCTCTCGTCCGTCCGATCGTGGCCGAACTCCAGCGGAAGTACGCGGTGAGCGCGGCGGAGACGGGCAACCAGAACCTCCACCGCAGGGCCGAGATCGGGCTGGCGGTGGTCTCGGGGGACACAGGGCACCTCACCGACGTACTGGACCGCTGTGAGCGACTGGTCGCCGCGCGGCCCGAGGTGGAACTGCTCTCGGTTCGACGCAGGCTCCACAGCGACGAAGACTGAAGCAAGCGGCAAGAGAAGTTACTAAGGAGACGGACCAGTGGCCGACAACGCGCGTGCCAAGAGGCTGGCGGACCTCATCCGAGAGGTGGTGGCCCAGAAGCTGCAGCGCGGGATCAAGGACCCGCGGCTCGGCTCGCACGTCACCATCACGGACACCCGGGTCACCGGGGACCTGAGGGAGGCGACCGTCTTCTACACCGTGTACGGGGACGACGAGGAGCGAGCCGCGGCGGCGGCCGGACTGGAGAGCGCCAAGGGCGTGCTCCGCTCCGCGGTCGGGGCCGCGGCCGGCGTGAAGTTCACGCCGACGCTGACCTTCGTGGCCGACGCCCTGCCCGACACCGCCCGGACCATCGAGGACCTCCTCGACAAGGCCCGGCAGTCCGACGCGAAGGTGCGCGAGGTCTCGGCCGGCGCCACCTACGCGGGCGAGGCGGACCCGTACAAGAAGCCGGGCGAGGACGAGGACGACGCCGCCGAATGACCCAGAGGAACCAGACGCCCGACGGCCTTGTCATCGTCGACAAGCCGTCGGGCTTCACTTCGCACGACGTGGTCGCCAAGATGCGCGGCATCGCGAAGACGCGCCGCGTCGGACACGCGGGCACCCTCGACCCCATGGCGACGGGCGTGCTCGTCCTGGGCGTCGAGAAGGCGACCAAGCTCCTCGGCCACCTCGCGCTGACCGAGAAGGAGTACCTGGGCACGATCCGCCTGGGCCAGACGACCCTGACCGACGACGCCGAGGGCGAGATCACGGGGTCGGCCGACGCCTCGAAGGTCACCCGGGAGGCCGTCGACGCCGGGATCGCGGAGCTCACCGGCGACATCATGCAGGTGCCGTCCAAGGTCAGCGCCATCAAGATCAACGGCGTGCGGTCCTACAAACGGGCCCGTGAGGGCGAGGAGTTCGAGATCCCGGCCCGCCCGGTCACCGTCTCGTCCTTCTCGGTGTACGACATCCGGGACGCGGTCGCCGAGGACGGCACCCCCGTCCTGGACCTGGTCGTCTCGGTGGTCTGCTCCTCCGGCACCTACATCCGGGCCCTGGCCCGCGACCTCGGCGCCGGCCTCGGAGTCGGCGGCCACCTGACCGCCCTGCGCCGCACCCGCGTCGGCCCCTACAAGCTGGATTCGGCGAAGACGCTCGACGAACTCCAGCAGCAGCTGACGGTCATGCCCATCGCGGACGCCGCCACCGCCGCCTTCCCCCGCTGGGAGGTGGACGCCGGGCGCGCCCGCCTGCTGACGAACGGCGTCCGCCTGGAGATGCCCGACGAGTACGCGACCGCCGGCCCGGTCGCCGTCTTCGACCCCGAGGGACACTTCCTCGCGCTCGTCGAGTCGCAGAAGGGCAAGGCGAAGAGCCTGGCCGTCTTCGGCTGACGACTTCGCCGGCGGAACCGAGGCTGCCCGCCCGTGGAGCGGCGCTCACGGGGTTGCGACGCCGCTCCACGGTCCCCCCTCGGTTCCCCCACCCCTAGGGTGTATCCAGCTACCCCCGCCTGTTCACCCGTCCGGGCAGGCGCTCGGAGTGAACCGAGGGAGTGGAAGGGGGCGCGTTCACGACGTGATCTGTCCCGCTGATCATCCCGCGCCTACCGTCGAACCCAGGGAACGGGTGTACGGCGGGGAGGACGGCCATGACGGGACGAGAGCGGTCCCGGCATACGAGGGACGGTGCGCCGCGGTCACGGGCCGCGGGGGAGCGGCAGAGCCTCGAGGCCGCGGTCGTCCGCATCCACGACCTCGCCGGGCGCCCCCGCGGCACCGGCTTCGTCGCCGACCACGAGGGCACCGTCGTCACCAGCCACGAAGCGGTCGACGGGCTGCCCAGGCTGGTGGTGCACGCGGGCGGCGACCGCACCTGCCTGGTGCCGGCGGAGGCGGTGACCGCCCTCCCCGAGCTGGACCTCGCCCTCGTCCGCACCGAGGGCCTGGCCGTCGACCCGCTCCCCATCACCGTCCGGGACCGGGTCGAGACCGGTACCTACGTCCGTCTCGCCGCCGGCCGCTGGCGCGAGGCCCGGGTCCTCGCCGCGACCTCCGTCACCTACGCGGCGACGGACCGCTACCGCCTCATCGCCGACGCCCTGGAACTGGCCATCGGCACCGCCGGCCAGGACGCGCTGCGGCTCGGCGGGGGCGCCGCCGGAGGCCCGGTCCTGGACGCCGAGACGGGCGCCGTCGTCGCCGTCCTCGGCACGGCACTCCGGTCCGGCCACCGCGACACCGGGTACGCCGTCCCCCTGCGCCCCGGGACCGACGGTGCCCTGGCCGACCTCCTCGCCCGCAACGCGGCCACGGTCCCCGCCTACGGAGCCGACCTCAACCTGGCGGGCGTACTGGAGCTGACGGCCACATCGGTGGGCCAGGACGGCCCGTCGGGGACACCGACCGGTCGGGCGGAGCCGGTACAGCCGGTGGAACGGGCCGAGCCGGCAAGGCAGTTGACGGCCTTCGCGGAAGGACAGGGGTCCTCTCCGGTCCTCGGCCTCGTCGGCTCCCCGGGCAGCGGCCGTACGACGGAACTCGCGGCTCTCGCCGCACGCCGGCACCACCGCGCCGAACCCGCCCCCACGCTGTGGCTGCGCGGAGCCGACCTGTGCGGCGACGACACGTCCGTCGCCGACGCCGCGAGCCGCGCACTGGCCCGCGCCGCCCGCATCGTCGCCGCGTCGGAAGCCACCCACGCGAACGACCTGGGCGACACCGGCCCGACCCGCCTCGCCGCCATCGCCCGCGCCGCCCAACGCCCCCTGCTGCTCCTCCTCGACGGCCCCGAGGAGATGCCCCCGCTCCTCTCCCACCGCCTC
>NZ_WVUG01000432.1 GCF_017614965.1 Streptomyces griseorubiginosus | reverse complement strand
GTGGGGAGGATCTCGGTGCCGATAGAGGCGGGGCCGGGGAAACCCCGCCTGCTCGGGGCGGCAGGACGGCTCAGGTGCCCCTGCCTCCCGTCGTTCGTGGCGAGTGACGGGGAGCCTCGCCGTTCGAGAGCCGGATCGGGGAACGCCGTGGCCGGTACTGCAGTGGACGGCGCGGTGATCAAAGGGGCGGCGCGCGGCACCGTCTCACGCGCCCCAGCGAGCGCCGCCCCGCGCGCCACGCCGAGCGCCGCCCCGCGCGCCACACCGAGCACCGTCTCACGCGCCACGCCGAGCGCCGCCCCGCGCGCCACACCGAGCACCGTCTCACGCGCCACGCCGAGCACCGTCCCGGGCGCCACGCCGAGCGCCGTCCCGCGTGCCACACCGAGCACCGTCCCGCGCGCCACGCCGAGCGCCGTCCCGGGCGCCACGCCGAGCGCCGCCCCGCGCGCCACACCGAGCACCGTCCCGGGCGTCGTACCAACGCTCATGACACCGGCTCCGTCAGTGCGCGGTCCATCGGTACCTCGGTCGTCACCGTGACCGCCGCCGGGTTCAGGTCGGACGGGGTCGGCATGACGCTGCCCGGCAGCTGGACGGCTGCCGCGCCGTGGGCCACCGCCGAGGCGAGGGCCTTCGGGCCGCTGCCGCCGGCGATCAGGAAGCCGGCCAGGGACGAGTCGCCGGCGCCCACGTTGCTGCGGACGGCGTCCACGCGTGCGCTGCCGAACCAGGCGCCCGCGCCGTCCACGAGCAGCTGCCCGTCGGCGCCCAGGCTCGCGAGCACGGCGCGCGCGCCCATCTCGCGCAACTCCTCGGCCGCCTTCACCGCGTCGCCCACCGTCGCCAGGGGGCGCCCGACGGCTTCCGCGAGCTCCTCGGCGTTCGGCTTCACCACGTCGGGCCGCTCGCGCAGCGCCTCCAGGAGCGCGCGCCCCGAGGTGTCCAGGGCGATCCGCGCGCCCCCGGCGTGCGCCCGCGCGACGACGTCGGCGTACCACGCCGGCGCGAGCCCACGCGGAAGGCTTCCACAGCAGGCGATCCAGCCCGCGTCCCGGGACTGTGCGCGCACCGTCTCCAGGAGCAGTTCCTGCTCCTCCGCGGACAGCTCCGGGCCCGGCGCGTTGATCTTGGTCAGTACCCCGTCCGCCTCCGCGAGCGCGATGTTGGAGCGGGTGGCTCCGGCGACCGGGACCGGCGCGACCTCGATGCCCTGTGCGTCGAGCAGGTCCGCGACGAGCGCTCCCGGCGCACCACCCAGGGGCAGGACGGCGACCGTGCGCTGTCCGGCGGCCGCGACGGCGCGCGAGACGTTCACGCCCTTGCCGCCGGGGTCCATGCGTTCGCCGGTGGCGCGGATGACCTCGCCGCGCTCCAGGGAGGGGACCTCGTAGGTGCGGTCGAGGGAGGGGTTGGGGGTGACGGTGAGGATCATGCGCGCACCACTTCCGGGCCGCCGCGCTCGATGGCGACGGCGTCGTCCTGGCTCAGACCGCTGTCGGTGATCAGCAGGTCCACGTCGCTCAGGTCGCCGAAGCGGGCGAAGTGTTCCTGGCCGTGCTTGGAGGAGTCGGCGAGCAGCACCACGCGGCGGGCTGCGGCGACGGCCGCGCGCTTGACCGCGGCCTCGGCGAGGTCGGGCGTGGTCAGGCCGTGGTCGGCGGAGAAGCCGTTGGCCGCGACGAAGAGGACGTCCGCCCGGATCTCGCCGTAGGCGCGCAGCGCCCAGGCGTCCACGGCGGCGCGCGTACGGTGCCGTACGCGCCCCCCGACCAGATGGAGCTGGATGCCGGGGTGGTCCGCGAGGCGGGCCGCGATGGGGAGACTGTGGGTGACGACGGTGAGGGACGATTCCAGCGGGAGGGCGGCCGCGAGGCGGGCCACCGTCGTACCGGCGTCGAGGATCAGGGTGCCCTCGGTCGGCAGTTCCGCTACGGCGGCCTTGGCGATGCGGTCCTTCTCGTCGGTGGAGGTGCCCTCGCGTTCGGCGAGGTCCGGTTCGAAGTCGAGACGTCCGGCCGGGATGGCACCGCCGTGCACGCGGCGGACCAGGCCGGCGCGGTCGAGGGCCTTCAGGTCCCGGCGGATCGTCTCCGCCGTCACCTGGAACTCCTCGGCCAGCGACACGACGTCCACCCGGCCGCCGTCACGGGCGAGCCGGAGGATCTCCTGCTGCCGCTCCGGTGCGTACATGTCCGTTCCCCTCCGGTCCGAGAACCGGCTGACCCCGGTCACCGTGGTGCCCCGATGTCCGACCGTTTCCGATTGATGCCCGAACTTGTGGCTTCACTCGGGAGGCTACGCCCGGATTTCCGGAAAGTAAACAGGTTCGGGCATCAGTCGGACACATACGGGCGCCCCTGGCCCGAGGGAACGCCGGGGACGGCACGGCGAAGGCCCGCCCTCGCGATGCGAGGACGGGCCCTGACGACCGTTCCGACCTGGGGCGACGCTCACCTCACCCGACCAGCGACGGCTGCTGCTCCTCCGACTGCCCCGACCTGAGCCCGGCACCGGCACCGGCACCGGCACCACCGTCCCCGCCGTCAACACCAGTGACATCAGCGACACCAGTGACACCAGCGACGCCATCCACCGCGTCCGCCCCCTCCACATGCTGGGCCGGCCGCTTCGGCAGCGCGAACATCAGGATGAAGATCAACCCCATGACCACCGCCACCCACACCAGCGCGTGCTGGAAGGCGTTCACGAAGGCCGGGCCCACCTGGGTGCGGGTCAGCCGGTCGCCGATCTCGCCGAAGAAGACCACCGACACGAGTCCGAGTCCGAGCGCGTTCCCCATCTGCTGGACCGTGTTGATCAGGCCCGACGCCGATCCCGCGTGCTCGCGCGGCACCTCGGACAGCACCGCGTCCGTCAGCGGGGCGACGATCAGGCCCATGCCGACGCCCATCACGACCAGCGGAAGGGCCATCTGCCAGGAGGCGATGCCGAGGCCGTACCGGTCGGACTCGGCGATGTAGAGCAGCACGCCCAGGGCCATCAGCAGCGCGCCCGCCTGGAGCACCTTGCGGCCGAACCGCGGTACCAGCTGCTGCACGGACAGCCCCGCCGCCGTGGAGACGGCGATCGAGAAGGGCACGCCGGTCAGCCCGGCCCGCAGCGGGCTCCAGCCCAGGCCGATCTGCATGTACAGCGTCCACACCAGGAAGAACACACCGAGCGCGACGCCGAAGACCGTCTGCACCGCGATCCCCGCCGCGAAGCTCTTCACCCGGAACAGGGAGAGTTCGATCAGCGGCGAACCGTCCCGTGCCGCCTTCCGGCGTTCGTACGCCACCAGCGTCCCGAACACCACGACCGCGCCCGCCATCGAGCCGTACCCCCACAGCGGCCAGCCCAGCTCGCGGCCACGGGTCAGCGGGTAGAGCAGCATCAGCAGGCCCAGTGTCACCAGCGCGACGCCGACGAGGTCCAGCTTCAGCGCGCGCGGTGCCTTGGACTCGGTGATGAAGCGGCTGCCGAGGACGAGCCCCGCGATGCCGACGGGCAGGTTGATGAGGAAGATGGGGCGCCATTCGAGGCCGAACAGGTTCCACTCGGTCAGCAGGGCGCCGAGCAGCGGGCCGGTCACGGCGCCCAGGCCGACGACCGCGCCGAACAGACCGAAGACCTTGCCGCGCTCATGGGCCGGGAAGGTCGCGTGCACGATCGAGAGGACCTGCGGCACCATCATCGCCGCCATGCCGCCCTGCATGATCCGTGAGGCGACCAGCATCTCCGGGTTCGCGGCGAAGCCGCACAGCGCCGAGGCGAGCGTGAAACCGCCGATACCGACCAGGAACAGCCGTTTGCGGCCGTGAATGTCACCCAGGCGACCACCCGTGATCAGGCCGGCGGCGAAGGCCAGCGCATAGCCGGCCGTGATCCACTGGATCTGGCTGAAGGAGGCGCCCGCTTCCCGCCGGATGGACGGGATCGCGATGTTGACGATCGTGACGTCGACGAGATCCATGAAGGCCGCGGTCATCACGATCGCGAGCGCGAACCAGCGACGCCGGTCCGTTACGACGGCTGCACACGCGTCGGAACTCACGGCAGAACTCACGTCAGGCGTTTCGGTGGAGGTCATACCGTGAAGCTACGACCCCAGTAGGTCAGATCGTGTCCTAGTCGTACGGCATCCTCGAACTCATGACGACGGACACCCCGGCACGACTGCTGCAGCTCCTCTCCCTCCTCCAGACGCCCCGCGAATGGCCCGGCGGCGAGCTCGCCGACCGGCTCGGGGTCTCCCGGCGCACGGTGCGGCGCGACATCGAACGGCTGCGCGAGCTGGGCTATCCCGTGCAGGCCACGATGGGTTCGGATGGCGGCTACCGGCTGATCGCGGGGAAGGCGATGCCGCCGCTCGTGCTCGACGACGAGGAGGCGGTGGCCATCGCGGTCGGTCTCCGCGCGGGCGCCGGGCACGCGCTGGAGGGGGTGGACGAGGCGTCCGTACGGGCGCTGGCCAAGCTGGAACAGGTGCTGCCCTCGCGCCTGCGGCACCGCGTCTCCACGCTCCAGGCCGCCACCATGCCGCTGACCAGCGGGGACGGGGCGAGCATCGCGCCCGAGACGCTGACCGTGATGGCGTCCACGGTGGCGGGGCGGGAGCGGCTGCGGTTCGCCTACCGGGCGAAGGACGGCACCGAGACGCGACGGGTGACGGAGCCGTACCGGCTCGTCTCGGCCGGGCGGCGGTGGTACCTGGTCGCGTACGACCTCGATCGCGCCGACTGGCGGACCTTCCGGGTCGACCGGGTGAGCGAGCCGTTCGCGACCGGCGCGCGGTTCGCTCCGCGGGAGCTGCCGACCGGGAGCGCGGCCGAGTACCTGCGCCGCTCCATGCAACGGCAGCAGGAGTCCTACGACTTCGAGGTCACCTTCGCCGCGCCGGCGGAGGTCGCCGCGGCGAAGCTGCCGACGTGGCTGGGCACGCCGGAGCCGCTGGACTCGGGCTCCTGCCGACTGCGGGCCACCGTGAGCGACGCGATGGAGTGGACGGCGGTCCGGCTGGTCCTGACGGGTCTTGAGTTCACGGTCCGGGAACCTGCGGAACTCGTGGAGTGCGTACGGGAGTTGGGGGGCCGGTTGGTGAGAGCGGCAGGCTAGCCCCGAGCCCTAACCAGGCTCCTCCGTGAACTTCGTGAACTCCCTCCACGGGAAGTCCCGTAGCGCGTCGAGGTTTCTCAGTGCCATCGCCGCCGGTCCGTTCGGGCCCGTGGTCGGGGCGTCGCTCGCCGCCCAAGCCTCCACGGCCACCCGCACCGCGGCACCGGCCACCGCTGCGGCGAACCGCAGTCGCGGGGACGGACCGGAAGCTGCACCCGGGGACGCACCGGAAGCTGCACCCGGGGACGTACCAGAGGCCGTGCCAACGTTGTCCAAGGCGCCGAGCCTCCTCGCCAGCGCCTCCCCCAACCTGCCCTCCGAGTCCCGGCAGACCTCCGCCCAGACCTTCCCCAGGGCCGGGCTCGTGTCGGTGAGGCGGATGAGGGTGCGGACCAGTTCCCAGGAGGAAGCGGAGACGCCGGCGCCCGGGGTGAAGGTGTGGCGGGCCGCGTGTTCGAGGGCCTCGGGGACGGAGAGGTGGGCGGGGGCCCCGGTGACCGCCTCCACCCAGCGGTGTGCGCCGGCCGCGTAGAGGGGGGCGACGGCCTCCTCCTTGGTGGCGAAGTAGCGATAGAACGTGCGCGGCGCGACCCCGGCTGCCTGGGCGATGTCCTCGGCGCGGGTGGCGCGCAGGCCCTGTCTCACGAACAGTCCGGCCGCCGCTCGGGCGATCTCCATCCTGGTGGCCGCCTTGCGCCGTTCGGTGAGGGTGGCGGCGGCCTGCCGGGAGGTTCCACGGGAGTTCGAGGAGGGGGTGGGGCTGCTCACACCGGCAGGCTATGCCGATGTGGCACAATCTGCCATCCGGCGGGCCACCCCGGGGTTCAGGTCCGGGGTGCCCCGCCCCCCAGCAT
>NZ_WVUG01000431.1 GCF_017614965.1 Streptomyces griseorubiginosus | reverse complement strand
CGGTGGCGGGGGCTTGGCGGGCCTCAGGTCGTTCCGGCGTCGCGGTGGGCCTTGACCGCGGCCACCGCGGGGGCCATGGCGCCGCGGGCGAGTTCGTCGAGCAGGTCGCAGTGGTGGCGGTTGCGTGCCCGTACGACCTCGGGGGTCGGGACGGGCAGCAGCAGGCACTGGCGGCCGAGCAGGTCGGCGGCGAACTCGCGGATGCCGGGGCCCCCGAGGGCCTCGGCCAGGTCGAGGTGGAAGCGGGTCTCCAGTTCGAGCAACCGGTCCGGTGCGTCGGTGCGGTCCAGTTCGTCGGTCAGCGCCCGCAGTCCGTCGAGCCTGTCCTGCGGCACCTCGCCCACGGCGTGGGAGACGAGACCGCATTCCAGCAGCGCGTGGACGGCGTCCAGTGAGGCCGCCTCGTCGGGGTCGTGCATCACGGCCACGACGGTGTCCCAGTCCTGGGCGACGAAGGTTCCGCCGGCCCTGCCGCGCCGACGGTCCAGCAGACCGTCCTGGCACATGCCCTCCAGGGCCCGGCGGACGGTGATCTCACCGATGCCGAGTTCCTCGGCCAGGACGCCGACGTCGGGCAGCCGGTCTCCCGGTGTCTCGGACCTCAGGCGCACCCGCAGGGCGATCCGTGAGCGGACGAGTTCCGATCCGGTCTGTCCCCTGCCGGGCAGGGCGCGGACGTCGAGCACCCCGGAGACGAACTTCCCCGCTGTCTTGGCCACGACGTCACCTTAACCGCCTGCTGAGCGGGGTCACGGCCCGCGTGAGATGTGCATGGGGCTCCTACGGACGTAGCGGCTCCGCGTTGCCCGTAAAATAGAGCACGATGAACAGTTAAACAAGTCTTGTTCTTTTGGATCGTACTGAACTAATTTCCCGGTCACCGTCCCCACTCCTCTCATGGATGTCGCGATGACCTCAACGCTCACCCAGAGTCCGCCCACCGAACCCGGCCTGAAGCCGGGGCTCAAGAACCGGCACCTGTCGATGATCGCCATCGGCGGTGTCATCGGCGCCGGTCTCTTCGTCGGCTCCGGCTCCGGCATCGCCGCCGCCGGCCCCGGCATCCTCGTCTCGTACGCGCTCGTCGGCGTCCTCGTCGTCCTCGTGATGCGCATGCTGGGCGAGATGGCAGCGGCCAACCCGACGTCCGGCTCCTTCTCCGCCTACGCCGACCGGGCGCTGGGCCGCTGGGCCGGCTTCACCATCGGCTGGCTGTACTGGTTCTTCTGGGTCGTGGTGCTCGCCGTGGAGGCGACCGCCGGGGCCAAGATCCTGGCCGGCTGGGTGCCCGCCGTCCCTCAGTGGGGCTGGGCCCTGATCGTCATGGTCGTCCTGACGGCCTCCAACCTCGCCTCGGTCAGCTCCTACGGCGAGTTCGAGTTCTGGTTCGCGGGCATCAAGGTCGTCGCCATCGCCGCGTTCATCGTGCTCGGCGGCCTCGCCATCTTCGGCCTGCTGCCCGGCTCGGACCACCCGGCGTCCGGCTTCTCCTACCTCACCGCGCACGGCGGATTCCTGCCGCACGGACCGGGCGCGATCCTCACCGGCGTCCTGATGGTGGTCTTCTCCTTCATGGGCAGCGAGATCGTCACGCTCGCGGCCGGCGAGTCCCAGGACCCGCGGGGCGCGGTCACCAAGGCCACCAACAGCGTGATCTGGCGCATCGCGGTGTTCTACCTGGGCTCGATCCTCGTCGTGGTGTCGCTGCTGCGCTGGGACGACCCGGCGATCCTCAAGGACGGTTCCTACGTCGCCGCACTCAGCTCCATCGGCATCCCGCACGCCGCCCAGATCATGAACGCGATCGTGCTGACCTCGGTGCTGTCCTGTCTCAACTCCGGCCTGTACACCGCCTCCCGCATGGCCTTCTCGCTCGGCGGGCGCACCGACGCCCCGGCCTCCTTCGCCCGCACCACCCAGCGCGGTGTGCCGCGCACGGCGATCCTGGCCTCGGTGGTCTTCGGCTTCGTCGCGGTCGCCTTCAACTACCTGTGGCCCGACACCGTCTTCCAGTTCCTGCTCAACTCCTCCGGCGCGATCGCGCTGTTCGTCTGGCTGGTGATCTGTTTCTCGCAGCTGCGCATGCGCAAGATCATCCAGCGGGAGTCGCCGGAGAAGCTCGTCGTGCGGATGTGGCTCTACCCCTATCTGACCTGGGCCACGATCGCCCTGATCACCTTCGTTCTGGGGTACATGCTGACCGACACGGCGGATGGCGGCGGACGCGACCAGGTGGTCCTGTCCACGCTGGTGGCGCTCGGCGTGGTGGCCTTCGCACTGGTCCGGCAGCGGATCAGCCGCAAGCGGGACGAGCTGGTCACGTCGCCCTAGCAACCGTCTGCGCGTCGGCCCCGGGTACGGCGGGCACCGTACCCGGGGCCGACGCCGCTGTCAGGCGCTCGGCAGGCCGTAGACGCGGTCGTAGTGGTGAGCCACCAGGTGGCCGGCTCGGTCGCAGGAGATCTGCCAGCCGTTGACGCCGGTGTCCCGGCCGTCCGTGAAGTTCCACCGCAGGCGGCCGGTGGCGGCGTCGATGGCGAAGAAACCTTTCTTGTTCTCGAGGGCGGCGGCATACACGGCCTTCGATCCGACCGCGATGGAATGGTCGCCGTCGAGTTGGGGCGTCGCGCAGAACCAGCGCCGTGAGCCGTTCGCCGCGTTGAAGGCGTAGACGCCGTGGGGGTCGTTGCCGATGACGTAGACGGTGTCGTCGCCCGTTCCGAGGGAGGTGAACAAGCCGTGCTCGGGTTTCGCGCGCCAGCGGAGCCTGCCGGTACCGAGCTCCAGGGCGATGAGCTCGGAGCCGATGGCGAAGACGGTCTGGCCGAGTACGGCGATACCCGGCCGCAGGTCGTAGCCGACCGGGTGCCGCCACAGCAGGGTGCCGGCGTCGCGGGTGCTGCGGACGGAGACGTTGCGCAGGCCGTCGGCGTACACGAAGTAGTCGGAGGTGACGACCGGCTGAAGGGGGATGCCGACGTCTTCCGGGCTGATCGGTATGACCTCGGCCTGGCGGGCCTGGAGGTCGACTGCGAAGACGGCGTCGGTGGAGGTCGCGACGCCCTGTTCCGTCGACTGGCGTTCCAGCCGAGCGCCGAGTACGGAGAGGGTGGAGCCTTCGTAGGCGCCGAGCAGTTGGTCGAACTGGAAGTCCGTGCCGAAGTCGAGGGTGAACCGCTCGGTCCCGCTGGTCGGATCCACGCCGATCACGGTGGCGCCCGTGCCGAGCGCGACGGCCGCGCCGTCGGTCAGCAGGACGGGTGTGGGCGAGAGGCTGATGCCCTGGTAGATCCACTTGGGGTGGGAGCCGTTGTCGAGGTCGAGGCAGATCACGGTGCCCGGGCGGGCCTTGAGCAGGGCGGTGCCGTCGTTGAAGACCGCCGGGGTCTGCAGCAACGGGGCGCTGGCGTA
Organism: Streptomyces griseorubiginosus; assembly: GCF_017614965.1. Classification (GTDB taxonomy): domain Bacteria; phylum Actinomycetota; class Actinomycetes; order Streptomycetales; family Streptomycetaceae; genus Streptomyces; species Streptomyces griseorubiginosus_B. The sequence continues at coordinate 2,563 of NZ_WVUG01000431.1, read as the reverse complement.
GACCCAGTTCGGCTCGGGAGCGGAGACGATGGAAGACGCGGAGCGGGTACGGGGCTTCCTTCGCACGGCGACGAGTGCGGTGGCCCCTCCGGCCACCGCCAGGCCCGCGGCGGCGAGCATCGAGCGCCGGGAGAGACCGGAGTGGGTGGAGGAGCGACGGTGCGCACGGGAAGGCGAGGCCGGGGCCGGCTTCTCGGGCGGGCCGGACGCCTCCGGTGTCGTCGGGCGGAGGAAGTCCGCATCCGCCCGGCGTGCGAGGGCGACGTGGGACTCTGCGCGGTCATGTGCTTCACCGCCGCGGCAGCCGGGGTCAGCTCCGAGTGTGCGGGCGCCGTTCGCCCCGGTCTCGCTCTCGAGAGCATCGGGGGTGCCGGGACTGTCGGTGGTGATCGGCGCGGCGGCCGGTGCCGGTACGAGATCCTCGGCGGCGGCCTGATACCGAGCCACGGTCGCCGCGACCGGAGCGGGCAGCCAGGCCTCGGTCAGCAGTTGTTCGACGCCGCCCGGAGCGCACGCCGCGGAGAGTCGGTCGGGTGTGATGCGCAGGGCGGGATCCTTGGCCAGGCAGAGCCCGATGATCTTCTCGAGCGGTTCGGGCACGCCGGTCAGGTCGGGCCAGCCGTGGACCACCTGGTAAAGGAGCGTCGCAGCTGCGGCGCCGCTGAACGGCGGGCGCCCGCACGCGGCGAAGGCCAGTACCGAGCCGAGACAGAAGACGTCGCCCTCCGCTCCCATCGGATCTCCGGTCGCCTGTTCCGGGCACATGTACTCCAGGGAGCCGAACACGCCTCCGGTGGCGGTGAGTTGGTAGCCGTCGCGGGCGCGGACGATGCCGAAGTCGATGACACGTGGTCCGTCGGCGGCGAGCAGCACGTTGGAGGGTTTGAGGTCACGGTGCACCAGGCCCTGGGCGTGCACCGCGCTGAGCGCCTCTGCCATGCCGGCGCCGAGCACGAGAACCGTCTCCACCGGTAGCGGCCCGTGTTCGGCGATCGCCTCGGCCAAGGTGGGGCCGGGGATGTAGGTGGTGGCGAGCCACGGTGTTTCCGCGTCCGGAGCGGCGTCCACCACGGATGCGGTGTAGGTGCCGCCGACAGCCGCCGCGGCCGCCACCTCGCGCCGGAAACGGATGCGGAAGTTCTTGTCCTCCGCCATCTCGGGGCGGATGACCTTGACCGCGACGGCGTGGCCGGCCGGCGACGTGGCCAGATAGACGCGGCCCATACCGCCCGCTCCGAGCCGGGCCACCAGGCGGTAGGGGCCCAGCTGTTCGGGATCTTCTGGGCGCAGTGGCTTCATACCCGCGGCTGCCTGTTCTTGGTGGTGGCAGACGGGAGTCCCGCCCGCTGGTGGGGGAGAGGCCCGCAAGGGGTCTGGCAACACAGTAGAGGCTGGAGTGACGGCTGAGGTTCATCTCGACAGCCGCTCTCCGCTACTCGGAAGTAGCTGACCAGCCCCTTCTCCCCTTCGAGCAGGCCGATTTGACGGGACGTCATGTCGTCGGTGACACGTGCCTGTACTGCGGGAACAGTGCGCGATACGCAACAGCGATGCTGTGTGATGCCTGTATACGACAAAGACCTCCGATGTGTTGAAGCTCACCTGCTCCGGCGACGGTGCTCGCCGCGGCGCGGCTTTTCAGTGCACCGTCAGGGTGGTGTCGTCCAGGGCGAAGTCGGTCGCCGCGGCTTTGGAGGTGACCGTGTAGGCGAGGGTCACGGTCCTTCCGGCGTATGCCGACAGGTCGTGGGTGTGCTGCCGGTAGGTCTGGGTGGCGTCTTTGTTGGAGTAGGTGGCCAGGGTGGCGAGGACGGTCCCGGCCTGGTCCAGGACGCGGACCTGCAGGGTGTCTTTGGCGGCGTCGGTCGGGGTGAGCTCGGTGACGGGCCGAAGCCAGTAGCTGAGGCTGACGGTTGGGCAGCCGCTGGGGATGGCGACGGTCTGACGCAGGGTGCGGGCCTTCTGGGAGGCGGCCAGGTGGTCGTACAGGCTGAGGTAGTGGCCCGAGCGGGCGGGGATGTCGGTGGTGGTGTCGGTGAGGAACCAGGGTGACTGCCCGGTCCAGGGTGGGTAGTCGGGCAGTTCGAAGCCGGGATTGCCGAGTATCTGGCCCGGGTAGCACCCTTCGGCGGTGGTGATCCGCCAGGTGAAGGAGGCGGCGCCGAACGCTCCGGCGGAGTCCTGCGCCGTGACGGTGACGCCCCAGGTGCCCCAGGTGGTGGGTGTGCCGGAGATCAGGCCCGTCGTGGGGTTGAGCGACACTCCGGGAGGCAGTCCCGAGGCGGTGTAGGTGAGGGTGCGCCCCGGGACGGAGTCGCTGCCCTGTGCCTGGAGGGAGACGGGACTGCCGGTGCGGGTGTTCTGGTCGGGGGGCACGGTCACGGTGACGGTGGTGCCGTCGGTGGTCACCGTGCCGGAGAGCGCGGACACGCCGGCCGGCGTGCCGAGCCCGGTGGGGCCGTCGTATCCCGTCGCCGCAGTGCAGAAGTACGCGGTGTCGTCGTCGCAGAAGCCGTTCTCGCCGGAGGTCACGTCGTTGAGCGCGGCGGGGTGGGCGTAGGGG
>NZ_WVUG01000430.1 GCF_017614965.1 Streptomyces griseorubiginosus | reverse complement strand
GATCGGGGGACGGGCCAGGGGCGGGGCACCGGCGGCAGCAGCCGCGGCGGCGCGGGCGCCGGGTGCTGAGATGGTCGGCGACCACGCTGGCGGTGCTGATACTCGGGACGGCCGGCGCCGGATACCTGTACTACGAGCACCTCAACGGCAACATCCACAAGGGCGAGCGCAGCAGCGGCGACGCCAAGGCGCAGAAGAGCAGGGCCAACGCGGCCGGCCAGACGCCGCTGAACATCCTGCTGATCGGCTCCGACAGCCGTAACTCCGACGAGAACGTGAAACTCGGCGGCGCCAAGTACGACCGGGGCAGCCCGCCCCTCGGCGACGTGCAGATGCTGATCCACCTGTCCGCGGACCGCAAGAGCGCCGCGATGGTGAGCATCCCGCGCGACACCCGGGTCGACATCCCCAAGTGCACCGACCCCAAGACCGGCAAGGTCTACCCGGCGACCAACACCATCATCAACGAGTCGCTGGCCCGCGGCGGCGCCGGCTGCACGCTGGCCACCTGGGAGAACCTCACCGGGGTCTACATCGACCACTGGATCACGATCGACTTCTCGGGCGTGGTGCAGATGGCGGACGCCATCGGCGGCGTCGACGTCTGTGTACGGCAGAGCGTGTGGGACCGGCCGACGGCCGCGGTGCCCGGCGGCTCCGGGCTGAAGCTGACGGCCGGCACGCACAAGGTCAAGGGCAAGCAGGCGCTGCAGTGGCTGCGCACCCGGCACGCCTGGGGCAGCGACCCGCTGCGGGCCAAGGCCCAGCACATGTACCTGAACTCGATGATCCGCACGCTCAAGGGCCAGAACGTCTTCACCGACACCGGGCGGCTGATGGACCTGGCCGAGGCGGCCACGAAGTCCCTGACGGTCTCCGAGGAGATCGGCTCCCCCAAGAAGCTCTACGACCTGGGCATGCAGCTGAAGTCGGTGCCGACGGACCGCATCACGAGCCTGACGATGCCGAACGTCGAGGACCCGCAGAACAAGGACCATCTCGTGCCCGACGGCGCCAACGCCGACAAGATGTGGCAGATGCTCCGCGACGACGTGCCCTTCGACAAGCACGGCAAGGCGTCGGCCGCGAAGAAGACCACCGCCGAGGCCATCAAGGCCCCTTCGGCGCCGGACGACCAGATCGGCGTCACCGTCCAGAACGCCACCGCCACGTCCACGCTCGGCCCGGTGTCCGGACGCGCCGGCACGATCGCGCAGGCGCTGGTGCAGAAAGGCTTCACCAAGGCGTCGAAGGACGTGACGGGCGGTCTGACCGCGCAGCGGACCCTGGTGCGCTACCCGAGCGCCGAACTCCAGGGAGACGCCCAGCGGATCGCCAAGTCCCTCGGGATTCCGCTGAGTTCGGTGAAGCAGTCCACCGACGTCTCCGGGGTCACGCTCGTCGTGGGCGCCGACTGGCGCGACGGTACGACGTATCCGAAGGCCTCCGCCCCCAAGGCGGGCGACCTGCCGGCCGGCTCGGACGCCATCAACGGCTCCGACAAGGGCCAGTGCATGGACGTCTACGCGCCCTATCGCTGGTAGCAGGGCAACCCAACGGGCCCGTCGTAGGTCTCCTGGACGTACGGCGGGCCCGCCATGGGCGCCCAAACGCGTGGGGAGTACGGGAAATTGGGGCAGAACAGCGTGCGGCGACGCGTGCTCACGTGGTCCGCGGCCACCCTCGCCGCCCTGCTGCTGGGCACGGCCTGCGCCGGCTGGCTCTACTACCGGCACCTCAACGCCAACATCCAGCAGGCCGACCTGAACCTCGGTGACGACAAGGCGCCCGCGCCGACACCGAACACCGCCGGCCAGACCCCGCTGAACCTGCTGCTCATCGGCTCCGACGCCCGTGACACCAAGGAGAACCAGAAGCTGGGCGGGGCGCGCGAGACCTTCGGCGGCACCCCGCTGGCCGATGTCCAGATGCTGGTGCACCTGTCCGCCGACCGGACCAACCTGTCGGTCGTCAGCATGCCCCGCGACACCCTCGTACGGATTCCGAAGTGCACCGATCCCGGCAGCGGGAAGGTCCATCCGGCGAGCGAGGGGCGGGTGATGACCAACCAGAGCCTCGGGCACGGGGGTCCGGGATGCACGGTCGCCACCTGGGAGAAGCTGACCGGCATCCACATCGACCACTTCATGATGGTCGACTTCTCCGGCGTGGTGTCCATGGCCGACGCGATCGGCGGGGTGCCGGTGTGCGTGGACGCCGACATCTACTCGCACACCTCCTCCGGCCACGGCTCGGGCCTGAAACTCAAGAAGGGCACCACCTCCGTCAAGGGCGAGCAGGCCCTGCAGTGGCTGCGCACCCGCTACGGCTTCGAGGACGGCAGCGATCTCGCCCGGGCCAAGGCGCAGCACATGTACCTCAACTCGATGGTCCGCGAGCTGCGCGCCAAGGCCACCCTGCGCAACCCGGGCAAGCTCCGCACGCTCGCCGAGCGGGCCACCGGGTCGCTCACCGTCGACCCGGGCCTGGACACCGTGAAGAAGCTCTACGACCTCGCCGACGAACTGCGCCGGGTCAAGCCCGAGCGCATCACCATGACCACCATGCCCAACCGGTACGTCGGTGCCCGCGTGGAGCCCACCGAGGAGGCCCGGCAGCTGTTCCGGCTGGTGCGCGAGGACATCGCGCTGGACGGCAGGGGCGGGAAGAAGCAGCGGCCGGCCGGGGAGAGCGTGCCCGCCTCGTCGGCCGACGGCGAGATCGGCGTCCAGGTGCGCAACGGCAGCGGTACCGGCACCCTCTCCGCGGCCCCGGGACGGGCGGAAGCGGTGGCCGCGCTGCTGGTGGGCCGGGGCTTCACCCAGGCCGTGGCCGACCCGAGCGCGCCGACGGCCCAGCCGACGACCGTGGTGCGCTATCCGAGCGCCGACCTGGAGGGCGACGCCCAGCGCGTCGCGAAGGCGCTGGGGCTCCCCCCACGTTCCGTGCAGCGGTCGACGGACGTCTCCGGCGTCACCCTCGTCGTGGGCGCCGACTGGCGTCAGGACACGGCCTACCGGGCGCCCCGGGCGGACGACCGGACACCGAAGTCCGCCGAGGCCCTCAACGGGGCCGACGACGCGGCCTGTATGCAGGTGGATCCCGCATTCACATGGTGACCACAGCTGGGTCCTAACCGTCTGCTGAATGATGAGGCGCGCTCACGTCCCGGAGCCCGGAGCGCACAGGGTGAAAGGACAGGGAGTTGGCGCGAAGCGGTGTGCCCGCGGTCGAGGACACGATGTCCCTCACCCCCCGGGGCACGGAAGCGGGTCCCGGCGGACGACGGTCGAACGAGGGTGACCGCGGACGCCGCAGACGCCGCATACTGCGCTGGTCGGCGGCGGTGCTGGCGGTCGTCGTGGTCGGCACGGCGGGGGCCGGCTGGCTCTACTACCGGCACCTCAACGCCAACATCAAGAAGGACAACCTCAACAACGCCGACGCCAAGGACCGCGCGGCCGAGTCCCAGGCGAACGCGGCCGGGCAGACCCCGCTGAACATCCTGCTGATCGGCTCGGACGCCCGCGACTCCGCCGAGAACCAGAAGCTGGGCGGCGCGAAGAGCACGTACAACACCGCCCCGCGCGCGGACGTCCAGATGCTCGTGCACGTCTCGGCCGACCGCACCAACATGTCGGTGGTCAGCATGCCGCGCGACACCCTGGTCTCCATCCCCAAGTGCACCGACCCGGACACCGGCAGGGTGTACGCGGCGAGCACCGCCACCATGGCCAACGCCTCGCTGGAGCGCGGCGGCCCCGGCTGCACGGTCGCCATGTGGGAGAAGCTGACCGGCATCCACATCGACCATTTCATGATGGTCGACTTCTCCGGCGTGGTGTCCATGGCCGACGCGATCGGCGGGGTGCCGGTGTGCGTGGACGCCGACATCTACTCGCACACCTCCTCCGGCCACGGCTCGGGCCTGAAACTCAAGAAGGGCACCACCTCCGTCAAGGGCGAGCAGGCCCTGCAGTGGCTGCGCACCCGCTACGGCTTCGAGGACGGCAGCGACATAGCGCGCACCAAGGCCCAGCACATGTACATGAACTCGATGGTCCGCCAGTTGCGGGCCAACGCCACGCTCAGCAACCCCGACAAGCTCCTGAAGCTGGCCGAGACGGCGACCCGGGCGCTGACGGTGGACGACGGACTCGGCACGGTGACCAAGCTCTACGACCTCAGCAAGGAGCTCAGGGAGGTCCCCACCCGGCGCATCACCATGACGACCATGCCCTGGGTGTACACCTCGGACGGCAACCGGGTGCTGCCCCGGCCGGCCGACGCGGCGAAGCTGTTCCGGCTGGTCCGCGAGGACATCGCACTGGACGGCAAGGACAAGAAGAAGACCACGAAGCCGGCCGCCGCCGCCCGGCCGGCCCACGCGGACGACAAGATCGCCGTACAGGTGCGCAACGGTACCCGCGGCGCCACCGAGGCCGCCGTCACCGGCCGGGCGCGGACGGTCGCCGAACTGCTCGTCGGCAAGGGCTTCGACGAGGCCGTGGCGGACTCCTCGGCGCCGCTGAGCGAGGACACCACCGTCGTCCGCTACCCGAGCGCCGGCCTGAAGGGCGACGCCCAGCGGGTCGCGAGGGCCCTCGGTATCCCCACCGCCCAGGTGAAGAAGTCCACGGACGTCGGCCGGGTCACCGTGGTCGTCGGCGCGGACTGGCGGTCGGGTACGACGTACAAGGCCGCGGAGGACGACGACAGCACGCCGAGTTCGGCGAGCGCACTCAACGGCGCGGACACCACGGCCTGCATGCACGTCGACCCGGACTACACCTGGTAGTCCGGGCCGATCCGGGCCCCGCCAGGCTCAGTTGGAGGTGAGCACCGCGGGACGCCGGGACGCGATGACCTTTTTCGCGAGGGACTTGGGGCTGGTCAGAAAGCCCCAGCCCCAGCACATGTGCATGGTCGCGAGGGCGACGGGGATCTGCAGCCGGGCCTTCAGCGGCAGGCCCCGGCCTGCCGGGACGGAGCCGAGGACGATCGCCGCGAGGTAGCCGCCCGGGATCAGCAGGGCCCACGGGGTGACCAGCGCGCCCACCACGAGGCCCGCCGCGATGGCGAGCAGCGCCGTCGGCGGGGCGAGGTAGCGCAGGTTGATGGAGCCCTCGTGGTAGCGGGCCACGACATGGCGCCAACGGCCGTAGTCCTTGTACTGCTTGGCCAGCGCGCGCACGCTCGGCCGCGGCCGGTACGACACCCTCAGCTCCGGTGAGAACCAGATCAGCCCGCCCGCCTCGCGGATCCGGAAGTTCAGCTCCCAGTCCTGCGCGCGGATGAACTCCTCGTTGTAGCCGCCCTGCCGCTCCAGCGCCTCGCGCCGGAACACACCGAGGTAGACCGTCTCGGCCTCACCGGCCTCGCCGCCGGTGTGGAAGGCGGCGTTGCCGACGCCGATCCTCGAGGTCATCGCGGCGGCGACCGCCTGCTCCCAGGCGTTCTCGCCCTCGGCGTGCATGATGCCGCCGACGTTCTGCGCGCCGGTCTCCTCCAGGAGCCGTACGGCGGTGGCGATGTAGTTCGGGGAGAGCATGCCGTGGCCGTCGACGCGGACGACGACCGGGTGCCGGGATGCCTTGATCGCGGCATTCAGGGCGGCCGGTGTGCGACCCGTCGGGTTCGGCACGGTGTGGACGCGCTTGTTGGCGTCGGCCGCGGTCTCGGCGACGAGCTGGGCCGCGATCTCGTCCGTGCGGTCCGTGGACGGACCGAGGGCGATCACGACCTCCATCTCGCCGGCGTACTCCTGCGCGAGGATCGCTTCGACGGCCCCGCGCAGATGCCGCTCCTCGTTCAGGACGGGCATGATCACAGACACGGCGGGGAGCCGCACGTCGGAATTGGCGTTCATCGGTGCTCACGTTACCGCGAACGGGGGACAGCTCCGCGCCCCGCCGGGGCGGCGGACCGGGCCACAGATCGTATCGGCCTACGGTGCTCACGATCCCACGTACGGCCGTCGCCCGGAGGTGTTCCCCCTTGCCCACGCAGCCCCGGTCCGCCGCCCCAGCC
>NZ_WVUG01000042.1 GCF_017614965.1 Streptomyces griseorubiginosus | reverse complement strand
GCCCTGCCCAACGCCGTCATCACCCCACGCCGCAACCCCCCGCACCACTGACCTCACCGAGGGCATGGGCAGGCCGGACAGCCGTCGTTGAGACATCACCGGCCCGGAGGTCATGGCGGTCGGATCTCAGGCGTCGTGGCCGTCGGCCGTGAAGAGGCAGAAGGGGTGGCCGGCCGGGTCGTACAGCACGCGTACATCGTGCTGGGGCTGGAAGTCCGCCATGGTGGCTCCGAGCGCCAGGGCGTGCTCGACGGCTGACGGGAGATCCGTCACCTCGATGTCCAGGTGCATCATCATCTGCTGGTCGGAGCGGGTGGAGGGCCACTGGGGTCGGGTGAAGAGAGGCTCGGTCTGGAACGACAGCCCCTGGCCGCCGTCGGGCGGCGCGATCTCCACCCAGTCCGGCTCCTCCTTCCGGATCGGCCAGCCCAGCAGGCCCTGGTAGAAGTGCGCGAGCGCGCGGGCGTTCGGTGCGTCGAGGGTGGTCGCGGCCAGCGTGAAACGCGGTTGGGGCTTCATGCGGTACTGCTGCCCGGGTAACGGGGGTGGATGTGCGACCCACCAGATCGATACGCCGTACCGTACACTGACCCGCATGCCCCGCCACTCCGCGGCTCTCGACCGCGCGACCCCTGAGCGCATCGCCGAAGCCGCCCTCGGGCTCGTCGACGAAGGCGGGCCCGAGGCACTGACCTTCCGGGCCTTGGCCGTGCGGCTGGAGATCTCGCTCGCCTCCCTCCAGCGGCGCTGTACTGACCTGGCGGGACTGCTCGACCTGTGCGTCGACCAGGTGGCAGCCAAGCTGCCCGACGTCGAGCCCGGTACCGAGTGGGCCGCCGCCACCGAGGCCCGGTTCACCGCGCTGTACGAGCTGTTGGCGGCCCATCCCGGCCTGCTCGCCCTGCGCGGGACGCGCCCGTGGCTCGGCCCGAATCTGCTCGCCCGGCTGGCCGAGCCGCAACTCGCCGACAGTCTCGCCGCCGGCATGACCCCGCGGGAGGCGATCACCGCGTACCGGCGGATGTATCTGCTCACCCTCGGCAGCGCCGGCTTCGTCGACCACCGCGACCCCGGACCCGCCCGGGTGGCCACCCGCACCGCCCTGGCCGCCCTCGACCCGGACCGGTTCCCCGCGCTGACCGCCCACCTCGCCGCGATCGTGCCAGCCGTGACCGATCACGAGGTCTACTTCGGCGCCCTGCGCCAGCTCATCGAGGCCGCGGACCCGGGGCGAGCGCGACCCGCGGTCACCGAACACCCCCGCACCTGACGGACCGTAAGGACACCACCATGAGCACCGCTCCTCCCGCAGCCCGCGTCTTCAGCAGCGACAACACCGCCGGCGCCTCCCCGGAGGTCCTCGAGGCCGTCAGCCGGGCCGCCGCGGGCCAGGCCCTGCCCTACGGCGCCGACGACATCACGGCCACGGTCCGGCGCCGGCTGTGCGAGGTGTTCGAGCGGGACGTCGACGTCCTGCTGGTCTCCACCGGCTCCGCCGCCAACGCGCTCAGCCTCGCCGCTCTCACCCCGCCCTGGGGCAGCGTGCTGTGCCATCGGGACAGCCACATCAACAACGACGAGTGCGGGGCTCCCGAGTTCTACACCGCGGGCGCGAAGCTCGTGGGGCTCGGTGGATCCGACGCCAAGATCGATCCCGAGGTGCTGCGCGCCGCCGTACGCCACAAGGCCGGGGACGTGCACAGCGTGGAGCCCTCCGTGGTGAGCGTCACCCAGGCCACCGAGACCGGTGCCGTCTACACCCCGGACGAGATACGCACCCTGGGGTCGATCACCAAGGACGCCGGGCTGCGTCTGCACATGGACGGTGCCCGCTTCGCCGGTGCCGTCGCCGCCCTCGGCTGCGCGCCCGCCGACGTGACCTGGCGGGCCGGCGTCGACCTGCTGTCCTTCGGGGCCACCAAGAACGGCACCATGACCGCCGACGCGATCGTCGTCTTCGACCGCTCACTCACCGCCGAACTGTCCTTCCGCGCCAAGCGCGCCGGCCAGCTCGCCGCCAAGATGCGCTTCCACGCCGCCCAGTTCGACGCCTACCTCACCGACGACCTGTGGCTGCGCAACGCGGCGCACGCCAACGCCATGGCGGCCCGTCTCCAGGAGGGCCTGAAGGCCGTGCCCGACGTCGCACTGCTCGGTGCCGCCGACGCCAACATCCTCTTCTGCCGTCTGCCCCGTCAGGTCATCGACGGACTCCTGGGCGACGGCTACGCCTTCTACCACGACCGCTGGGAGCCAGGCGTCGTCCGCCTCGTCACGTCCTTCGCCACCACCCCGGAGGACGTCGACCGCCTCATCGGCGCCGTCCGCCGCCACGCCGGCTGACCGCGGGCGCCGCTCAGTCGGTGGTGCGCAGCAGCAGCTTGCCCGTGGAGGTGCGCCCGCCCATCAGACGGTGGGCCTCGGCCGCGTCCGACAGCGCGAACTCCGCGGTGACGGGAAGGCTCACCGTGCCGTCGGTGACCTTGCGGAAGGCTCGCCCGGTCAGGGAGCGCAGCTCCTCGGGCGCGGACCGGGCCAGGCTGAGGATGGAGAATCCGGCGACGGAGCTGCCGTACGGATACAGCTCCTGCTGGCCCACCCGCCACGGCTCGGCTCCGCTCGCGTTGCCGAAGGAGACCAGGCGTCCGAAGACGGCCAGTGCTTCGAGGCCCCGACGCAGGGTGTCCCCGCCGACGGGGTCGAGGATCAGGTCGACGCCCCTGCCACCGGTCGCTCGGCGGACGTCCTCGGCGAAGGTGCCGGCGGTGAACACCTCGTCGTAGCCGTGCTTGAGGGCGTGCTCGGCCTTGCCCACGGAGGAGACCACGCCGTAGACCGCGCCGGCGCCGGCCGCCCGGGCCAGCTGTCCGGCCGCCGTGCCGACACCGCCGGCCGCGCCGTGCACCAGCACGCTCTCCCCGGCGCGCAGCCGGCCCACCTCGTGGAGCAGGGCGTGCGCCGTCGGCAGCACCGTGGGCAGCGTGGCCGCCGTCCGCAGGTCCAGGCCCTCGGGGAGCGGGAAGACGGTGGCCGGCTCGGCGAGGACGACCTCCGCGTACGCCCCGCCCTCGACGAGCGCCACCACCTCCTGGCCGGGACGCAGACCCTCGACGCCCTCGCCGACGGCCCGGACCCGGCCGGAGACCTCCAGACCGGGGCGGAAGGGCAGCGACGGCACCCGGTAGCCCTCGGCGCGTGCCTTGAGGTCCGCGAAGTTCACGCCGACATAGGCCGTGTCGATGGTCACCTGATCGGCCAGCGGTTCGGGGATGTCGGCCGCCACGACCTTCAGTACCTCGGGGCCGCCGTACTCCTGGAACTCGACTGCGCGCATGGGTCGTCCCCGCCTCTCGGTCCGTCTTCATCGGCCAGTGTTCAATGGAAAGCGAACACTGGGACTGTAAGATATTCATCGAACACTCGGCAAGCGGTGTGGACGGGACGACGGGGGACGGGGAGAGGGGCATGGCGAAGCAGGCTGTGGGCGGCGGTCACCGCGCGGCACCGGTGCACACCGATCCCGAGGACGTCTCCGTGCTCACCGCGCTGTCCGCGCTGGCCGATCCCGTGCGCCTGCAGCTGATCCGCGAACTCGCGGGCTGCGCCGACTGGAGCCGCAGCTGCGGAAGCTTCGACGTGCCGGTCGGCAAGGCCGCGCTCAGCCACCACTTCTCCGTCCTGCGCGGTGCCGGCCTGGTGGAGCAGCGCGACGAGGGGCCCCGGCGGGTCAACCGGCTGCGCCGCGAGGAGTTCGAGGCGCGCTTTCCCGGACTGCTCGATCTCGTGCTGAACGCCGAAGGCGACCGACCCCGGGGGCGCAACCCCGCGTAGTACCCCGGTACCACCCGCCCGGCGTAGATCGAACCGCGGTACCACCGGATCGGACGGTCCGGTTCCCTAGCGTGTGAGGTGCGGCGGCCGACGGGTGCCGCGGACCGAGAGAGAGCACGCGGATGATCGAGGCACAGCAGCTCACCAAGAGGTACGGGGAGAAGACGGCCGTGGACGGGCTCGACTTCGTCGTCAAGCCGGGCACGGTGACGGGCTTCCTGGGACCCAACGGCGCGGGCAAGTCCACCACCATGCGCATGATCGTCGGGCTGGACGCCCCGACCAGCGGTTCCGTGACGGTCAACGGCCGTCGCTACGCCCAGCACCGCGCGCCGCTTCAGGAGGTCGGCGCGCTCCTGGAGGCGAAGTCGATCCACCCGGGCCGCTCGGCCTACAACCACCTCAAGGCACTGGCCCTGACCCACGGCATCCCGCGCGCCCGCGTCGACGAGGTCATCGATCTCGCGGGACTGGGCAGTGTGGCCCGGAAGCGGGCCGGCGCCTTCTCGCTCGGCATGGGGCAGCGGCTCGGCATCGCGGCCGCCCTGCTCGGCGACCCGCAGACGGTCATGCTGGACGAGCCGGTCAACGGGCTCGACCCGGAGGGCGTGCTGTGGATCCGCAACCTGCTGACCTCGCTCGCCGAGGAGGGCCGTACGGTCTTCGTCTCCTCGCATCTGATGAGCGAGATGGCCCTCGTCGCCGACCACCTGATCATCGTCGGACGGGGCCGGCTGCTGGCCGACACCACCGTCTCGGACCTGGTCCGCCAGGCCGGCGGCGACACCGTGACGGTGGCCACCCAGGACCCGGCGCGGCTGCGGGAGGTGCTGGCCGGACCCGGCGTCGACATCACCGGACACATCGGCTCCGAAGAACTCCAGGTCACCGGGATCACCGCCCGCGAGATCGGCCTGAAGGCGGCCGAGCACGGCATCGCCCTGTTCGAGCTCAGCTCCCGCACGGTGTCGCTGGAGCAGGCCTTCATGGACCTGACCAGGGACGCGGTGGAGTACCACGGCACCACGACCGCCATCGAGACCCCCGGGAGGGCGGCATGACCACCATCACCGCGACCACCGAGACACCGCCCACCACCACCTCCGAACGCCCCGCCTACCGGGTCACCACGGCGGGAGTGCTGCGCTCGGAGTGGGCCAAGCTGTGGTCCCTGCGCTCCACCTGGATCACGCTGGGGCTCGGGCTGCTGTTCCTCGTCGCCTTCGGGCTGATCGCCACCGCCCGCTACAAGTCCGGGTACGACTCCGGCACCCTCGACAAGGACTTCGCCAGCCGGACGGGCGTCGAACTGTCCCTGTTCGGCACGGACTTCGCCCAGCTGGCCCTCGGCGTCCTCGGTGTCCTGGTCACCGCGGGCGAGTACTCCACCGGCATGATCCGCTCGACGCTGGCCGCGGTGCCGCGCCGGCTGCCCGTGCTGTGGTCCAAGGCCGCCCTGTACGGCGTGGTCGTGCTCGTCGTCGGCACGATCGGCGCGTTCGTCACCTTCCAGATCGGCAGCGGCATCGTCTCCGGCACGCCGGCGGCCATGAGCCTCTCCCACGCCGGTGTCGTCCGTGCCCTGTTCGGCGCCGGGCTCTACCTCGGCCTGGTCGGGGTGATCGGCGCGGCCCTGGGCATGCTGCTGCGCTCGGTGGCCGGCGGGATCTCGGTGCTGGTCGCCACGCTCATGCTGATCCCGGGCCTGGTGACGCTGCTGCCCAGCTCCTGGCAGGACAACATCAGCCCCTACCTGCCGAGCAACGCCGGTCAGTCGATGTACGCCCTCACCCACGACGCCACCAGCCTCTCGCCCGGCGCCGGACTCTGGGTCTTCCTCGGCTGGACGGTCCTCGCGCTGGCCGGCGCGGCCTACCGGCTGGTGCGCAGCGACGTCTGAGCGCCTGCACCATGGACGGGTGACATCCGTGACCTTCGACGACGCCGGCGGGCTGGGGCCGCTGGTCGCCCGGCTCGCCCGGACCGGCCAGCGGCTGCGGCAGGCCGACCGGGCGCGGCCGTGGGTGCTGGACACCGCGGTCGTGGTCCTGGTCTTCCTGCTGTTCTGCGTGCCGGACCTGCTGCACGCCATCGGCGCCACCACGGACGACGACGGACCGCACCGGCTCCGCCTCGCCCTCACCGACCTGCCCCTGCCAGCGATGCTGGCGGTGCAGGTCGGACTGGTGCTGCCGCTGCTGTGGCGGCGGCGACGGCCGCTGATGACCTTCGGCGTCATCACGGCCGTCTTCCTGCTGCAGTGGTCCCTGGGCGCCGGACTGCGCGCGGACTTCGCCCTGTTCATCGCCCTCTACAGCCTGGTGCTGCACGGGCGGCTTCGACAACTGCCCTGGGCCTGCGCGGTCATGGCGGGCGCCCTGACCGTGGTCGCGCTGCGCGTGTCGCACGCGGTGTCGGTGTGGGACGCACTGTTCTTCCTGCTGAGCACGGCGACCGCGGCCCTCGCGCTGGGGCTGACGGTCCGCATCCGCCGGGCTCAGCTCGCCGGTCTGCGCGAGCGGGCGGCCCGCCTCGAGATCGAGCGCGACCAGCGCGGCAGGCTGGCCGTCGCCACGGAACGGGCCCGGGTGGCCCGCGAGATGCACGACATCGTCGGCCACAACCTGTCCGTCATCATCACCCTCGCCGACGCCGGCAGATACGCCACCGACCTGGCCCCCGAACGCGGCAAGGAAGCTCTGGAGCTCATCGGTGACACCGGCCGTCAGGCGCTGGGCGAACTGCGGCGGGTGCTCGGCGTGTTGCGCGAGAGCGCGGGCACGTCCGGCGCCGAGCCCGCGCTCAGCCCGCAACCCGGACTCGCCGACATCGACGCCCTGTGCGCCGGGGTGCGCGCCGCCGGTCTCGAGGTCGTCTACCGCACCGCCGGGGACGTGGAAACCCTCGACGGCGGGGTGCAGTTGACGGTGTACCGGATCGTGCAGGAAGCCCTCACCAACACCCTCAAGCACGCCGGCCCCGACACCCGGGTCCACCTGGCGATCCTCGTGGAGGACACCTCCTTGACCATCCGCGTCCAGGACACCGGCCCCGCGCTGCTGCCCGGACCGCCGGGCGAGGAAGGACACGGCCTGGTGGGGCTGCGCGAACGGGCGGCTCTCTACGGCGGCGACGTGAGCGCCGGCCCGGCACCCGGCGGCGGCTGGAGCGTCCGGGCCACCCTCGACCTCACTCCCCAGGGCGGTACCGAGTGACGACCGTGCTCATCGTCGACGACCAGCCGCTGCAGCGCTACGGCTTCCGCATCCTGCTGGAGTCGGTCCCCGAGACCGACGTGGTCGGCGAGGCCGCGCACGGCGCCGAGGCCGTCCGCAAGGCCGCCGAACTGCGCCCCGACGTCGTCCTGATGGACGTCCGGATGCCCGGCATGGACGGCATCGAGGCCACCCGCCGCATCGTCGCCGCCGGCGACCGCTCCCGCATCCTGGTGCTGACCACCTTCGACCTCGACGAGTACGTCCACGCCGCCCTGCGCGCCGGAGCCAGCGGCTTCCTCCTCAAGGACGCCCGCCCCGAGGAACTCCTCGCCGGCATCCGCGCGGTGGCCGCAGGCGACGCCGTCATCGCGCCCGCCCTCACCCGCCGCATCCTCGACGAGTACGCCCGGAACCGGCCGGCCACCGGCCGCGATCCGGACGAGGACCCGAGACTGACGAGCCTCACCGACCGCGAACGCGAGATCCTCGAAGCGATCGGCAAGGGCTGGACCAACGGCGAGATCGCCGCGCACTTCGTGCTCTCCGAGTCCACCGTGAAGACCCACGTCGGCCGCGTCCTGGCGAAGATAGGCGCCCGCGACCGCATCCAGGCGGTGATCTTCGCGTACGACATCGGTCTCGCCCGGCCCAACGCGGGCTGAGCGAGGCTCATCCGTCCCGTTGGGCGGACGGGCCCACGAGCACGGTGACCGCCACCACGACCGCGAGCACGGCGACCGCCGTCAGCGTCCAGGGCGTGCCGGCCGACCGCACGGTCACCGCGCCCAGCGCGGCACCCGCGACCAGGGTGAGGACACTGAGCGCCTGCCGGCGGGAGGTCGACGCGGTGCGCTCCTCGGCCCGGCCCGCGACCAGGCCGGTCAAGGTGCTGGTCATCACCGTGGTGGTCAGGCCGGCCAGGCCGAGCCGTCGTACCGCCGCGTTCTGCATGCCAAGGGCCACCGCGCCCAGCAGGATCGGCAGCACCGCGACGTCGTCGTACGACCACACCAGGGCCGCCGCGACGAACAGGGCCGCCTCCAGCGCGGCGCAGACGCCGAGGAGCGTGCGATGGCCGACCCGGCGCGGCGCCACCGCACGTACCAGCAGGGCGCCCACCACGAAGCCGCCGAGCGCGACCAGCGGACCCGCGGGCGCGGACCCGGGCGCGCCGGTGAGCGACAGGCCGACGAGGACGAGGTTGCCGGTCATGTTCGCCACGAACACATGGCCGAGACCGAGCAGGCTGACCGCGTCGATCACACCACTGAGCAGGGTCAGCATCAGCAGCGGAGGGACGAGCCTGTCGTCCTCGCTCACGACGGCCCTCGTCGCCGCGAACAACCTCCTGCCGGGCCCGCGGTCGATGGTCCCGCTGCTCATGGTGATCTCTGTCCCCGGCACCTCAGACCGCCACCACCGGCCGGTACACCGGCTCCCACATGGCCCGGCGCACCCGCTCCTCGATGCCGTCGCCGACGGTCTCGCGGGCGACACCGGCCTCGGCGGCCGCCCGCGCCACGGCGACCGCCACGGCGGCGGAGGTGCGCCGCAGGTCCCGGGTGTGGGGGAGGAGGGAGGCACCCCGGTCCGTGGAGTCGACCTGCTCGGCGACGGCGTGGGCGGCGGCGGAGAGCATGGAGTCGGTGACGCGGGTGGCGCGGGCGACGACGGCGCCGAGACCGAGGCCGGGGAAGATCAGCGCGTTGTTGGCCTGACCGATCTCGTAGGTCACCCCGCCGCTGGTCACCGGCTCGAACGGGCTGCCCGTCGCGACGAGCGCCCGCCCGTCCGTCCAGTCCAGGAGTTCGGAGGGCACCGCCTCGGCGAGCCGGGTCGGGTTGGACATCGGCAGGATGATCGGGCGCTCGGTGTGCCCGGCCATCTCCCGCACGATGCCCTCGGTGAAGGCACCGCCCTGGCCGGAGGTGCCGATCAGCACGGTCGGCCGCACTCGCCGGACGACCTCCTCCAGCGAGATGCCCTGGACCTGGTCGTCCCGCCGCCAGTCGGCGACCTCGTCGGCGGAACGGGCGTAGGGAACCTGGAAGTCGCGCAGTCCCTCCTGGGCGCGGGTGATCAGCCCGTAGCGGTCCACGGCCCAGAAGCGGGCAGTGGCCTCCTCGCGGCTCAGCCCCTCCGCGACCATGGCGTCCCGCAGCTGGTCGGCGATGCCCATGCCCGCCGTACCGGCGCCGAAGACCACCACCCGATGCTCGGGCAGCGGCATCCCGCTGGCCCGTACGCCGGACAGCACCGCGGCGAGGTTGACCGCGCCCGTGCCCTGGACGTCGTCGTTGAAGACGAAGTGCTCGCCCCGGTAACGGTCCAGGATGCGGCGCGCGTTGGCGGGCCCGAAGTCCTCGAAGTGCAGCAGCGCGGCGGGGAAGAGGCGTTCGGCGGTGGTGACGTAGCGCTCGATGAAGGCGTCGTACGTCTCCGTGTCCACCCGTGGATGACGGTTGCCCAAGTAGAGCGGGTCGTCGAGGAGTTGCTTGCGGTTGGTGCCGACGTCGAGGACGACGGCGAGGGTGCGGGCGGGGTCGATCCCGGCCGCGGCCGTGTAGACCGCGAGCTTGCCGACCGAGATGTCGATGCCGCCAACGCCCCAGTCTCCGATGCCCAGGATGGCCTCGCCGTCGGTCGCCACGACCAGGTCGACGTCCTCGGCGCCCAGCCCCGAGGCGCGCAGGGCGCGTTCCATGTCCTCGGGGGCGTCGACCGACAGGTAGATGCCCCGCGGACGCCGGTACTCGGTGCTGTACCGCTCGATGGCCGTGCCGACCGTCGGCGTGTACACGATCGGCAGCATCTCCGAGAGGTGGTCGCTGAGCAGACGGTAGAACAGCACCTCGTTGCGGTCGTGCAGGGCCGCCAGGTTGACGTGCTTGGCGAGGTCGGTGGGCTGGGCGGAGTACTGGCCGTAGGCCCGGTCGGCCTGCTGGTCCAGGGTCAGCACGCGGGGCGGGATCAGTCCGTCCAGACCCAGGTCCCGGCGCTCCCGCTCGGTGAAGGCCGTACCGCGGTTGAGGCGGGGATCGGCCAGGACGGCCCGGCCGCGCGCCGAGGTCTCGAACCGGTTGGCCTGCGGCTTCCACTGGGTACTCATCGTCGCTCCATGACGTGTCCGGATCGCGACCCGCCGGTCGCCCTGTCTCTCCCCAGAGTGACCCCCGAACTTCCATGCGTCCAATGACTCGATACCGGGAAACCCATGCATGAGTAACATGGATCGCATGGACGTGCAGGTACTGCGCTGCTTCGTCGCGGTCGCCGACGGTGTGACGGTGACCCAGGCCGCGGAGGAGGCGCACATGACCCAGCCGGCCCTCTCCCGGGCGCTGCGCCGCCTCGAGCACGAGCTCGGCGCCGAGCTCTTCCAGCAGGTGGGGCGCGTACTGCGGCTGACACCGGCCGGACGCGCCTTCAAGGAACACGCGGACGCGGCACTGGAGCGCCTCGACCGCGGGCTGCGCGCGGTCCACGAGACCGTGTCCCCCGAAACGGGCCTGATCCCGCTGGCCTTCCTGCACTCGCTGGGCACCTGGCTGCTGCCCCCGCTGATCACGGGCTTCCGGGAGAGGTTCCCGCTCTCCCGGTTCGAACTGCGCCAGGGGAGTGAGGCCGTCCTCGTCGCCTCCCTGCTGGACGGAACCGCCGACCTGCTCCTCACGGCCGGCGACCCCGGCCACCCCCTGATCACCTGGCGCCGTCTGCTGGTCGAACCGCTGTGGCTGGCCGTGCCGCCCGGGCACCGGCTGGCCCAGCGGCGCCGGGCCCGGCTGGCCGAGGTCGCCGAGGAGCCCTTCATCCTGCTGCGGCACGAGCAGGGCCTGCGCTCGGTGACCGAGGCACTGTGCGGCGAGGCCGGTTTCAGCCCCCGGGTCGGCTTCGAGGGGGACGAGGTCGCCACCCTGCGCGGCCTGGTCGGCGCGGGCCTGGGCGTCGCGCTCGTCCCACGCCCGCACGCCGCCGCGCCCGCCGGCGGACCGTCCTACCTCCAGGTCACCGACGTGGAGGCGGCCCGGGACATCGGCATCGCCTGGCTGACCTCCCGCACCCTCCCGCCGAGTTCCGGGCGGTTCCTCGACCATGTGCGAGGACATGCCGCGTCGGTGGCCGAACAGGAGATCCTGGCCTAGGAAGGGCGGTGACCCATGGACGTGGACCTGCGCAAGCTGCGCTACTTCGTGGCCGTGGCCGAGGAGCTGCACTTCGGGCGCGCGGCGGAGCGGCTGCACATCGCCCAGCCGGTGCTCTCCCGGCAGATCCGCGCGCTGGAGGACGAGCTGCGCGTCCAGTTGCTCCGCAGGGACCACCGCGGCACCGAGCTGACCGTCGCCGGCGAGCAGCTCCTTCAGGACGCCCGCTCACTCCTCGCCTCCGCCGAGGCACTGGTCAGGAGGGCCGCCAACGCCGCCACCGGCGTGCCGACCCTCACCATCGGCTTCATGCCCGGCATCACCGTGACCGCCGAGGTCCGCGCGCTGACGGCCCGCCGTCCCGATCTCGGCGTCCGCCTCCTGCGCACCAGCTGGGACGACCAGGTCGAGGTGCTCAGGGACGGGCGGGCCGACGTCAGCGTGGTCCGGCTGCCCGTCGACCAGCAGGGCCTGGAGGTACGCCCGCTGTTCCAAGAGCCGCGGGTGGTCATGCTCCCCGTCGGACATCGGCTGGCGGACAAGCAGGCCGTCACCGTCTCCGACCTCGCCGCAGAGCACCTGCTCCAGGACCCGGAGGCGGTACCCGAATGGCGTGACGTGGCGCTGGAACCGCGCCGGGCCGACCGGCCCGGGAACCCGCCGATCCGCCATGTCGAGGAGAAGCTGGAACTCGTCGCCGCGGGGGCCGGGGTGTGCGTGCTCCCGCTGTCCACGGCCGGCTTCTACCCGCGGCCCGACGTCGTCGCCGTCCCGGTGGAGGACATCGGGCCCAGCCAGGTGTGCCTGGCGTGGACGGCGGTCCGCCGCTCGCCCCTGATCCGCGACTTCGTGGAGATCGCCCTCGCTCTCGCGCGGCAGAACCGGCCCGACGGCGGCCGAGGAGCGGCCGGATAGCATCCCGATCATGGCGGACTGGGAGATGCGGCCGGCTTCGGCGGCGGACGTCGACGCGGTGGCCGAGCTGCGGGCGCAGGTCATGCGACGGGACCTGGAACGGCTCGGCCGGTACGACGAACACCGCGTGCGGCAGCGGCTGCGGGACGGGTTCGTCCCGGCGCACACCTGGGTGATCGAGGTCGGCGGCGCCTTCGCCGGCTGCGTGGCGTTGCGGCCCGCCCAGGACGCCCACTGGCTGGAGCACTTCTACCTGGACCCCGCGCTCCAGGGCCGGGGCATCGGCTCGGCCGTGCTCAGCACGCTTCTGGAACGGCACGACCGCGACGACGCGCCGATCCGGCTGAACGTGCTGCGGGGCAGCCCCGCCCAACGGCTTTACGAACGGCATGGTTTCCGGGTCGAGAGCGAGGATCCGGTGGACGTGTTCATGGTGCGCGAGCCGGTTCCCGCCGCCCGCTGATCCGCTCAGCCGCGTTCGAGATCGGCGAGCGGGTCCGTGTGGACCGGCGTCCAGCCCAGCTCGGTGCGGGCGCGGGCCGGGGTGAAGCGCTGGTCGAGGGCGAAGGCGTCGGCGATGACGCCCATGCGCTCACGTGCCTCGTCCAGGGAGATCGAGACCGTCTTCCCCGCGATGCCCGCCGCCCGGCTCAGCGCCAGGGCCACCTCCTTCGCCGTCGGGTTCACCCCGCCCACGCCGACGTACACCGAACCCGCCGGGGCCCCGAGCGCGGCGACGTACAGCTCCGCCACGTCGTCGACGTGGACCAGCGCCCAGTGGTTGCCGCCGTCGCCGATGCAGGGGATGGCGCCCGCCCGCCTGCCGGGGGCGGTGAAGAACAGGTCGATCAGGCGGTTCTCCCCGCCGTACAGCAGGCCGGGCTGGACGACGACCGGGCGCCCGCCGCGCTCCGCCCGCCGCAGGACCGCCTCCTCGACCGGGCGGCGCCAGGCGACCACCGGCGGCGGGTTCCACGGCGCGGTCTCGTCGGCCACCCCGTCCGTGTCGCCGTACACCCACGTCCCGCCGGTGTGGACGTACGTGCCGGAGCCGATCCCGTCCTGCAGGGCACCGGCCGCCGCGAGATCGGCCTCCCCGGTGTCGGCCTGCGCCAGATGGACGACGGCCTCGGCGCGGGCCGCGGCGGCGTTCAGCACGTCGAGGTCGCCGAGACCGCCGGTCACCGGTACGGCCCCCAGCCCGCCGACCGTACGGGCCGCGTCCTCGCTGCGGGCCAGCGCCTCCACGGTGTGCCCGTGCCGGATCAGTGCGGTGATCGTCGCCTTGCCGATGTAACCGGACCCGCCGGTCAGGAAGACCTTCATCGGATGTGCTCCTCAAGGGGGTGTCGAATACGTCGGCTTCAGCGTGCGGGCGGTCGCGGCGGGGCGTCCAAGACCTCTTCGGGCCGCTGTCATGCCCTGCGGGTATCAGCGGTGGCGGGACGGGGTGCGGCCCCGCCGTGGGTGCGATGATCGGGGGCACGTCGGTGGCCGTGGAGCGATGCGTGGGGAGAGGGAATGGACCTTCGGCAGATGGAGGTCGTCGTCGCGGTCGCCGAGGAGGGCGGCTTCACGGCGGCCGCCCGACGGCTGCACGTGGTGCAGTCGGCGGTCTCCGGCACCGTGCGCGAGCTGGAGAAGGAGCTCGGCATCCGGCTGTTCGACCGCACCACGCACCGGGTGACGCTCACCGCGGCGGGCGAGGAGTTCGTGCCGGCGGCGCGTGCCGCGCTGCGGGCGGCCGAGCAGGCCCGCGAGGCGGCCGCCGCCGCACGCGGTGAACTGCGCGGGCGGATCACGGTCGGCACGATGCAGGGCGTGTGGGCGGACCTGCACCGGGCGCTGACCGCGCTGCGCGCCGAGCACCCCAGGGTCGTGGTCCGGCTGCGGCAGGCCGCGGTCGTCGACATCCGGCAGGCCCTGCGCGACGGATCGGTGGACCTCGCCGTCGTGGCCTTCGACCGGCAGCAGCAACGGGGGCTGGTGACCAAGGTGCTGGCCCGTGAGGAGATGGTGCTGGCGGCGGCGCCCGCGCGGTCCTTCGCCCGCCCCGACGAGGTCACCCTCGCCGAGACCGCCGGCCTGCCGTTCGTCGACTTCGCCCCCGGATGGGCCGTCCGCCAGGCCGTGGACCGGGCCTACCGGTCGGCCGGGGTGGAGCGCGGCGCGGTGTTCGAGGTCAACGACATCGTGGCCGCGGCCGAGCTGGTACGGCACGACCTCGGCGTCTGCGTCATGCCGGAGTCGATCGCCGCCCGCTTCCCGGATCTGACCCTGCGCCGCTTCACCCGGCAGGCCCCGCACTGGGACGTCCTGCTGGCCCGTCCGCCCGGCCCCGTGCCACCGGCGGTCGCCGCGCTGCTGCGGCACATCACCTGACCGGCCGGGACCGGGAGTTCACCCGGCGGGAGACGCCCGGTCCTGGCAGGATGGCGCCATGGAACGTGTGCTGGGAATCGGCGGATACTTCCTGCGGGCCGGTGACCCGCAGGCCCTGAGCGCGTGGTACCGGGACTGCCTCGGCCTGGACACCGACGAGCACGGCCTGTGGCGTCAGGAGCCCGGGGACACGGTGTTCGCGGCCTTCGAGTCCGGGACCGACTACTTCGGCTCCCGCACCCAGCAGACCATGCTGAACTTCCGGGTCCGCGACCTGGACGCCATGCTCGCGCAGCTGCGCGCCAAGGGAGCGGACGTGGACCCGGAGACCCAGGACATGGAGGGCGTCGGCCGCTTCGGCTGGGTCACCGATCCCGACGGCAACCGGATCGAACTCTGGCAGCCCGCCTGACGGTTCAGCGGGCGCGCCGCTCCGTCAGCCAGTACAGCAGGGCGAGGACGGGAAGGACGGCGCCCAGCGCGGTGACCGCGTTCCAGCCCGCCGCGTGGTAGGCCACCGAGCCGAGCTGCGAGCCCAGTGCGCCGCCCGCGAAGAAGACGGCGATGAAGGCGCTGTTGAGGCGGGCCCGGGCGGCCGGGTCCAGCCGGTAGATGGTGTGCTGCCCGACGATGAGCGTGGTCTGCACGGCCGTGTCGAGCAGGACGGCGGCCAGCGCGAGCAGCACGATCGCGTGCTGTCCGAACCCGGCCAGCACGAAGGCGAGGGCGCCGACCCCGAACGCGATCCCGGTCACCGGCCGGGCCAGCCCCCGGTCGGCCCAGCGGCCCGCCAGCGGCGCCACGGCCGCGCCCGCCGCACCGACCAGCGCGAACAGCCCCACGCCGATCGCGGAGTAGCCGTACTCCGGTCCGGTGAGCAGGAAGGACACCGTGGTCCAGAAGGCGCTGAACGCGCCGAACATCGCCGCCTGGTAGAGCCCGCGGCGCAGCAGCGCGGGGTGCGTGCGCACCAGGCGGACGGTGGAGCGCAGGACGTGGTGGTACGGCGCCGCCGTGGTCGGCGCGTGCTCCGGCAGCGTCAGATGCAGGGTCACGGCCAGGATCGCCATGAGCGCGGCGGAGCCCAGGTAGACCACCCGCCAGCCCGCGGCGTCGGAGACCAGACTGCTCAGGGTCCGGGAGAGCAGGATCCCGGTGAGCAGGCCGCTCATCACCCGCCCCACGATCCGGCCCCGCGCGTGGTCCGGGGCCAGCCCCGCGGCGAACGGCACCAGGATCTGCGCCACCACCGAGGTGGCCCCGGCGATGAGGGACGCGCCCAGCAGCACGGCGAACCCGGTCGCCGTACCCGCCGCGACGAGCGCGAGGGTGGTGACGGCCAGCAGGACGGTCACCAGGCGCCGCTTCTCGACGCGGTCACCGAGCGGCACGAGCAGCAGCATCCCGGCGACGTACCCGATCTGCGTGACGGTGATGATCAGGCCGACGGTCGCCGTACCGGTGTGGAAGACCGAGCGCAGCGTCGAGAGCAGGGGCTGGGCGTAGTACAGGTTGGCGACCGTCAGCCCGGAGGCGACGGCCAGCAGCGCGACGAGCCTGCCGGGCACGCCGGACGCCGGCGCGAGGTCGTCCTTAGCTGGAGCTGTGTTTGAACGAATGGAGCCGGTATCCGGGGACATGGCCGCCTTCTCGGTCTCGGGACGGAAAGCTTCGGCGAGCGGCTGCGTCGGCGCTCGTGGGGTTTCAGCACCGATGCCGGAAGGAAGCTTCCGCACCTGTGGCGATGATCCCAGATGTCGGTCATCTCGAACACAGATGACCCGACAGGGCCTGGGGAGTGCTTGTCCGTACGCCTCATGGCAGGCGCCTGCGAAAGCTGTGACCATGTCACAGAGCCCGCAGACAGACCACGGCAGCCCGGGAGACGACATGCCGATCAGCCGGTTGGGACTCGTCGTGCACGAAGGACGTCCCGAGGCGGTGTCGGGAGCGCAGGCCGTGCGCGAATGGTGCGCGCGGCGCGACATCGGCTGCGTGGACATCGACGTGTGGCAGGGACAGGGCAGCCGCCGAAGCGGCTGGGAGGAGATGCGGGCCGCGGGCAGTCCCGACCTGATCGTCACCCTCGGCGGGGACGGCACCTTCCTGCGCGGCGCCCGTATCGCGGCCAAGAAGAACATCCAGGTCCTCGGCGTCGACCTCGGCAAGGTCGGCTTCCTGACCGAGACCCCGGTCACCGAGGTCGAACGGGCGCTGGACGCCGTGCACGCCGGGCGCTCGGAGTGCGAGGAGCGGATGACCCTGACGATGCGGGCGTCCAGGCCGCTGGAGATGCCCTCCGACATGGAGCAGATCCTGTGCTACGGCCGGGGCCCCGCGCTGCCGCCGCCACCGCCGCGGTCCGCTGCCGACGACTCCTGGGGCGTGGCGCTGGACGTCACCGCGCTCAACGACATCGTGGTGGAGAAGCTGGCCCGGGACCGCCAGGTGGCCGTCGGCGTCTACATCGCGGGCCGGCTGCTGGCCTCGTACTCCGCCGACGGTCTCATCGTCGCCACCCCCACGGGCTCGACCGCCTACAGCTTCGCGGCCGGGGGGCCGGTGCTCTCGCCCCGGATGCGCGCGGTGGTGTTCACGCCGGTCGCCCCGCACATGACGTTCAACCGCACGGTGATCGCCAACGCCGACGAGCCGATCGCCCTGCGCGTGCTGCCCCATTCCGGGCGCGCCGCCGTCAGCGTCGACGGCCAGCCGCGCGGCGTCCTCGAACCCGGGGACTGGATCGGCGTGATCGCGGCACCCGAGCCGCTGCGCCTGGTCAGGCTCAGCCCCGCCGACTTCTACGGCCGCCTGCGCGACCGCATGCGCCTGACCGACGCGCCGGCCACGGCCGCGGACGGCGAGTCGGCCCCCCTGTTCCGCCCCGGCGGGCCCGTCCCCGAGGATGTGCGCCACCTCCAACTGCCGCCGCCCCCGCTGTCCTGACGGGGCCGTCGCGCAACGAATGGTTGCGTGTTCGTCGCTCCGGGCGTACGCTGATGTGCAACCAAAGGTTGCGAATGGAGTGAGGGCGGATGGAGTACGGCAGCATCGAGCGCGAGATCTACGTGGAGGCCGCACCCGAGGTCGTCTACGAGGTGATCAGCACGCCCGAACACCTCCAGCAGTGGTGGCCGGACGAGGCGGAGCTCAAGCCGGAGCCGGGGGCCACCGGGGTCGTCGTGTTCGGCGACCGAACGACCCCGGCGGCGAAGGTCGTACCTCTCACGGTGCTGGAGGCCGACCCGCCCCGGCGCTTCTCCTTCCGGTGGGCGTACGAGGAGGGCGAGGTCGCGTCGGTCGACAACTCGCTGCTGGTGACCTTCGACCTGGTCCCCTCCGGCACGGGCACGCTGCTGCGGTTCTCCGAGGGCGGCTTCCGGGAGAACGGCTGGGAGGCCGCCGTACTCGAAGAGCGCTACCGCGAGCACGTCACGGGCTGGGACCACTTCCTGCCGCGGCTCGTCACCTACGTCGACCGGGTGGTGTCGACGCCGTGAGCGCCGCCGTCGACGACGAACTCTGGTCGGCGGTGGGCGACCCCATACGCCGGCGGATGCTCGATCTGCTGCTGGCCGACGGCGGCGGTACGGCGACCACGCTCAGCGAGCGACTGCCGGTCACCCGGCAGGCCGTGGCCAAGCACCTCCTCGTGCTCGGCCGGGTCGGACTGGTCCATGTCACCCCGTCCGGACGCGAGCGTCTCTACCGGGTCGACGAAGCCCAACTCGCCCGGGCCGTCGCCCAGTTGTCAGCGGTCGGCGCCGCCTGGGACGCCCGCCTCCAACGCATCAAGCGGATCGCCGAGGCGATCCAGCGCCGTAACCAGGAGCGCTGACCGCGCGCGAGCGCGGAGGGCGCCCGAGAAGCATCCGAGAAGGAGATATCGACATGGTGGACATCCTGCACAGGATCGGCGTCACCTCGTCTCCCGACGAGGTCTACGCGGCCCTGACCACGATCGACGGGCTGGCGAACTGGTGGACCCAGGACACCGACGGCGACCCCGAGACCGGGGGAGTGGTCCGGTTCCGCTTCGAGCCCGGCGGTTTCGACATCAAGGTCCTGGAGGCCCGGCCCCGCGAGCTGGTGCGCTGGGAGGTCGTCGACGGTCCCGAGGAATGGGTCGGCACCCACATCCGCTTCGACCTGAAGCAGGAGGGCGGCTACACGATCGTCCTCTTCCGGCACGAAGGCTGGCGGGAGCCGGTGGAGTTCATGTACCACTGCAGCACCAAGTGGGCGACCTTCCTGATGAGCCTCAAGAAGCTCGTCGAGACGGGAAAGGGCGACCCGGCACCCCAGGACGTCAGGATCAGCAACTGGCACTAGTGCATCGACATCACCGTCCTGACAGGTGATGAATCCCCGGTCGGCGCAGGCGTCTCACAGGCCGAGGTCCGCTGCCAGGCAGGAGAAGGACATCCAGGCGCCCTCGGGGTTGTAGGCCTCCCGCGCCGGGTCGTGCGGTGTGGCCGCCTTCTCCTCGGTCATGTCCTCGTAGCGGATGCGCTCGGGCAATGTGCCGAACCGTGCGTGACGCGCGGCCGCAGCGCTGTCCGGGGTGCTCTGGATCTCCACGGTCAACCTCCGCTGTTCGCTTGGCGGATCGAGTTCTTCGGTCCGCCGTGGGACTCAGACTCGCATGAGGTGCGTCACCGGTCAAGATGGTGACGCTCTTCATGGTGCAGGCGATGGTCCGACCCTTCACTCGCGCGCTCTATTAGTGCGCGCTAGCCGGGTACGATGTCCTCAGCCCAAGGTCATGCCAATAGGGTGGGCGGCGTCGGAGGGTGGTCACAGGTGGAAGCATCGGGCAAGCAGCGGCCCACGATGGCGGACGTCGCCGAGAAGGCCGGCGTCTCGCGGGCGCTCGTCTCGATCGTGTTCCGCAACCAGCCGGGCGCGAGCGAGGAGACCCGGGAGCGGGTGCTGCGGGTGGCCGACGAGATCGGCTACCGGCCCGACAGCGCGGCCCGGCTGCTGGCGCGTGGCCGCAGCCGCACGCTCGGCGTCATGTTCACCGTCCAGCAGACCTTCCACACGAACCTGATCGAGGGCATCTACCCCGAGGCCGAACGGCTCGGCTACGAGGTCCTGCTCTCCGGCGCCACCCGGGGCCGCAGCGAGGAGAAGGCCGTCGAGGCGCTGCTCAGTCACCGCTGCGAGGCGGTGATCCTCCTCGGTTCCTTCGCCGAGCCCGCCTTCCTGGCCCAGTTGGGGCGCCGCACGGTCGCCGTCTCCGTCAGCCGCCGGGTCCCGCACGCCCACGTGGACTTCGTCCACTCCGCCGAGGGCAAGGGCGTCCGTCAGGCCATGGACCATCTGGTCGAACTCGGCCACCGCCGGATCCTGCACATCGACGGCGGCCGGGGACCGGGGTCGGCCGAACGGCGGCGTGCCTACCGGGCGGCGATGCGCCGGCACGGGCTGGAGGAGGAGGCGCGGGTCCTGCCCGGCGACCACACCGAGGAGTCCGGCATCGAGACCGGACGTCTGCTGCTTCAGGAGCGCGACCGGGGCCTGCCCCTGCCCACCGCCGTCCTGGCGGGCAACGACCGGTGCGCGATGGGCCTGTTGATGCCGCTGACCCGGGCCGGAGTCGAGGTCCCCCGGGACATGTCCGTCGTGGGATACGACGACAGCCACCTCTCGCATCTGATGCCGATCGGCCTGACGACCGTACGGCAGGACGCGGTGCTGATGGCCGAACACGCGGTGCGGTTCGCGGTGGAGCGGCTGGAGGAACCCGAACTGGAGCCCCGGGAAGCCGTGTTGGACCCGAAGCTGGTGGTACGCGGGACCAGCGGGCCGCCGCCGGCGGACTGAGCACCGGTACGCACACAGGTGTCCCGCCGTGGCGGCGCGGCACGGTCGAGGTCAGAGTGGAGCCATGTGCTGGAGCGCGACGGCCGATCTCGTCGCCGGCGCCGGGATCGCCGGCGTCGGCGCCGTCTGTGTGGCGCGGGTACGTCGGCTGCGTGAACTGCCGCTGGCCGCGCTGCCGTTGCTGCTGGGCGGCCATCAGCTGGTCGAGGCGTGGGTCTGGCATGCCGGCGGCGGCACCGGTCCGGCCACCGTCGCCTGGGCGGTGATCGCCTTTCCGCTGCTGGCGGTGTGGGTGCCGTTCGCCGTGCTGTGCGCGGGTCCGCGACAGGCCCGGGCCCGGCTCGCCGTTCCCGTGGCGAGCGGGGTCGCGACCGCCGCAGCGCTGTCGTACGCCATCGCCACCCGTCCCGTCCGCGCCGAGATCCGGGGCCACACCGTCGGTTACGTGCTCGGGCTGACGCACGGGGGTGTGCTCGTGGCGGGGTATCTGCTGGCCACCGTGGGCGCGCTGCTGCTGGCCACCGACCGATGGGTGCGCGGACTCGGTCTGCTGGCCGGGGTGGGGGCGCTGGTGTGCTGGGCGCTCTGGCGGCTGGAGTTCGTGTCGACGTGGTGCGCGTTCGCGGCCCTGTGCTCGGTGGTCGTGTACGGCTGGGTCGTGCGCCGGGAGCCCGCGTATTCCCGCTGACGGTGGTGGTGCCGCTACCGGGACCGGTGATCCTGCGTGCGGGAGGGACCTGGTTGCGCCGGCTCCCGCGACGCAGGGTGGGACCATGAACACCAGTGGAACGTCACGGATCCGCAGCCGGGTGACACCGCTGCGCCGCCTGAGCGGGGACGTCTACGTCCCGCGCGGGACCTCGACTCCTGTGCCCCGGTGGCGGAACAGGCGGGACGTCGTCGAGGGGGAGTGCGAGGACCGCGAGTACGCGGAGCCGGGCCGCGGATGACCGTGGGGCTGAGAGCAGGGTGACCGTACGGCTCAGAGCAGGATGACCGTCTTGCCGCGGGCGTGGCCGGAGCGGGCGCGGGCCACGGCGGCGGGGGCGTCGGCCAGGGAGATCTCCGCGTCGACGGTGACGCGGAGCTTTCCGGCGGCCGCGAGGTCGGCGAGGGCCGCGAGTTCGGCCTGGCTCGGACTGCTGGAGAGGTTGACGCCGTGGATCTCACGGGCGGCCAGGGCCTCGGGGTCGGCGGCGTGGTTGGTGCTGATCAGCCGGCCGCCGGGTTTGAGCAGGGCGGCGAAGGCGTCGATGTCTCCGCCGGGGTGGGTGATCAGGTCCAGGACGGCGTCGATGCCGTCCGGGTGCGCGGCCAGCACCTGCTCGGCGACGGGTGCCGCGGTGAAGTCGAGGGTCTCGTGGGCGCCGAGGTCGCGGAGGTGGCCGGCGATGTCGGGGGCGGCGGTGGCCAGCACCCGTGCGCCCTCGTGGACGGCGAACTGGACCGCCGACTGACCGACACCCCCGGAGGCGCCGTTGACGAGGATGATCTGCCCCGTGTCCAGCCGGGCCGCCTCGATGGCCTGGTAGGCGGTGGCGCTGGCGGTCGGCAGGGCAGCGGCGACACCGAACGGCAGGTCCTCGGGTATGCGGGCCAGCCTGCCGTCCTCCGGGACCAGGGCGTACTCCGCGTACGAGCCGTGTCCCCGGGCCACGTCCATGAACTGGCCGTAGACGGTGTCGCCGAGGCGGAAGCGGTTGACGCCCTCGCCGATGCGCTCGACCACTCCGGCGCCGTCGGAGCCCATGACGAGGGGGAAGTGGTGCTCGACCGCGTCCTTGAGGGCGCCGTCGGCCACTTTCCAGTCGAAGGGGTTCAGCGCGGCCGCGTGGAGGCGTACCAGCAGCTCTCCCGGGCCCGGTTGCGGCACGGGCAGGTCGGTGAGGCGCGGCTCGGCGCCGAAGCCGTCGATCGTGACCGCCTTCATGACTGCTCCCAGACGACCGTCAACTCGTTGCGGCGGCCGAAGCGTTCGAGGTGGCCGGCCACGACGTCCTGGATGGTGGTGAGCGTGGAGGCGTCGGGCGCGGTCACCCGGATCAGCAGGTGGTCCTGCGCGGGCTCCAGCAGGACGTCGGTCTGCTGGAAGGTGAGGCGGTGGCGCCCTTCGGGCAGCTCCTCGGTGGGGATCTTCCGGCCGAAGTGCGAGGCGAGTTGCTTGGCGTAGCGCGGGGCGGCGTCGGTGGCGGCGCGGCCGTGGGACGTGGGCATGGTGTGCCTCCGGGGTGAGGGCGTCAGCCGGCGAGGCCGGCGACCAGGGGCAGGTCGAGGGTGTGGTGGGTACGGCGGACCTTGGCGTCGAGGTAGCGCAGGTTGCTGGGGGTGGTGTGGACGCCGGTGGGCCGCACGAGGCGGACGTCGACGCCGAGGGCCCGCAACTGGCCCGCCTTGTCGGGGTTGTTGGTGAGCAGGTCGAGTCCGGTGACGCCGAGCGCGCCGAGCATCTGGGCGGCGGCGGTGTAGTCGCGTGCGTCCTCGGGCAGGCCCAGGGCGGTGTTGGCCTCGTAGGTGTCCAGGCCCGCGTCCTGCAGGGCGTAGGCGTCGAGCTTGTTGTACAGGCCGATGCCGCGGCCTTCCTGACGCAGGTAGAGCAGGACGCCGCCGGTTTCGGCGATGCGCTCGACGGCCTCGCGCAGCTGGGGTCCGCAGTCGCAGCGGGCGGAGCCGAAGACGTCCCCGGTCAGGCACTCCGAGTGCATCCGTACCAGCGGCGCCGGGGCCGCGGCGGGATCACCGAGGACAAGCGCCACGTGTTCCTTGCCGTCGACGAGCCCGTGGAAGGTGACGGTCTCGGTGGTGACTTCGTAGCCGTCGGGGAAGCGCAGCGGGATGGTGACGCGGGTGCGGACGGAGGCGGCTGGGGCGTGGGCGGTCATGGCATCTCCCGAGGGCGACGGCTTGTTCAAATTTGAATCTGATGGACAGACCATAGCCGATATGCTTCAAATTTTGAACATCGATGCCCGTGTGGCGTCGATCACGTGACGCGACGAGGGGGCTGTTGTCCTCGTGGACACCTCCCGGCCAGCGGCCCGTGCGAGGCTGCGGCCATGGACAGGACCGCGCTGGCCCGCACGCTGCTGGAGCCGATACCCGCGCATCGCACCGCCGGTATCGAGGTCGTCCGCGCCGCCGACGCCGCGGCCGAGGTGGCGCTGCGGACGCCTCCGGAGCTGGCCAACGTCATCGGCTCGCTGCACTCCAGTGGGCTCGTCGCCCTGATCGACGCGACCGGCCTGGCGGCGATCATCGCGGCCGGCGGCGACGACGGTGAGATGGAGGGCGTCGTGCCGCTCGGCAGAGCCGCCTCCCTGGAGTTCCTCGCCCCGGCGCGCGGACGGCTCCTGGCCTCCTGTCGTCTGACGGACGAGGCCCGCGACGCCCTGCGCCCGCTGTGGACGCGTGAGACCGACAGGGTCCGGCTGTCCACCGAGGTCGAGGTCGTCGATGCGTCCGGAGCGCCGGTGTGCCGGGGGAGCTTCGACTGGAGCGTGCGGCGGCGGTGACGGTGGGGCCGAGTGCTGTGCGGGTGGCGCCGCTGTTTGTCACGATTTGAAGGTGTCCAGAGTCGTGCGGCTGATCCGGTCGCTCCGCACCGCCACGCCGGTGGACGCGTCCCCGGCGGCGGACTCGTGCGGCACCGTCGGCGAGGTGCTGGAGACGCTGCGGGCAGCGGTGGCCGGCATCGGCACGACCCTCGACGAGGAGACGACCTGCGCTGAGCTGACCCGGGCGGTCGCCGACCGCTTCGGCTGCTCGGCCGCGGTCGTCCGGGTCGAGGGCGCGACGGTCTCTGGGTACGGGGCGATCGCCGGTGAGGCGGACGCCTTGCCGGACGTCCGGTGGGCCACGGCGATCGCCCGGGAAACGGTGGACTCGTGGGCCGAAGCACCGGCCTGCTCGCCGGTCGGTCCCACGGCGCCCGGGCTGTCACGTCCAGCGCTGTGCGTGCCCGTGGCCACCGGCGCGCTGCGCTACGGCACCCTCGTCTGCGCCCGGGAGCGCGCACCCTTCACCCCGACCGAGGCCCGGCTGCTCGCCCTTCTCGCGGAGCGGGCCGCCTCCCATCTCCGGCATGCCCGGGACCACGCCGGTGTCAGCCGTACCGCCGGGGACCTGCAGCGCGCCCTGCGTGCCGAACCGGGACGTCCACACCCCAACCTCGACGTGGCCACCCGCTATCTGCCCGCCGGCCGGCGCGCCCTGGTCGGCGGTGACTGGTGCGAGACGGTACGGCTGAACTTCGGGCGCACGCTGCTGGTGGTCGGCGACGTCATGGGACACGGCGTGGAGGCCGCCGTCGACATGGCCGCGTACCGTTCCGATCTGCGCTCCCTGGCCGCGGCCGATCTGCCGCCCCAGCGCATCCTGCGCCAGCTCGACGACATCGCCGCAGCCGCACCGGACCGCAGGCCCGCCACCTGTCTGATCGCCCGCGTCGACCCGGCCCGGGGCAGGGTGACGCTGGCCGGTGCCGGGCATCTGCCGCCCACGGTGATCGGTGGCCGCGGAGGGACGGTCGCTCTGCCGATGCCGGTCGGACCGCCGCTCGGCACCGGGCTCGGGGGCTACGAACCCACCACCTGCGCCCTGGACGAGACGCAGACGCTGCTGATGTTCACCGACGGCCTCGTCGAGCGGCGGGGCGAGGACATCGACGTGTCCCTGGAACGGCTCGCCCGGATCCGGTTCCGGCCCGGCGACGGCGTGGAGGACATCCTGAACACCGTCCTCACCGGCCTGGGTGCGCGGCACGCCGAGGACGACGTGGCGGTCCTGGCGGCCCGGCCCCGGCGCGACGGAACCGGCTCCCGTTGAAGCCGGCCGGGCGGTTCAGCCCGCGTGCTGGGGGAGCACCGGGCTCGGCACGGGTCGCTTGGCCACGAAACCGTCGCCGGGTACATGGCCGCGCAGGCGCCGCCATGCCCAGGGGCCGACATGGTCCACCGCCCAGCGGACATCGGCTCCCAGGGCGCGGAACACCGACACGGGGGTCAGGGCGGGAAGCGGCTCCGCCCAGTTCTCGTGGCCCGGCAGACCCAGGGTGTGGGCCATGCCGGCGGCGATCCGGGCGTGCCCGAGCGGGCTCGCGTGCAGACGGTCGTCGCTCCACAGGCGGGGATCCGCGGTGAAGGAGTGCGGGAAGACGTCCAGGACCGACACGCCGTACCGTCCCGCGATCTCGCGCACCCGGGAGTTGAGGCCGATGATGCGCGGTCGCACCCGGCGCGCGACCGGGGAGACCGTGCCGAGGTCGGGGAAGGTCATCGTGACGACGTGGGCACCCGACGCGGTCAGCCGGGCGAACGTCTCCTCGATGTTCGCGGCGACCGCCTCGGGGTCGTGGCGCCGCCGTACGACGTCGTTCATGCCCGCCGTCACCGTCACCAGGTCGGGACGCAGCGCCAGCGCCGGGGACAGCTGGTCG
Source organism: Streptomyces griseorubiginosus (assembly GCF_017614965.1). Classification (GTDB taxonomy): domain Bacteria; phylum Actinomycetota; class Actinomycetes; order Streptomycetales; family Streptomycetaceae; genus Streptomyces; species Streptomyces griseorubiginosus_B. The sequence goes on along the minus strand of NZ_WVUG01000042.1, from coordinate 15,860 downwards.
GCCCTGATCTGGGTGCTGGTCTTTCCGCGCACGGCCAGATTGGCGTAGGTCAGACCCGGCTGCGTCCGCGCGAGGGTCTCGGCGAGCCGGTCGGCCCAGCCCCGGGGCCCGCCCGTCGGGGCGGGATCACCGACGCCTTCCGTCAGGCTGTCGCCGATCGCGACGTAGCGGGTGAACGGGTGTGAGACGGTCATGCCGCCCGAGTCTATCTTCGGTTCATCCGTGGTTCAGACTGGGCAGGCCCCATTGCGTCGAAGGCAACTACCGGAGAGGGAGCGGCACGTGGCGCGGAAGAGGGCCCTGGTGGTGCGCGGAGGATGGGAGGGGCATCAACCGGTCAAGGCGACCGAGCTGTTCATCCCCTTCCTCGAGGACAACGACTACGCCGTGCGCGTCGAGGAGTCGACCGAGGTGTACGGCGACGCCGAGGAGTTGGGGGTCACCGATCTCATCGTGCAATGCGTGACCATGGCGGAGATCACTCACGAGCAGGTGGCCGGACTCGGCGCGGCGGTCGCCGCGGGGACCGGTCTCACCGGCTGGCACGGCGGGATCGCCGACTCCTTCCGCGACTCCTCCGACTATCTCCACCTGGTCGGCGGCCAGTTCGCGACCCACCCCGGCAAGGAGCCCTGTCTTCGGCGCGGGGAGGCCGACGACAACTTCCTGCCGCACACCGTGCACTTCACGGAGCTCGGCCGCGAACACCCCGTGACCGCGGGGCTGGAGGACTTCGAGCTGGAGACCGAGCAGTACTGGGTGCTCCACGACGACCTCATCGACGTCCTCGCCACCACCACCCATCCGGTACGGCCCTGGCAGCCCTGGCACCGTCCGGTGACCTCGCCGGCGATCTGGACCCGGCGCTGGGGCGAGGGACGCATCGTCGTCACCACGCCGGGACACAGTCTCGACGTCCTGGAGGACGCCGCCGTGCGTACCGTCATCGAGAGGGGAATGCTGTGGGCGACGCGCACCGCATCGGCATCGTAGGGCTCGGCGTCATATCGCGGGCCTACCTCGGCACCCTCGCGGAGCACCCCGACGTGCAGATCGCCGCGGTCGCCGACCTCGACGCCGCCCGCGCGGCCGAGGTCGCCCAACAGCTGCCCGGTACCGAGGCGTTGGGCGTGGAGGACCTGCTCGCCGCTCCCGATCTCCACACCGTCCTCAACCTCACCACCCCGGCCGCGCACGCTGATATCGCCCTCGACGCGATCGGCCGCGGCAAGCATGTCTACACCGAGAAGCCGCTGGCCAGTGCCTTCGAGGACGGCACAGCGGTCATCGACGCCGCCGCCGCGGCGGGAGTCGGTGTGGCCTGCGCACCGGACACCGTCCTGGGCACCGGTACCCAGACGGCGCGCGCGGCCGTCGACGCCGGGCTGATCGGGCGGCCGTTCGCGGCGTCGGCGGTCATGGTCACCCCGGGCCACGAACGCTGGCACCCCAACCCCGACTTCTACTACGCGCCGGGCGGCGGCCCGTTGCTGGACATGGGGCCGTACTACATCTCGGCGCTCGTCCAACTCCTGGGCCCGGTGCGGACGGTGACCGGCGCGTCCAGCCGGCTGCGCGGTGAGCGGGTCATCGGCTCCGGGCCGCGTCAGGGGGAGCGGATCCCGGTCGAGGTGGACAGTCATGTCTCCGGCGTCCTGGAACACGCCGGCGGCGCCCTCTCCACCCTCACCACGAGCTTCGACGGCGTCACCACGACCGCCGCCCCGATCGAGGTCCACGGCGAGAGGGGGACCCTGGCCGTCCCCGATCCCAACCATTTCGACGGTGAAGTACGGCTCTTCGAGCTGGGCGGCACCGACTGGCGCACCCTCGAACCCTCGGCGGGTTACGCCGACGCGGCCCGCGGCATCGGCCTGCTCGACTTCCTCAGGGCCGACGACCGGCGCCCGCCCCGCGCCGGCGGGGACGTCGCCCTGCACGTCCTGGAGACGATGACCGCGCTGCTGCGCTCCGCGGCCGAGGGCAGGCGCATCACGCTGACGACCTCCGTGGAGCGACCCGAGCCGGTCCCGCTGACTCCGGCGTGGATGTGGAAGGGAGCCCAAGGCCGTCTCCCTATGTAGACACCGTCTTACATATGGGACGTCCGCCGGGCAGGATGGGGCCTCCGTGCTCACCGACTGGAGAGGGGGCCCCGTGTCGGCCGGCTCCGTGTTCCTGCTCGCCGTGGCCGGCGTCGCCTCCGGGCTCGCCGGATCGATCGCGGGACTGGCCTCGCTCTTCAGCTATCCCGCGCTGCTGGCCGCCGGTCTGCCGCCGGTGGCCGCCAACGTCACCAACACGGTCGCGCTGTTCACCAACACCCTGGGAACCGCGGCCGGTTCACGCGAGGAGCTGCGCGGACAGCGCCGCCGTCTGGTCCGGCTCGGGCTCCTCTCGGCGGTCGGCGGCTCCATCGGCGCGGCACTGCTGCTGGGCACGCCGTCGTCGGCCTTCGAGCACGTCGTGCCGTGGCTGATCGCCCTGGGCTCGGTCCTGATTCTGGTACGTGAACCACTGCGCCGGCTCGCCGACCGACGCCCGCCACGGGACGGCCTGCGCGGCCGGCTCCCGCTGATCCTCGCGGTCCTCCTCGTGGGGCTCTACGGCGGCTACTTCGGGGCCGCGGCCGGCGTCCTGATGCTCGCGGTGCTGTCCCTCGCCGCGGACGAGCCGCTCCGGGTGACCAACGCCGTGAAGAACGTCGCCACCGGAGCCGCCAACGTCACCGCGGCGGTCGCCTACGCCTTCCTCGCGCCGGTCGACTGGAGGGCGGCGGCGGCACTCGGCCTCGGCTGTCTGATCGGCAGCCGGGTGGGCCCGGTGGTCGTACGGCGGCTGCCGGAGAAACCGCTGCGGATCGCCATCGCGCTCGCGGGGCTCGGTCTGGCCGTATCCCTCTGGTACCGGACCGGCTGACGACACGTCAGCCCGAGCCGACCGGTGCGCACCCATTGACCCGGCCGTGTCGATCAACCTAGCCTCCGTCCTCATATGTAGACGACGTCCTCATGCGAGGACTTCGTTCAAGTGAATGAACGGCAGTTCAAGGGAGAACTGACAGATGCCGCTCGTGGTGGTCGGGGTCAGCGTGCTGATCCTCCTGTTCCTGATGACGAAGCTCCGGCTGAACGGCTTCGCCGCGCTGCTCCTGGTGGCGGTGGGGGTGGCCGTGGTCCGGGGCATCCCCCTGGAGAAGATCTCGGACGTCCTGTCCGAGGGAATCGGCGGCCAGATCGGCGACACGATGCTCACCATCGGGCTCGGCGCCATGGTCGGGCGGGTGATGGGGGACTCCGGCGCGGCCCAGCGCATCGCCACCAGGATCCTCGACGTCTGCGGCCCGCGCTGGGTCCAGGTCGCCATGGTGCTGACCGCCATGCTCATCGGCGTGACCATGTTCTACGAGGTGGCCTTCGTCATCATCGTGCCGGTGGCCTTCACCCTGGTCCGCGTCACCCGCTCCAACCTGCTGTGGGTGGGCCTGCCGATGTCGATCGCGCTGTCCACCATGCACAGCTTCCTGCCGCCCCACCCGGGCCCGACCGCCGTCGCCGCCACCTTCCACGCCTCCGTCGGACTCACCCTGTTCTACGGCCTGTTCGTCGCCGTCCCGGCCGGTGCCCTCGTCGCCCTGGTCTGGCCGCGGCTGCCGTTCGTGCGCGCGATGAACCCGACCGTCCCCAAGGGTCTGGTCAGCGAGCGCGTCTTCGAGGAGGAGGAACTGCCCGGCACCGGCTGGTCGCTCGCCGTGGCGCTGCTGCCCGTCGTGCTGATCGCGGGCGCCGCGGTGACCGACCTGGCCACCTCCGGATCGAGCCCGTGGCTGCACTTCGTCGCGTTCATCGGCTCGGCGCCGATCGCCCTGCTGCTCACCCTGCTCCTGGCGATCTGGGCGCTCGGCCCGCGCATCGGGCGCAGCCTCGCGGACGTCGCCGCATCCTGCCGGGAGGCCGCCCAGGCCATGGCGATGATCCTGCTGGTCATCGGCGCGGGAGGCGCCTTCAAGCAGGTGCTGGTCGAGGGCGGCATCTCCGACTACATCAGGGACTCCACCGAGCACTGGTCCATCTCGCCGATCATCCTGGCCTGGCTGATCGCCGCCATCCTCCGCGTCGCCCTCGGTTCCGCGACCGTCGCCGTCGTCACCGCCTCCGGTGTCGCGCTGCCCCTGCTCGCCGGCAGTGGCGTCCACCCCGAGGTCATGGTGCTCGCCGTCTCCTGCGGCTCGATCGCGTTCTCCCATGTGAACGATCCCGGCTTCTGGATGTTCAAGGAGTACTTCAACCTGTCCGTCATCGACGCGATCAAGGCACGGACGACCTACACGACGGTGCTCGCGATACTCGGCCTGGGCGGCGTGCTCGTCCTTGAACAGGTGCTCGACGCACTCAACGTGTGACACCTCATCGCCAACCTCCCGCACGAGAAAGGCACTTGCCCATGCCCCAGCCCGTCGTCACGACGTTCTCCGTCTACCCGGTCGCCGGCCGGGACTCCATGCTGCTCAACCTCTCCGGCGCCCACGCCCCCTACTTCACCCGCAACGTCCTCGTCATCGAGGACTCCGAAGGGCGCACCGGACTGGGCGAGGTGCCCGGCGGCGAGAGGATCACCCAGACGCTGCGCGACGCCGAACACCTCGTGCTGGGCGCGCAGGTCGGCGACTACAAACGCGTACTCCGGTCCGTCCGGGCCCGGTTCGCCGACCGTGACGCGGGCGGCCGCGGTGCCCAGACCTTCGACCTGCGCACCACCGTGCACACCGTCACCGCGATCGAGTCGGCCCTCCTCGACCTCCTCGGCCAGCACCTGGAGGTCCCGGTCGCCGCACTCCTCGGCGACGGCAAGCAGCGCGACGCCGTACGCGTCCTCGGCTACCTCTTCTACGTCGGCGACCCCGACCGCACCGACCTCGACTACCACCGCGCGCCGGACGCCGAGGTGGAGTGGTACCGACTCCGTCACGAGGAGGCGCTGACCCCCGAGGCGATCGTCCGCCAGGCCGAGGCCACCTACGACCGCTACGGCTTCCGGGACTTCAAGCTCAAGGGCGGTGTCCTGCCCGGCGCCGAGGAGGTCGAGGCCGTACGGGCGCTGAAGGACCGGTTCCCCGAAGCCCGCGTCACGCTGGACCCGAACGGCGCCTGGTCCCTGCGCGAGGCCGTCGAGCTGTGCCGCCCGCTCGTCGGCACCCTCGCCTACGCCGAGGATCCCTGCGGAGCCGAGGGCGGCTACTCGGGCCGCGAGATCCTCGCGGAGTTCCGCCGGGCCACCGGGCTGCCCACGGCCACCAACATGATCGCCACCGACTGGCGGCAGCTGACCCACGCGCTCGCGCTGCAGTCCGTCTCCATCCCGCTCGCCGACCCGCACTTCTGGACCCTGCAGGGGTCGGTGCGCGTGGCCCAGTTGTGCGACGCGATGGGACTGACCTGGGGCTGCCACTCCAACAACCACTTCGACATCTCGCTCGCGATGATGGCGCACTGCGGAGCCGCGGCCCCGGGCGAGTACAACGCGCTGGACACGCACTGGATCTGGCAGGAGGGACAGGAGCGGCTCACCGTCGAGCCGCCGAGGATCGTCGGCGGCGAGGTCGCCGTGCCGGACACCCCCGGCCTCGGCGTACGCCTCGACCGGGAACGGCTCATGGCGGCCCACGAGTTGTACCGGGCGAAGGCGCTGTCGGGGCGCGACGACGCGATCGGCATGCGCTATCTCATCGACGGCTGGACCTTCGACGCCCAACGCCCCTGTCTCGTACGATGAGTTCGGCGGCGAGCCCGCCCCATCACTTCACGCGACGCACACACATTCCCCCCATTTGCTCAAAAGTTCAAGCGCTAGTCTGCTCACGAGTTCGAGTGGCCGGGGGAGCCGACGGAGGGCGCCGCTCGTCACCCCCCACTTGCACAGGAGACCCGGCGTGCTGCACGGCGACGTAGTGGTGATAGGCGGTGGCTACGCGGGCGTGCGCGTGGCGAAACGACTCGACGGGACGGCGCGGGTGACGCTCGTGGACCGCAAGGAGGTGTTCTTCCACCGGATCGCCTCCCTGCGGGCCGGAGTCCGCCCGGAGTGGTCCGTGACGCCGTTCATCCCCTACGACCGGCTGCTGCAGCACGGCCGGTTCGTCGTGGGCAAGGTGATCCGTGTCGACACCGCCGAGCGGCAGGTGGTGCTGGGCACGGGGGAGCGGCTGCCGTACGACGTGGTGGTGATCGCCACCGGCGCCGACTACCCCGAACCGGCCCGCTTCGTCGGCAGCACCGCCGACGAGGCGGTCGAGGCCTTCGCCGGCCACCAGCACAAGGTGGCCGACGCCGAGCACATCCTGGTCGTCGGCGGCGGGCCCTCCGGGGTCGAACTCAGCGCCGAGATACGCCTGGCCCGCCCGGACGCCCGGGTCACCCTCGCCCACTCCGGCACCGAACTGCTGCACTCGACCGGCATCGCACGCGCCGGCCGGCGCGCCCGCGCCTGGCTGGAGTCGCACGACGTCGAGGTCCGCCTCGACTCGTTCATGTCGCCCGGCAACGACTTCGGCACCTACCGCGACGCCCGGGGCAACGTCATCGCCGCGGACCTGTCCTTTTGGGCGACGGGCACCACGCCCAACACGCTCTGGCTGCGACTGGGCGGCCACGGCGACTGGCTGAACGAGGCCGGACACATCAAGGTCGACCGGACGCTGCGCGTCGGGGGACGCCTGGACGTCTTCGCGGTCGGCGACGTCAACGACGCCACCGAGCTCAAGATCACCCCGGCCGCGCTGGCCCAGGCCGACCTCGCCGCCTGGAACATCCGCACCTACCTGAACGACGCCGGACGCCACCGCAGGGACCTGCGCCTGTACCGGCCCTTCCATCGCACCCCGGTGATCGTCCCGTTCGGCTCCGCCGACGGTGTCACGGCGGTTCCCATCCCGGGCGGTGAGACCGCCGTCCTGGGAGGCCGCACCTCGGTGCTGGCCAAGGCGAAGACCCTGATGACGCCGTACATGCGACGCCAGCTCGGCTACACCGCGACCTGAGACCGCCACTCAGCGCGGCTCGCCCCGGTACGTGCCGAAGTACCAGCGGTTGCCCTCGGGATCGCGTGCGGCGAAGTCGCGGGAGCCGTAGTCGGTGACGTGGAGGCCGGTGGTGATGTCGGCGCCGGCCGCCTTGGCACGGGCGTGCACGGCGTCCGGGTCGGCGGTGACGACATAGGCGCTGAAGGCGCCGGGCGGGGTCGGGCCCTCGCCGGGATCCTGGTTCTCGCGCACCGAGCCCAGCATCACCCCGCCCCCCTCGGGCCAGCTGAGCTGGGCGTGCTCGACGAGATCGCCGTCGCCGTAGACGACGGTCTCCTCGAAGCCGAAGGCGTCGACCAGGAAGCGGATCAGCGCCCGGGCGTCGCGGGCGCGCAGGGTGGGCCAGACCTGCGGGGCGGGCGGCTGCTTGGCGGTCTCGGTCATGACGGTGTGCCTTTCGGTGCGGGGAGCCTGAGTCGGCCGTACCCCCTCAGCGTCACGCGGGCGGATGGTGCCCGGATTGGATGTTTCGGAACTCCTGGGCCAGCCAGGCGCTCGGCGTGCACGAGGCCAGCGCCGCGAACTCGCGGTCGAGGTGGGACTGGTCCGCGTAACCGCAGTCGGCGGCCAGAGCGGCGAGGTCGGGCCGGTCCGGCCGCCGCGCGAGGCGGCGCCGGGTCAGGTCGAAGCGGACGACGCGGGCGGCCGCCTTGGGGGTGAGGCCGATCTCCGCGCGGAAGCGGTTGCGCAGGTGGCGGTCGCTGTAGCCGGTCACGGCGGCGAGCTCCTCGACGCGCACCCGGCCGCCGGTGGCCAGCAGCCGCCGCCAGGCCTCCGTGAGGGGCGCCGCGGCCGTGCGGGTGCCGTCGTGGCGTGTCAGCCGGGTCAGCAGCCAGTCGTCGAGGACCCGGAAGCGGGCGGGCCAGTCGGGTGCCTCGCGCAGTCTGCCGTGCACCTCGCGCACGTCCGGCCCCAGGGCGTCGTCGGCGTGGACGTCGATCCCGGCCAGCTCGCCCGCGGGCAGCCCCAGCAGGACGCGGGCGCCGAGCGGGCTGATCGCCAGCTGGATGCCGGACTGCCGGCCGGGGATCCGGATGAGGGCGGGCGAGGTGTGCAGACCGCCGAGCAGCGTCGGGTAGTCGCCGGGCGCGGCGCCCGGGTCGGGGTGGGCGGCGATGCTCAGCGGCTCGTCCAGGGTCAGGATCAGCGTCAGCCAGGGCGAGGGCAGCCCGCGGTGCGTGGCGGCGGGGACGCCCCGCTGCCGGTAGCCGGAGTACCAGCCGACCAGTCCCCTGAGCGGCGGCGCCGGCAGCACCCGTACCGCCTCGTCCACGACCTCGGCGACCATACGGCCATTGTGCCGCGCCGGCCCGGAACGGTCTCGTGGACGCCGAGTTCACAGCAGCGCGTCCCAGTCCGTCTCGAGGTCACCCCCGCCGAGGAACATCAGCTCCATCGCGTCGGCCGGCTCCTCGTCCGAGCCGTCCGGCAGCGGAAGTTCGGCCCAGATGCACTTGCCCGTCGGTGTGTAGCGCGCTCCCCAGCGCGCCGACAGGGCCGCGATCAGCTGCAACCCCCGGCCGCCCTCGTCCGTCTCCGTCGCCCGCCGGATCCGCGGCATCGTCTGACTGCCGTCGAAGACCTCGCAGACCAGTCCCGCCCGGTACAGCAGCCGCAGTCGCACCGGGCCCTTGGCGTGGCGCACCACGTTGCCGACGAGTTCGCTGGCCAGCAGCTCGGTGGTGGCGGTCAGGCCGTCCAGGTCCCAGGCGGCCAGTTGCTCGCGTACATGGCGGCGGGCCTGGCCCGCCGCCTTAGGGTCCAGGGGCAGCGACCAGGACGCCATCCGGTCCGCGGGCAGCGCGTGCAGCCGCGCGACCAGGAACGCGGCGTCGTCGGCGGCCCGCTGGCCGGCGGGCAGCAGACCGGCCGTCAGCGTGTCGCACAGCCGCTCCAGATCCAGGGCCGTGCCGTCCGCGTGGGCCGTGCCCAGGAGCCGTGCCAGCTCCGCCGTCCCTTCGTCGATCTCCCGCTTCGCCGACTCGACCAGACCGTCCGTGTACAACACCAGCAGACTGCCCTCCGGCACCTCCAACTCCACGGTGTCGAAAGGCGGTTCAGCGGCGCCGAGCGGCGGATCGGCCTCGTGGTCGGGGAAGTGCACGGTGCCGTCGGGGCGGACCAGGGCGGGCGGCGGATGTCCGGCGCGGGCGATGGAACAGACCCGGGTGGTGGCGTCGTACACCGCGAACAGGCAGGTGACGTACGAGGTCTCACCCATGCCGTCGACGATGTCGTTGAGGTGGCCCATGATCTCGTCGGGCGGCAGTTCCAGGTCGGCCAGCGTGTGCACGGCGGTGCGCAGCCGGCCCATGGTGGCCGCCTCCGGCAGACCGTGCCCCATGACGTCGCCGACGCAGAGCGCGACCCGTCCGCCGGACAGCGGGATGATGTCGTACCAGTCGCCGCCCACGTCCGTGCCCGGCCCGGCGGGCAGATAGCGGGCGGCGGCCGTGCACTCCGGCAGGTCGGGAAGGGCCTGGGGGAGCAGACTGCGCTGGAGCTCGCGGGACCGGGTGTGCTCGGCGTCGTAGAGACGGGCCCGTTCCAGCGACTGGGCGACCAGGGCGCTGATGGTGGTCAGCAGGTCGCGCTCCTGGTAGGTGAGCAGCCTGGGCCGGTCGAAGGCGACCACGCAGACACCGAAGGTGTGCCCGGACGCCGTCAGCGGCAGAAAGGCCCAGGACCGCTTGCCGCCGACGGCCGCCAGGTGCGCGGTCTCGGGGTAGCGCGCGGCGAACTCCGACGACGAGGACAGGAACAGCGGTGTCCCGGCGGTGATCGTGTCCCACGCCGGGTCGCCGCGTCCCGTCCGGGGGCGCGTGTCGAGCCTGTCGACGAAGCCGTCGGGAAAGCCGACCGCCCCGACGTGGTGCAGCCGGTCCGACTCGATGACCTGAACCAGCAGACCCGCGGCGGCGAACGCCGGCAGCACCCGCCGGGCGACCACGTCCACCACGTCCTGGGAGGTCGTCGCCTTGGCCAGTTCCGCGGTCAGCTCCGCCAGCCGGGCCGAGCGTTCGGCCGCGTCGCGTTCGGCCGCCTGCTGTTCCTCCGCCAGCCGCCGCTTCTCGGTGACGTCCTGGAAGTAGAGGGTGCGTCCGTCGGGTCCGGGCACCAGCCGCAGGTGCAGCCGCCGCCCGCAGTCCGGGACGGGGACGTCGAAGCCGGCGGGCCGCTCCTCGGCCGCCGCCTCCAGGCATCCGGCGCGCAGCCCCGGAATGTCCCGGGCGGCCGGCAGGTCCCACAGCAGCCGGCCGAACAACTCCTCCTCGGAGAAGCCCAGAAAACGTTCCGCCTCCAGATTGACGAAGGTGATCCGCCACTCGTCGTCCACCGCGATGAACCCGTCGCTCATGTGCCGCAGAGCCCGGCTGAGCGCGTCGCGGGCGGTGCGCGACTCGTTGCTCTCCCAGCCCACGCCGATCATCCGCAGCGGCTCGCCGTTCTCGTCGTACGTGGCCCGGCCGCGCGCCTGGGTCCAGCCCCAGGTGCCGTCCAGCCGCCGTACCCGGTACTCGGCCTCGTAGACGGTGTGGTCGAGGATCGCCCGCTGGGCCGCCGCCAGGGTCGGTGCCAGGTCGTCGGGGTGGACGATCCGCATCCAGTTCTCGATCTTCCCGGTGAAGTCGGCGGGCCGGGTGCCGTACAGCTCCAGGGCCGCCTCGTCCCAGATGAGCTCGCCGCCCCGGATGTCCCAGTCCCAGGAACCGACCTGGACCTCCTTGAGGGCGTGCCGCAGGCGCTCGCCGTTCAGCTCGGGCTGCGCGGGTCCGGACGGCGGCGGGGCCTGGGCCATACGGTCCTCGGTCCAGGCGACCACGTCCCGCAGGAAGTCCCAGTGCCGCGAGGTGGGTTCGCCCTCGTCGCCCGCCAGGACCGTCAGCGCGCCGATGCTGCGCCGCCCGCTGAACACCGGCAGGGCGGCGAGCCCCGTGCCGGGCCACACCGGTCCGGGCGGGGTGCCGGGAGCGGAGTGCGGCACCCAGACGCCCTCGCCCTGCTGGAGGGCGCGGGCCGGGGCCAGCGGGCCCTCCTGGTCGACGATCTCCCAGGAACGGGTGAGCGCGGGCGGCAACCCCACCGAGGACACCAGCCGCAGCGCCGACATCGGTCCGCGCAGGTGCATGGTGCCGCCGAGCCCGCTCAGCTCGCCCACCGCCTGCCCGAGCGCCAGCCTGAAGACCTCGCTCTCCGTCACACCGGGAGACACCGTGCCGAGAAGAGCGAGCCGCGCGTTCATGGTGGGAACTTATCGTTCCTGTTTCCGATCGAAACCTGCTTCACGGATTCCGGCCGGCCGCCTCCCGCAACTCTGCTTCCTCAACAGCCAACGGACAACGGCAAGTTGTTGAAATTTCGGCCGTGTACCGTGCCCTCGCACGGGCAGGCTTCCGATCATGAGGAGCGGCATGGACATCGGTGTCTTCATCCCCATCGGCAACAACGGCTGGCTCATATCCAAGAGCTCGCCGCAGTACATGCCGACGTTCGAGCTGAACAAGGCGGTCGTGCGCAAGGCCGAGGAACACGGCCTCGACTTCGCCCTGTCGATGATCAAACTCAAGGGCTTCGGCGGCGAGACGGAGTTCTGGGACCACTGTCTCGAATCGTTCACCCTGATGGCGGGCCTGGCCGCCGTGACGGACCGCATCAGGCTCTACGCCTCGACACCGATCCTCGCCCTGCCGCCGGCCATCGTCGCCCGCATGGCCGTGACGGTCGACTCCATCGCCCCCGGCCGCTTCGGCGTCAACATCGTCACCGGCTGGGCGCCCGGCGAGTACGGCCAGATGGGCCTGTGGCCCGGCGACGAGCACTTCGGCAACCGCTACGCCCGGGCCGTCGAGTACGTCACCGTGCTGAGGGAGCTGTGGCGCGAGGGCGTCAGCAACTTCAAGGGCGAGTTCTATGAGATGGACGACTGCGTGCTCTCCCCGCGCCCGGCGGACGGGCACATCGACATCGTCGCCGCCGGCCAGAGCGGCACCGGCATCCGCTTCGCCGCCGAGCACGCCGACTACAACTTCGTCCTGGGCAGCGGCGTCAACACCCCGCTCGCCTTCGCCGACACCACGGCCGCCCTGGCGGAGGCGGCCCGCGACAGCGGCCGGGACGTCGGCGCGCTCTCCCTGTTCATGGTCATCGCGGACGAGACGGACCAGGCGGCCCGGGCCAAGTGGCAGGACTACCACGACCACGCCGACCACGCGGCCCTCGCCTACATGGCGGGGGAGTCGGCCACGGACACGACCGCCGACGACTCCTCCACCGCCCGCACCATCGTGGCCCCCGAAGGCGCCGTCAACTTCAACATGGGCACACTCGTCGGGTCGTACGAGAGCGTCGCCCGGATGCTCGACGAGATCGCCGAAGTCCCCGGCACCAAGGGCATCATGCTCGTCTTCGACGACTTCCTCGAAGGCATCGAGAACTTCGGCACCCGTATCCAGCCGCTGATGCGCTCGCGGGCCGGGCGCACCGTGGCGGCGAACTGACTCAGGCCCGCAGCGGGTTGGCGCGTGCGACGGCCAGCAGGTACCAGGCGGTGGCGCCCGTGTGCCGGTAGGGGTAGTAGCCGAACCCGAAACCGGTGTCGAGGGGGCTGCTGGCCGAGACGACCCCGGACCGCTCGGCCACCGCCACCGACCCGAGGGTCTGACCTGCGCCGAGCAGGTCCTGGGCGCGCTCGACGGACGCGATCAGGCCCCGGGCGCGCGCCTCGTCGCCGGGAGCCCGGCGGTCGCGCAGGGCGAGCGCGAGATGGGCCGTGCCCTCGAACCACACGCCGTTGCGGTCGGGCTTCGGCTGCCCACTGGCGATCGGCGCGTCCTCGTTCGCCACCAGACCGGCCGAACTGAAGGTGACGCCCTCGTACGACTGCCCTGCCCCCACCGTGCTGTTGGGCCGGTCGGCGGTGTCCAGCACGGCGAGGTGGGTGGCCGCCCAGTCCACGGAGCGCGCGTGGGCAGGGGAGGGGAGGGCGAGGCGGGTCCAGGTCTGGGTGTCCTCGGGGACGGGCGACCTGTTGATCGTCACGCCGTCGTTGGAACCGGTGTAGAAAAAGCCCCCGGCGGGTTCCCACATCCGCTCGACGAAGGCCTTCGCCCAGGCCCGCCGCTCCCGCCACACCCGGTCCCCGGTCAGCCGGGCGAGCCTGCCGAACAGACCGACCAGGTCGGTGTTGTGCTCGGTGGAGCTGAACGGCTGCTTCTCGTCCGCTCCGTTCACCCCGAACGTGTAGCCGCCGAGCGGCTCGTCGGTGCGGGCGGTGCGCTCGATCCACTCCCCGATCCGCACGGCACCGGTCAGGAACCGGCGCTCCCCGGTCCGCCCGGCGAGGGCGCCGAGCGCGATGCCGGCCCACGCCATGTCGCCCACCGCGGTGCCGGTGAAGCCGAACTGGGTGCCGACGTTGGCCGTACCGTCCGCCCGGACGAACCCGTCCGGCTGGGCCGAGCCGTCGTAGAAGGTGTACGGGCCCACGTTGTAGGCCTGGCGCAGCCTGCCGTCGTCGTAGCCGGGGTCATGGGCCTGCGCGTACAGCAGCGCGTCCCCGAGGACCGTGGCGCGAGTGCGGCCGTCCGCCGTGCCGGAGGCCAGGTTCGCCAGGATCACCAGGGCGTTGTCATAGGTGAACGCCGTACTGAACAGGCCCGCCTGGTCGGTGTAGCTCTGGGCCAGCCGGACGGTGCCGTGGTCCGGGTAGGCGTCCATGGCCGTGGCGAGGAAGGAGAGGGCGCGGCGAGGGGCGGAGGGGCCGCTCGCCGCCTCGGCGGTGCCGGTCCCGGCGGTGAGGAGGGCGGCGCCCGCGCCGACTCCGGTCCCGATGAGCGAACGGCGGCTGATTCCGGGGCCTTGGCTGCCGGTCATGGGTCTCCCTGGGCAGGTGACGGTCGCGTCTGAGAGCGCTCTCAGACGGTGCGGGCCCATTCTGCTGGCGGAACCGAAGTCCGGTCAACGACCGTGGCGTAAGGGTCAGTTGAGAGCAGCGGTCAACCGGTGGTGTGGGTAGCGGCGTCGAGGAGGGGGCCCAGCTCCCGGGCCACGGTCGTCAGGGCGCGGGTGTCCTGTTCTGCCCGGGAGATGAGGATGGCGCCCTCCAGCGCGCTGATCATGAGCGTGGCGAGGGCACCGGCCCGTTCGCCGGGTACGCCCATGTCCCTCAGGGCCTCGGCCACGGGCCCGGTCCAGGTGGCGAACGCGGTGGCCGCCGCTTCCCGGGTGGACGTGCTGGACTCGGCGCAGTCCACGGTGGCGGCGGCGACGGGGCAGCCGCCCGCGAAGCCCTCGGTCCGGTACTCGTCCGTCCACTGCCGCACCATCTCGGCGAACAGCCCGCTCGGCGTCGGCTCCGCGAGCGCGGCGAGGAAACGGGCGACCCGCTTGCCGGCGTAACGGCCCGCCCAGCCCACCGCCTCGTTGACCAACTGCTCCTTTCCGCCCGGGAAGTAGTGCTGGAGCGAGCCGCGCGGGGCCTCGGCGTGCGCGGCGACCTCGCGCATGCCGGTGGCCCCGACGCCTTCGCGCCGGATGAGCTGGGCCGCGCTGAAGACCATGCGCTCGCGTGGCCCGCGTTCGGACTCCGCCATGCCCGACCTCCCTCGACCTCCCTCGGCGTCTTGGTGGTCACCCTATGACCGCGGTCATAGGGACGGCTACTATGACCGCGGTCATAGTCGGCAGCTGCGGCTCGACTGTGACCGTGGTCATAGGTGGCAGCTGCGGCTCGGAAACGGCGGTGCATCGTGGACTACGTGGGATTCGTCGGTCTCGGGGTGATGGGCCGCCCGATGGCGCTCAACCTCGCCCGCGCGGGAACACCGCTCCTCGTCTGGAACCGCACGCCGGACCGCTGCGAGCCCTTGCGCGCCGCCGGAGCCGAGGTCGCCGCCGAGCCCGCCGAGGTCTTCGCCCGGGCGGGCGTCGTCTTCCTCATGCTCGCCGACGAGGCCGCGACCGACGCCGTCCTCGGCCGGGGCACACCGGACTTCACCGCGCGGGTCGCGGGGCGCACCGTCGTCCACATGGGGACGACAGCGCCGGAGTACTCGGGCGGTCTGCAGGACGCCGTGCGGGCGGCGGGCGGGCGTTATGTCGAGGCGCCGGTGTCCGGCTCCCGAGTCCCTGCGGAACAGGGGCAGTTGGTCGCGATGCTGGCCGGCGACGGCGAGGCCGTGGCGGCGGTACGGCCGCTGCTGGCGCCCCTGTGCCGTGAGACGTTCGACTGCGGTGCCGTGCCGGACGCGCTGCTGATGAAGCTGTCGGTGAACCTGTTCCTGATCACCCTGGTCACCGGTCTGACGGAGGCCTTCCACTTCGCCGACCGGAACGGCCTCGACCGGAGGCTGTTCCTGGACGTCCTCGACGCGGGTCCGATGGCCAGCGCGGTCTCCCGGATGAAGGCGCCGAAGCTGCTGGCCCGGGACTTCGCGGTCCAGGCGGGCGCCTCCGACGTACTGAAGAACAACCGTCTGATCGCCGAGGCCGCCCGCAAGGCCGGCCTGGCCTCGCCCCTTCTCGACATCTGCCACACGCTTTTCGGCGAGACCGTCGAGCAGGGGCACGGCGGCGAGGACATGGTGGCCGTGCTGCACGCCTTGGAATCCCGGACCGACGGAGCGGGCCGACCGACGCTATAGTCAACAATGCGAATAGGTGACTAGTCGCATGGTTGATGACGCATCGACGGGGGCTTCATGACCGACAGCGGGTATCTGCGGTACGTCGCCCTGGGGGACAGCCAGACCGAGGGAGTGGGCGACGGGGACGAGCTCGGGGG
>NZ_WVUG01000429.1 GCF_017614965.1 Streptomyces griseorubiginosus | reverse complement strand
ACACTCGACTAGTCGTCGGCAGCGTAGATGTGTATAAGAGTCAGGGCCGATGCCGAGGTTGACGTAGGAGCCGTCGGTGAGCTCGGCGGCGGCGCGGGCGGCCATCTGCTCCCGGGTCCAGCCCAGCCGCGTTCCCAGGGTGGTGCTCATGCGCGTACGGCCCCTCTTGTCGAAGACGCGGAAAGGGAAAGGTGCTCGATCTGCTTGTCGGCGGCCTCGGTCGGGGTGAGGACCACGATCCGCTGGACGAAGATGCCCGGCAGGTGGATCTCGTCCGGGCTCAGCGCGCCCGGCTCGACAAGTTCCTCCACCTCGGCGACGGTGATGCCGCCCGCCATCGCCGCGAGGGGGTTGAAGTTGGCGGCGGACTTACGGAAGACCAGGTTCCCGTGGCGGTCGCCGCGCCAGGCCCGTACGAGAGCGAAGTCGGTGGTGATGCCGTGCTCCAGGACGTAGGTACGGTCGTTGAAGTCGCGGGTCTCCTTGGGCGGGGAGGCCACCGCGACCGTGCCGTCGGGCCGGTAACGCCAGGGCAGCCCTCCCCCGGCCACCTGGGTGCCCACCCCTGCCGGGGTGTAGAAGGCGGGGATGCCCGCTCCCCCGGCGCGCAGCCGTTCGGCCAGCGTGCCCTGCGGCACCAGCTCCACCTCCAGCTCGCCCGACAGGTACTGCCGGGCGAACTCCTTGTTCTCGCCCACGTAACTGCCCGTGACACGGGCGATCCGGCCGTCAGCCAGCAGGACTCCCAGTCCGCGCCCGTCCACACCGCAGTTGTTCGACACGACCTGCAGGCCGGTGGTGCCCTGGGCGTGGAGTGCCTGGATGAGCACGGCGGGGATGCCGCTGAGGCCGAAGCCGCCGACGGCCAGCGACGCGCCGTCGGGGATGTCGACGACCGCCTCGGCGGCGCTCGCGCGAACCTTGTCCATGAGGAAGGGGGCCTTTCTGTCGTGGCTGTCCTGCGTGGTCGCCGGTTCAGGTGTCCGCGCGCAGGGCGTCGGAGATCGACTTGGCGCCGCCGTGCGCGGTGAGTCCGCCGTCGACCGGTATCTCGGCCCCCGTGATGAAGGACGCCTCGTCGGAGAGAAGGAAGACGACGAGCGGCGTGATCTCGTCGACGGTTCCGGTGCGGCCGAGCGGTGTCTCGCGGACGTTCGCCTCTCGGAAGCCGGGCGCAGCGGAGGCGGTCATGTCCGTTTCGATGAAGCCGGGGTGGACGATGTTCACGCGGATGCCGACGGGCCCCAGTTCCATGGCGGCGGTCCGCGACAGGCCGCGCAGCGCCCACTTGCTGGCCGTGTAGGCGACCGGGTAGTGGCCGGTGAGCGCCGCGGACGAGCCGACGTTCACGATCGAGGAGCCGGGTGGCATCAGCGGGGCAAGGTGCTGGATGCCCAGCAGCGGGCCGGTGACGTTGACCGCGTGGACCCGGGCCATGTCCTCCGGGCGTACGTCGTCGATCCGGGCTCGCCAGGTGACGCCCGCGTTGTTGACCAGGCCGTGCACCTGGCCGTACGCCTCACGCAGGTCGGTGGCGAGTTCGGCCCAGTGCTTCTCGTTCGTGACGTCGAGACGGCGGCAGCCGGGTGACTCCGAGACGTCGGTGGCGATCACCCGGGCGCCCTCGCGGGTCAGCGCCTCAGCCTCCGCGGCGCCCTGGCCACCGGCCGCGCCTGTGACCACGACGACCTTCCCGAGGAGCCGTTTGGGATGGAGATCGGTCACGGCCGCTCCCTCGTGCGGCGTCGGGCGACGGGAACGGTCACGGGGTCCGGGCCGGCCACCACGGTGTTGGAGACGGAGCCGATGCCCTCGACGGTGAGGGTGACCGTGTCGCCGGGCTTCAGGGGAGGCGGGGACTGCTCGCCCCGTACACCCCACAGCTCGGCGAGGCAGCCGCCGTTTCCGCAGGTCCCGGAACCGAGGACGTCGCCGGGGCGGACGACGGTGCCCCGTGAGGCGTAGGCGGCCATCTCCTCGAAGGTCCAGCTCATGTTGGACAGCAGATCCTTGCCCACGACCTCGCCGTTGATCTCGGCGGTGAGCGCCAGGCGCAGGAAGCCGTCCGCGTCGCGGTACTTGGCCAGCTCGTCGGCGGTGACCAGGTACGGGCCGAGGGTGGTGGCGGTGTCCTTGCCCTTGCAGGGGCCGAGGCCGACCTTCATCTCGGCGGACTGCAGGTCGCGGGCGGACCAGTCGTTGAAGATCGTGTAGCCGATGATGTGGTCGCGGGCCTGTTCGGGCGTGAGGTCGCGGCCCTCCTTTCCGATCACGGCGGCGACCTCCAGCTCGAAGTCGAGCACGCTCGACCCCGGCGGCATGGGGATGTCGTCGTGCGGCCCGTACATCGCGTAGGGGTTGCCGAAGTAGAACGTCGGGGCCGCGTACCACCGCTCCGGTACCCCGGCAGCCCCGTCCACGGACCGCCGTACGCCCTCGACGTGTTCCTCGAAGGTGACGAAGTCCCGCACGGTGGGCGGCTGGAGCGGCGCCAGCAGTCGTACGTCGGAGATGTGGGGGCCTGCCGGGACGTCGAGGGTCGCGGAGCCCGCGTCGAGCAGTTCGGGCAGGCCGCCGCCCTCGGCGAGCAGGCCGGTCAGTGAGCTGACGCCGGGCAGGGGGTGGAGCGTGCCGTCCTCTGAGACGACGGCCACGTGGCGTCGGTTGCGGTACTCGTACGCGGCGAAACGCATGGCGGTTTCCTGTCGGCTGTCGGCGTGAGGGGTGGCACGAAGGCCGGGGGCGCGGCATGGGAGTCAGGGCAGTTGACAGGGCAACCGCACCCCCGGGGACTGGAGGCTTGGCCGATCAGACCGGCGGAGCAACGAAGACGCCGCGGTCGACGTCGTTGAAGGACTCCTTGGTGACCAGTTCGTTCATGGGGTTGGCGGTGCCCCACTGGTCGGTGACCTCGGGCTTGGAGAAGTCGTAGACGTGCGGGTGCCAGGTGTCCTCGTCCAGCAGCTCCAACTCCGTCGTGTACTCCACCGTGTTGCCGTGCGGGTCGAGGAAGTAGGTGAACGTGTTGTCGCCCGCCATGTGCCGGCCCGGCCCCCAGATCTTGCGGGCGCCGGAACGGATGACACGGCCGGAGCCGCGCATGTACTCGTCGATTCCGCGCATCTCGAAGGAGATGTGGTGCAGGGAGGTGTGCGGGCCCTTGGCGATGGCCATGGAGTGGTGCTGGTTGCTGATTCGCATGAAGTGCATGACGTCGCCGATGTGCGGGTGGCCGAGCGTGTCGGACAGCCGGAAGCCGAGGTGCTCCTCGTACCACGCCTTGGTCTTGTCCAGATCCGGCGAGTTGAGGACGACGTGCGACAGCTTGACCGGGATCGACTCCTTCTCCTCGATCTTGCGGTGCTGCCGCACCTCGACGTCGGCCGAGACCTCGATGGTGCGCCCGTCGACGTCGAAGAAGCGGAAGCCGTAACCGCCGCCGGGTGTGTCCACCTTGCCCGGCTGGGAGATCAACTGGACACCTCCGGCGAGGAGTTGCTCGGCGAGCGTGTCCACGTCGGCCGGGCTCGCGGCACCGTAGGACACGAGGTCGAGGCGCTTCTCCTCGGCCTTGCGCAGCCGGACGACGTACTGCTCCGGGCTGCCCTCGGCGGCCAGGAAGGAGATGCCGGAGTCCTCGGCGACCTTGGTCAGGCCCCAGACGCCGGCGTAGAAGTCGAGTTGCTTGTCGTAGTCCGGCACGGCGAGGTCGACATGGCGGAGGTGGGTGAGCAGGCGGTTACTCATGGGGGGTCCTCCTCAGACGAGGTTGAGCAGAGCTGCGGCGTTTCCGCCGCGGACGGAGTGGAAGTCGGTGTCGGGCAGGTCCGCGGCGCGCAGCGCGCCGAGCGGGTCGTCGGTGCCCATGTCGAAGGGGAAGTCGGAGCCGAGCAGGACCCGTTCCGGGCCGACCGCTCGCAGCAGTTCCCGCAGCACCTGAGGGTCGTGGACGAGGGAGTCGAAGTACAGCTGCCGCAGATAGCTGCTCGGTTCCCGCTCACAGCCCCGGGCGTCGGGACGGGCCCGCCAGGCGTGGTCGGAGCGGCCGATGTGGGTGGGCAGGTAGCCGCCGCCGTGCGCCGCGATCAGCTTCAGGCCCGGATGACGGTCGAGGACACCGGAGAAGATCAGGTGGGAGAGGGCGACCGCGTTCTCGGTGGGCTGGCCGACGGTGTTGGACAGGTACCACTGATCCAGGCGCTCGTCGAGGGAGCAGCCGAACGGGTGCAGGAAGACCAGGGCGCCTGTCTCCTGCGCACGGGACCAGAAGGCTTCGTACGCGGGGTCCGACAGTTCGCGGCCGGGCGCGTGCGAGGAGATCTCCACGCCCCTCAGCCCCTGGTCCAGGGCGTGGTCGAGCAGGCCGACCGCGACGTCGGGATGCTGGAGCGGGACCAGGCCCAGGCCGTGCAGGCGGTCGGTAGCCTTCGCACAGTGTGCGGCGGTGCCCTCGTTGGCCAGTCGGCAGACCTTCTCGGCCAGGTGGGGCTCGGCCCAGTAGTGGTAGTGGGACGGCGAGGGGCTGACCAGCTGGATGTCCACGCCCTGCGCGTCCATGGCCGTCAGGCGCACCGCGGCGTCCGTCAGCTTCGGCACGCGCGCGCCGACCATCGGACCGTTCACTGCCAGGGCCGCCGGGCCGTTGCGGCGCGCGTCGAGGGCACGGGCCTCGGCGAGACCGGGATGACCGGCGACGGCCTCCTCCACCTCCGGGAGCAGGAGGTGGGCGTGGACGTCGATGGTCGGCGCGGAGGCTGCGGTGGTGGTCACGGGCGCTCCTTGAGGAGGTTCATGGTGCGGCCGACCAGCCCGGCCATGTCGGCGTCGCGCACACCGTCCAGCTGCCACTGGCCGATCTGCATGGACGCCTCGACGACGGTGCGCACCCGGGGAATGCGGCGGTCGTGGTAGGCCTGGAGCAGCTCGTCGTCCCAGTCCCGGCCGTCGGCCACGGCTCCGCTGAGCAGCTCGGCGAGGACGAGGGCGTCCTCCAGGGACATGGCCGCGCCCTGGGCCAGGGTGGGCGGGCAGCAGTGGGCGGCGTCGCCGACGAGCACGACCCGGCCGCGGTGCCAGGAGTCCTCGACCAGCAGGCGGTCGAACCAGGTGTAGTTGACCTTCTTCGGGTCGGTGATGTGCTCGGTGATCTCCGGCCAGACCCCGCCGTAGCTCTGCGCCAGGCGGCGCATCTCGTCGGCGTAGGTGGCCGGGTCGATGCAGGCGCGGTCGCGGCACCCTTCGACGACGTACGCGTAGATGGTGTTCTCGCTGGTGGGGCAGTAGCCGGCGATGTAGGCGGGGCCGCCGTAGGCGAGGTCGGTGCGCGTCACGCTCTCGGGCCGCGGGGCGGCGATGCGCCAGATGGCCATGCCGGTCGGCTCGGGTTTGTCCGTGATGCCGATCGCGGCGCGGGTGGCGGAGTTGAGTCCGTCGGCGCCGATCACCAGGTCGTAGCGGCCCTCGCTGCCGTCGCTGAAGCGCACCGACACGCCGTCGGCGTCCTGCTCCAGCGCTTCGGCGGTGGTACCAAGGCGAACGTCGGCGCCGGAGGCGCGGACCGTGTCGATGAGGATCTGCTGCAGCTGGGGGCGTTGCATGCCGAGGGTGGCGGGCAGGTCCTCGCCGCCGGTCTGGATGTCCTCGGCGACGAACAGGACGGTGCCGTCCGGGGTGGTCACGCCCAGCGAGCCGAAGGCGTATCCGGAGGCTTTCACCTGTTCCCACACGCCCAGTTCGCGCAGGACCCGCAGGGCGTTGCCCTGCAGGGTGATGCCGGAGCCGGTGGTGGCGTTCCAGTCCGGCTTGGCCTCGATCAGGTCGACGGCGATGCCGGCGCGGCGCAGCAGGATGGTGACGGCGTTGCCTGCGGCGCCACCGCCGATGACCAGGACGGTGGGTGTGCCCCCGGTCGGAGGCTGGGAGAGAGTGCGGCGGTCAGCCATGTCGGGGATTCCTCCCGGGGTTGGGCCGCGCGACTTCGGGCGGCGGGGGCTGCGGCTCGCCCGCTGCGAGTGCGGGCCAGAGGTGGGGAC
>NZ_WVUG01000428.1 GCF_017614965.1 Streptomyces griseorubiginosus | reverse complement strand
GCGGCACCGCCCGGGGGCCACGGGCCGGCCGGAGCGCCCCGCCCGACTTCACCGACCGGCCGGATGGCCCGATTCCGCGCCGAGCCACCCACCGCCGGGCCGGACGCCGGCTCGGTTCCGTGGGCGGTTGCGTGGCCGGGCGCCGGGCTGCCAGGCGGTCGGGCGGCCGGGCGGCGGGCGAGGCCCGGGCTGTGTCGATCGGGGCGGCACCGCCCGGGGGCCACGGGCCGGCCGGAGCGCCCCGCCCGACTTCACCGACCGGCCGGATGGCCCGATTCCGCGCCGAGCCACCCACCGCCGGGCCGGACGCCGGCTCGGTTCCGTGGGCGGCCGGGCTGCCGAGTGGCCGGGCTGCCGGGCGGTCTGGCGGCGGGCGAGGCCCGGATCGTGTCGGTCGGGGCGGCGCCGCCCGCTACGCCACCGGCCGACCGGAGCGCCGCTCGACCTCTCACCGGCCGGACGGACGGCTCCGCTCCACGCTGACGTGCTTCGGTTCGCCGGGTTCCGGGGACGGGCGCCAGACCCGCACCCCAGTGGCGTACAGCAGCAGGCCCGGGACCAGGCCCGCGCCCGCTCCGAAGCAGATCGCCGGGATCAGTTCCCAGGGCTTCGCCGTGGACCCCCAGTACGCCCACCAGCGTGCCGCCCGCTCCACCGCGCCGACCCCGGCGCACCCGCCGACGACCACGAGGGCCCACCACCGGTCCCGCGCCGACAGCACGGGAATCGCGGACGGGGCCGGGGTCGCGGGTGCCCGTCGCAGCGCTCGGACCAGCCATCCGGTGATCACCACCACGGCGAGCACGGAGGAGCCGTACTGGAGGTACCAGAACAGGGGAAAGCCCGCGACCACGTCGTTCAGCGAGGGGAACAGCCTTGTCCCGAACCGGTCGTGATGGGTGAACCCGTCCCACACGACATGCGTCAGCGCGCCCAGCGCCGCCGACCCGTACCACCGGGCCACCACCGACGGCCGTACCCGCGCGCGTGGCGCCCCGCAGCGCAGCAGCGCGGCCGGGCGCGGTTGCCGGGCCCGGGGCAGCAGCGCCACCAGAGGTTCGCGCACCAGCAGCCAGAGCCCCACCAACGCCCAGGCGATCAGCACGTCGACGGTGAGGACACCGGCCAGGGAATGGGTGACCGACCCGAACTCCATGCCACCGGAAACGACACTCGCCGCGAAGTAGGGCATGTCGGGCGCGAAGGAACCGGCCACGAGAACGGCCGGAACCAGTCGTCCCCGCCCGCTTCCGTCGGCGCGCACGGCGGGCAGAACCGCCGCCGCATGGCTCAGGGTGAACGGCAACGGGCCTCCTCGGCGGCGACGTTGATCGGAAGGGTCCAGTATGCGGGCTCCGTTCCGGTCAAACCCCACATGGCCAACTGGTGAAAACCGGGCACGAACGGGTGCACCTGGAAAGCAAGTTGTCGTAGGGTCGCCTGGGTCACAGCCCGGAGCGGGCAACCAGCACCGTGGGTCGCTCGTCACAACAGGGCGAGGACACAGACAAAAGACGGGCGCTCGGGCGTCCACGGGAGGGTTTCACTCTATGGCGGCGCAATTCGGCAGGCGGCTGGCCAAGGGTGCGGCGACCACGGCCGTGGCAGCGGTCGCGGTGGCGGCACTGTCCGCGTCCCAGGCTCCGGGGGTGCCGGTCGACGACCACGGCAGACAGACCGCCGCGGACGCGCAGCCGACCCCCGAAGCGACCGCCGACAGCGGCACCGCCACCGGAAACTCGCGGTACTACACGGACCTGCCGCCGCTCGACAGCCCCAACCCCAGCCCCAGCGCCTCGCCGAGCGCCGGCGGCACCCCGGTCGCGCAGGGCGAGGCGGAGGCCGGCATCCCGGCGACCGTCCTCGACGCCTACAAGAAGGCCGAGCAGGCACTGAAGGAGGCCAAGCCCGGCTGCAACCTGCCCTGGCAACTGCTCGCCGCCATCGGCAAGGTCGAGTCGGGCCAGGCCCGCGGCGGCGAGGTCACGGCCGACGGCACCACCATCACCCCGATCCTCGGCCCGCAGCTCGACGGCAACGGCTTCGCGCTGATCAAGGACACCGACGGCGGCAGGTACGACGGCAACAGCCAGTACGACCAGGCCGTCGGCCCCATGCAGTTCATCCCCTCGACCTGGGCATGGGCGGGCCGGGACGGCAACGGCGACGGGGTCAAGGACCCCAACAACGTCTACGACGCCGCCCTCGCCGCCGCGCACTACCTGTGCCGCAACGACTGGGACCTGTCCCAGCAGTCGAACCTCAACAGCGCGATCCTCAGCTACAACGGCTCGCAGGACTACCTGAACCTGGTCCTGTCGTGGCTGGAGTACTACCGCAAGGGCACCCACGAGATCCCGGACGGCACGGGCACGCTCCCGTCGCACAGCAGCGACGACAAGAACACGTCCGGCTCCAAGAACACGTCCGGCTCCAAGACCACGCCCTCCAAGCCGGGCAAGTCGACGCCGAGCACGACCCCCAGCACACCAGGCGGCAGTACCAGCCCCAGCAACCCGTCCACGCCGAGCGGCCCGTCGCCCACCCCCACCGACACGGTGGACCGGCTGGCGGACGCCGGCACCGCGAAGCTCACCGCGATGGCCGGGGACGCCTTCACCCAGAAGATCAGCACCAAGGCCGTGACCAAGGCCGGCAAGGCCGTCGCCAAGGTCCGCGTCCGCTTCACCATTGTCGGCACGACCGACTCCGCCTTCACCGGCGGCGAGAAGGTCGCCACGGTCGTCACCAACAACTCCGGCGTGGCCGTCGCACCCGCCCTCCAGGCGGGCGAGAAGACGGGCGACTTCACCGTCCGGGCCACCGTCGTGGGCCGCGCGGTCACCGGCGTCGACTACAAGGCGAGCGTCACCGAGCGCGTCGCGGACACCCTCGTCCGCACCAGCGACACCGCGCTGACCTGCACCCCGGGCGGGCAGTTCGCCGACCAGGTCGAGGTGAAGGCCACCTACAAGGGCGCCGTCGCCGACAAGGTCGGTGTCACCGCCACCCTCATCAAGTCGGTGCTCGACCCGACCGAGGACGACAAGGGCCCCTACTTCAAGGACGCCGACGGCAAGACCGTGCGCACCCTGACGGGCCTTCAGACGGATGCCAACGGTCTGCTGAAGCTGCCGCAGCTGTACTCCGACGACACCACCGGCACCTTCATCCTGCGCATCACCACCGCCGGCGGCGCGACGCTCAACGTCCAGCTGAACGTGGCCGCGGCCGACTCCTCGGCGAGCCCCTCGCCGAGCCCGTCCGCGAGCCCGAGCGCGTAGCCTTCGTACGACGACGGCGTCCCCTCGCGGAGGGGGCGCCGTCGTTGTGTGTGCAACGTGTTCTCATCTCGGCCACCCGTTGCTACGGTGCCGGACCTGACGATGTATCAGTTCCGTCCGTCGGGAGGCAGGCATGCGCGCCCTGATCGCCGCCGCGACCGGTCTCGCCGTCGCGTTCGCGCTGGTCCTCACGATCACCGCGATGGGGACGCCGACGGGAAAGACGTCCCCCAAACCGCTGCTGACGACGGTGCCCGCACACCCGTAGCCGTCCGCCCGGGAGGCCGAGATGCGCCGCAAGGCCAGTCTGGTCCTGCTCGCCTTCGCCGTGTTCTTCGCGGCCCTGTCCCCACTGCTGCGCTGGTACGCCTTCCCGCGCCTGGCCAAGATCCCGGCCAACCAGTACCAGGCCGTGGTACTGGAGGCGAGGAACGCGACACTGCTCGACTACGGCACCATGAAGGCGCGCACGGTCCCGAAGGTCACCATCGTGCAGACCCTCAAGGGCGATGTGGCGGCCGCCAGGCGGATCGACCGGACGGCAGGGCGGGACGTCGTGGTCTGGGACGGCCTGTCCTACGTACAGGGACCCGACGGCAAGATGGTCTCCCAGATCCCCGAGCGCTACATCTTCGACGCCCACAGCCAGGCCCCGGTCCACGCGAGTGGCGAGATGGTCGACGGCGACCCGGTGAAGCGGACCGGCATCGAGTTCAAGTTCCCGTTCCTGACGCAGAAACGGGACTACGAGTACTTCGACGCCCAGACCCGCACCACCAACCCCATCCACTACAAGGGCACCCAGGACTTCCGCGGCCTGAAGGTCTACTACTTCGAGCAGACCATCCCCTGGACCCAGGTGAGGTTCCCCAAGGTGATGCCGGTCAAGGGCATCACCCCCCAGTCCGTCGCCAAGACCGGCACCACCCGCTGGTACACCACGGTCCGCAGGTTCTGGGTCGAGCCGGTCACCGGCGCCCCCGTCTACGGCGAGGAGATCCACAAGGAGGAGCTGCGCGGCGGCACCCTGCTCGGCGGCCGCGACAAGGTGACCGCCTTCGCCGGGCACGTGAAGATGCGCGAGGACTACATCAGGCACACCGTCGCCCTGGTCAAGTCCAACCGCACCCTCGTCCTGCTGATGACGTCGTACCTGCCCTGGGGCTTCCTCGTCCTCGGCACCCTGCTGCTGGCGCTCGCCCTGTGGCTGGAGGCCCGCAGCCGCCGCCCGGGCGACCCGGAACCGGCCACGGAGCGGGCACCGGAACCGGTCAGCGCCTGAGGCGCGCGTTGGTGTGCCGGGTCGGCTCGGCGGACGCGGGATCCTCGGGCCACGGATGCTTCGGATACCGGCCGCGCAGCTCCGCACGCACTCCCTTGTAACCGTCCTTCCAGAAGGAGGCGAGGTCGGAGGTGACGGCGGCGGGCCGGCCGGCGGGGGAGAGCAGATGCACCAGCAACGGCACCCCCGCGATCGCCGGCGACTCGTGCAGCCCGAACATCTCCTGCAACTTCACGGCGAGCACGGGCCGTTCCGGGTCGGAGTAGTCGATCCGGATTCCGGACCCACTCGGTACGGTGATCCGCTCGGGCGCCAGCTCGTCCAGCCGCCCCGCCTCTCCCGAGGCCCAGGGCAGCAGACGGCCAAGCCCCTGGCCCGCGTCGATCCGGGCGAGGTCGGCCCGGCGCCGGGCCCGCCCCAACTCCGGCTCCAGCCACTCGTCCACGCGCGCGTGCAGCGCGTCGTCGGACACGTCGGGCCAGGGCCGCCCGAGGTGCAGGTGCAGAAAGGCGAGCCGTTGCCGCAGGACGACGGCGGCGGGCGACCACCGCACCAGGCCGAGCCCTTCCTGCCGCAGCCCTTCCACCAGCGCCTCTCGTACGAGGACGGGGTCGGCGTCCCTCAGCGGCCGCACCGCCAGCTCGATCGCCCCCAGCCGCTCGACGCGCCGGGCCACGACGTCCCCGTCGGCCCAGTGGACCTCCTCGGCCTCGGAGTACAGAGGAGCGGCGGCGCGCCGGGCCACGTCCTCGTCGATCACGGCGGCGAGCCGCACACGCGCGTGCCCCTTGCCGACGGGCCGATCGGCGACCGCGACGGCGATCCAGGGCGCGCCCCGCAGAGGACTGCCCTCGCCGAGCTCGGCCCGCGTCCCCGACGCCATCAGATACGACCCCCCGTCGGCCTTCGCGACCCGCTCGGGAAACGCGAGAGCGGCGACAGCACCGACGAGCGCGTCGGAGGCGTCGCCCGAAGGGGAGGGGGCGGCTTCGTCATCGGGCCGCGTCGGGTGGGTGAGGCCGGTCGTCAGGGTCCGCAGTCTGCGCGCCTGCGCACGCCACCTTCCGGCATACGCGTCGCCCCCGCGCCGAGCCGTTCGCAGCGCGGCCGCCAGATCGTCGCCGTACTCCCGTGGCGGCTCCTCCGAGAGCAGGGCCACCGTCTCGGCACCCTCGCCGGAGGTGTCCAGCGTCGCCCGCCCCAGACGTGGATGAACCCCCAGCCGGGCCAGCACCACGCCCCGCTCCGTGGCCCGACCGTCGGCGTCGACCGCACCGACCGCCGTCAGCACCCCCCGCGCCGCCGCCATCGCCCCGCCCGGCGGCGGATCCAGCAACGCCAGCCCGGACGCGTCCGGATCGCCCCAGCACGCCGCCTGGAGCGCGAAGGCCGTCAGATCTGCCACCTTGATCTCCGGCGCCGGGAAACGCGGCAGACGCGCGTCCTCCGCCTCCGTCCAGCACCGGTACACCGTCCCCGGC
>NZ_WVUG01000427.1 GCF_017614965.1 Streptomyces griseorubiginosus | reverse complement strand
TCGGGAGGGTGGGTGGCACACGTCCGTAGCAATCGTGGCAAGGGAGCCCGCCTCATGTCGTTCACGTCCTCCCGTCCGTCCTCCTGGGACGTCCACCGGCCACCGCGTGCCGAGGGCAGGGTGTTCCTGGTCACCGGCGGCAACGCGGGGATCGGTTACTTCACCGCCGAGCAGCTGTCCGCCTCCGGGGCCACCGTCGTGCTGGGCAGCAGGGACCCGGCGAAGGCCGAGACCGCCCTGGAGTCGATCAGGTCCCGGGTGCCCGGCGCGCGGGTGCGGGCCCTGCGACTGGACCTCGCCGACCAGGCGTCGCTGCGTACGGCGGCGGGGGCGCTGGAGGCGGAACGGCTCGACGCGGTCGTCCTCAACGCCGGGGTCGCGCTCGACGACCCCCCGCGCCGTGAGACGGGGGACGGTCATGAGCTGATGTTCGGCACCAACCACCTCGGCCACTTCGCGCTCACCGCCCACCTGATGCCGCTGCTGGCGGCCGCGCCGGCGGCCCGTGTCGTCACCGTGGGCAGTTTCGCCGCGAAGTCGGAACGGCTGGACCTCGCCGACCTGCAGTCCCGCCGGGACTATCGGCCCAAGCGCACCTACGGACGCTCCAAACTGGCGCAGATGTACTTCGGCCTGGAACTCGACCGCCGCCTGCGTGCCCACGGCAGCACGGTGACCAGCGTGGTGGTCCACCCCGGCGGTGCCCTGGACGCCCTCACCCCCGCCCGCCCACCGCTGCCCGCGGTGACCGCCGCCGCACGTCTGCGCGCGGCCCCCGCCGCCCTCCTCGTCCAGGGCAAGGACGCCGGGGCCTGGCCGGCCGTCCGGGCGGTCCTCGACCCCACCGTGCGCGGCGGACAGCTGTGGGGCCCCCGCCACTTCGGCCTGCGCGGCACGCCCCGCGAGGAACCGCTCTGGACCCACCTCACCGACACGACGGTCGCGGCCCGTCTGTGGGACGCCGGCCGCGACCTCACCGGCACCGAACCGGACCGGCCGAGTGTCTAGACCGGGGGGACTGTCAGACCCGGGTCCTATGGTGGCGGCATGGAGATCACGGGTGGGGAGCGGCAGGTGCGGCTGGAGCCGTGGGGGGAAGGGGACCTGTGGTTGTTGCGCAGGCTCAACAGTCCTGAGATGACCGAGCACTTGGGCGGGCCGGAGAGCGAGGAGAAGGTCGCCGCGCGCCACCGCCGCTACCTCGCGGTCGGGGACGGGCAGATGTACCGGGTCGTGTCGACCGAGGACGGGGAGACGGTCGGGTCCGTCGGGTTCTGGGAGCGGGAGTGGCGGGAAGGCGTGGTGTGGGAGACGGGGTGGGGCGTGCTGCCCGAGTTCCAGGGACGCGGGCTGGCCGTCGCGGCGGCCCGGGCCGTCATCGCCGCCGCCCGGGAGGCCGGTGAGCACCGCTATCTGCACGCCTTCCCGAAGGTGGACAACGCCCCGTCGAACTCCGTGTGCAGGCGAGCCGGGTTCACCCTGCTCGGCCCGGTCGACCTGGAGTACCCGAAGGGCCACCCGATCAAGTCGAACGACTGGCGGGCGGACCTGCACGAGTCTCCCTGACCGGCCGGGGTCGCCGAAGGACCTGGCAGGGCCGTGGCCCATGCGTGAGACTGGTCGCATGTGCCGGAGCATCAAGACACTTCGTCCGCCCGTGTTGCCCGAGGAGGCGACCGAGGAGGAGATCAGGGCCGCGGCCCTGCAGTTCGTGCGGAAGGTGTCCGGGTTCCGGGCGCCCGCCGCGCACAACCGGGAGGTGTTCGACCACGCCGTCGAGGTGATCGCGCAGGCCACGACGGAACTGCTGGACGGCCTCGAGGTGCGCGGGCAGAAAGCGTCGGCCTAGCGGCCGAGAGGTCGAGCGGCCTCCCGGCCGAGAGGTGGAGCGGCTGAGCGGCTGAGAGGTCGAGAAGTCGAGCCGCCAAGAAGCTGAGCGGGCCCGCCGTCGCTACGACGCCTTCGCCGGGCGGCGCACCAGGTACGCCGCCCCGGCCCCCGCCCCGAACAGCGCCAGCACCGACACCCCGGTCGCCAGCCATGTCGTCCCCAGCCACTGGCCGCCGTAGTACCCCAGCGCCACGCTGTAGACCGCCCAGGCCAGGCCCGCCAGCGCCGACCAGGGCAGGAAGTCGCGGGCCCGGCGGTGGGCGGCGCCGGCGCCGAGGGAGACGACCGAGCGGCCGGCCGGGGCGAAGCGGGCGAGGATGACCAGGGCGCCGCCGCCCCGGGCCAGGGCCGCGCCGAGACGTTCCTGCGCGCCGGAGAGCCGGCGGGAGCGGGCGATGGCGCGGTCGAGGCGTTCGCCGCCGCGCCAGGCGAGGCGGTAGGCGACCAGGTCGCCGAGGACGGACGCGCAGGCCGCGCACACGGTGAGGGCGATGATGTCCGGGACCCGGTGCGGCACCGTGCCGGTCGCCGAGCCCGCGGCCGCCGCCGTCGCGGCCGTGATCACCAGCACACCGCTGGGCAGGACGGGCAGGAACACGTCGAGCAGCACCGACAGCGCCACCATGACGTAGATCCAAGGGCTGCCGGTCAGCGAGCCCAGACTCTCCAGCACCACGACTCCCCGTGAACTCCCCCGGTGGCCCGTACCGAGCCGCAGCGTCGCGGGGGAGCGGCAGGGGCGGCCATCAACAGCCATACAGCGTACGCCCGCGCTGTGACAGGAGTTCCACGGGGGGCACGTGCGATCGGCACAGGACGTTCACCTGCGGTCCCACCAGATCAGACGGCGACCGGAGTCCGGTCCGCGCCGGTCACTCGCTGAGGACGGACTCCTCCACCAGCGTGAGCTCGCCGTCCACCCGTGCCTGCTCCAGCCGCAGCCGTGCCGAACGGCCGTGCAGCGCGAGGTACATGAGCTGGTTGCCGAACCAGGGCCCGCCCTTCTTGCGCCACTTGACCGGCGTCGGCGCGCACCTGCCGTGCCGGGCGAACCGCCGTCCCAGTGCGCGGGCCACCGCGCTCCACCCGAAGCGGAAGCCGAACCGCATCGCCCGCGGAATGGCGTTGTGCACCGGTGAGCAGGTCAGCTGCAGCACGCGCGCGTCCGGCCCGGCGCCGGTGACCCACGTCGGCTCGGCCACGTACGCGTGATGGACGTCGCCGGACAGCACCAGCACCGTCGCCGGTGCGTCGGCCCCCGAGCCGACCTCGGCGATCAGCTCCGCCAGCGCGGCGAACGATTCCGGGAAGGCGGCCCAGTGCTCCAGATCCGCCTTCCGCCGCAGATCCTCCCCGAACCGCGCCCAGCGCGCCCCGCGGTCGCCCCGGCACAGGGCCGCGTTCCAGGCCTCGGCGTCGTGCACCAGGTGCGGCAGCAGCCAGGGCAGCGAGGTGCCGATGAGGAGGTGGTCGTACGCCTCCCGCGCGTCCAGCACCTGCTCGCGCAGCCACTCGGCCTCGCCCGGGTCGAGCATGGCCCGCTTCTCCTCCTCCAGGACGCGGGCCGCCCGCGAGTCGACCATCAGCAGCCGCACCCGGCCGAAGTCACGCCGGTAACTCCAGCGCACCGCGGCCGCGTCGGCGTCGGCCCGGCAGGCGTGCGCGCGCAACTCGTCGGTCCCGTCGGGCAGTTCGCGTACGGCCGCGTACACCGGGTCGGCCGCCAGCTCGTCCGGGGACACGTTGCCCAGGTGCTGGTGCACCCAGTACGACATCAGCCCGCTCAGCAGCCGCTCCCGCCACCACGGGGTCGCGCGCATGTCGTCGAGCCAGGCGGCGGAGGTGTTCCAGTCGTCGATGACGTCGTGGTCGTCGAAGATCATGCAGGTCGGCACGGTGGACAGCAGCCAGCGCACCTCGGGGTCGAGCCAGGACTCGTAGTAGAGGCGGGTGTACTCCTCGTAGTCCGCGACCTCGCTGCCCGGCGGCTCGCTCAGGTCGCGGCGGGCGGCGAGCCAGCGGCGGGTGGCGTCGGAGACCTCGTCGGCGTACACCTGGTCGCCCAACAGCAGCAGCACGTCCGGGCGTTCGCCGTCCGGGTCGGCCGCGATGCGCTGGGCGAGCGCGTCCAGGGCGTCCGGGCCGACGGGGTCGTCGCCGCCGGCGGCCGGGGCGGCCCAGCGGCAGGAGCCGAAGGAGACGCGGACGCCCTCGTCGTCGGCGGGGACGCGGATGACGGAGGGCGGGAAACGGGAGTCGGGCGCCGGCCACACGCGCGCGCCGTCCAGGAAGACCTCGTACGCCGTCGCGGCCCCCGGGGTGAGTCCGGTGACCGGGACGAGGGCGTAGTGGTGTCCGCAGATCTGGAAGGTGCGGGCCGTACCGGAGGCGCCGTCGGCACACCGCACCTCGGCGGTGCACGGTCGGCCGGCCTCGACCCACACGGTCGCACTCGAGCCGCCGATGTACCTCAGCAACGGCCCCAGACGCAGCTCAGCCACGAGATCACGCTCCTCCGTCGTCCCGTACGGTACGGAACGACGGAGGGGGCAGGCGAGGCTCCGTGCGTAACGATCAGCAACCGGCGAGGTAGCTCTGCAGGGCGGACTTCTCGGTCGAGTCGACGGAGAGGTCGTAGTAGTACTTCACCTGGACCCAGGCGCGGACGTAGGTGCAGACGTACGCGGAACGGGTGGGCACCCACTCGGCCGGGTCGTCGTCGCCCTTGGAGCGGTTGGAGCTGGCGGAGACCGCGATGAGCTGCGGGCGGGTGACGTCGTTGGCGAAGGCCTGGCGCTGGGCGGTGGTCCACTCCGAGGCGCCGGAGTCCCAGGCCTCGGCGAGCGGCACGACGTGGTCGATGTCGAAGGTGCTCGGGTCGGTGGTGGTGACCCCGTCGTACTGCGAGTACCAGGAGCCGCTGGTGGCGGTGCAGGCGGAGTTGGTGACGACATTGCTGCCGTCCCGCTTGATGACGTACTCGCGGGTGTTGCACGTGCCGGAGATGGTGATCCAGGTCGGGAACAGGTCGCGGCTGTAGCCGGTGCGGTTCTCCGTGGCCACGGTGAGCGAGGAGAGGTAGCTGCGGGCGGTGGCGGCGCTGACCGGGGTGGGCAGGGCGGCGGAGGCGGCCGGGCCGTCGAAGAGGGCAACGGAGGCTATGAGACCGGTAAGAGTCGCGAGTATGCTGAGCCGTCGACGCGCGTAGAACTTCGGCATGCGAACTCCCTTGTCGGGCGGGGGCGTTGAAGGGCGAGCGGGGGAATGCTCGTCGCGCCGTGTTGCGGACGGGTGAGCGTTCGGTAAGAAGTTAGTGACGCGTACATGACACGACAAGGTTCACGGTCGAACTTTCTCCCGGCCGGGTGTCGCGTACCATGGACGGCGCAGAAGGGGAGTAGCTCTTCGCCGGACCGTCGACATACTGCTCAGCTCGTCTGAGCCGGCGCCCGGAGGCGGGTCCCATGACCTCGCCAGCGAGACCTTCGGCAAGCAGTGCATACCCGTGCCCATGGCGCGGGTGACCAGTGTGCTGCCGTGCCGAGGTGTCTTCCCGAAGACGTGATCACTCTCGGTGGGGCGGCCCGACCGATTGAGGACCTCTTGATCAGCATCACCGTCACGGCGCTCGTCTTCGGCGTCGTCTTCCTCGCCGAGCTGCCGGACAAGACCGCGCTGGCCGGGCTCGTGCTCGGCACGCGCTATCGCGCCTCGTACGTCTTCGCGGGCGTCGCCGCCGCCTTCGCGCTGCATGTCGTGCTGGCCGTGGCCGCCGGCAGTGTGCTCACCCTGCTGCCGCAACGGCTGGTGCACGCGCTGACGGGCCTGCTGTTCCTGGCCGGCGCCGCGATGCTGCTGTTGCAGAAGGGTGAGGACGAGGAGGAGATCCGTCGGCCCGGGGACCAGTCCTTCTGGAAGGTCGCCGGCGCCGGCTTCATGCTCATCCTCGTCGCCGAGTTCGGTGATCTGACGCAGATCATGACGGCGAACCTCGCGGCCCGGTACGACGACCCGCTGTCGGTCGGTCTGGGCGCGGTACTGGCGCTGTGGGCGGTGGCCGGGCTGGGCATCGTCGGCGGAAAGGCGCTGATGAGGCGGGTGCCGCTGGCACTCATCACCAAGATCGCGGCGCTGCTGATGCTGGGGCTCGGGGTGTGGGGGC
>NZ_WVUG01000426.1 GCF_017614965.1 Streptomyces griseorubiginosus | reverse complement strand
AACGCCTCATCCGCGGCGCGGACATGCAGAGCGTCCCGGTCCGGGTCGGCGTAGACGGCCACGCTCGCGATGCCGGCGTCCCGACAGGCCCGGGCCACGCGGACAGCGATTTCGCCACGGTTGGCGATGAGCACCTTGCGCACGATTGAGGCTCCCTCCTTGAAACAAGCCGAGTTTAGGGACTGCCGACGAGGCACTTCGACCCGTCCCCAATGGTGAGCTTGCCCACACGGAGCGTGATTCGAGGCTCGCTCGACCCGCGAAATCCCTTGTCGTACCCAGGTACGCAGGACTCCTCCCGGCAACCCTAGCCCTCCCATGTGGTCAAGGTCTCTGTGAGAGCGTGCTGCGGGCCACTCTGTTTCTTTGTGGAGTCCCTACGAATGGCCCAATGATTCTTTGCGGTCGGCACAACCCTTGTCCCGGGGTTTACCCGTTAGTAGCGTTCGCGATGGATCGGAAGGTACTTGGAGTAACCCGAACTTGGCTCGAGAGTGGGTGGGGACCGGTGGTGCGCAGGCCGGTGGCGTGGGTCGTGGCGGTCGTCCTCTTCGTCGAGGCGTTCGGGGTCGCCGCGCTGAACTGGTTCCTCGGGATCGTCGTCGACCGCCAGGACATGTCCCTGGCCGGCCTCGACCCGGACACGATGTCGCTGTCCTCGAAGATCGGCGGGATCGTCTTCGGCCTCTACTACGCCCTGTGCGGCCTGGTCGCGCTCCTGGTGGCGATACGCAACCGCCCCGCGGCCGGCTTCGGCCGGGTCCTGCTGATCAGCGCGGCGGTCGTGCACGCCCTCCTGGCGGCCCTCCTGTGGGGGCTGGTGGGCTGGCCCGCGTTCGTGTTCATGGTCGTGGTGCTGGCCCTCATCGTGCTGCTGCTGATGACCTACGAGGCACCGGTGCAGCCCGCCGAGCCCGCCGACACGCCGCCCGCGGACGTGCCGGGGCCCGAGGGCGACGAGGGCTCGCCGGTCACTTCTCCGTCGGCGCCCACAACTCCGTGATGCCGACGCCCAGTTGGGCGAGGAGCTTGCGCAGCAGGGGGAGGCTGAGGCCGATCACGTTGCCGTGGTCGCCGTCGATGCCCTCGATGAACGGCGCGCTGCGGCCGTCCAGGGTGAACGCCCCGGCCACGTGGAGGGGTTCGCCGGTGGCGACGTAGGCGGCGATCTCCTCGTCGCTGGGGTCACCGAAACGGACGACCGTGGAGGCCGTGCCCGACACGTACCGCTTGCTCGTGGTGTCCCAGACGCAGTGGCCGGTCTGGAGCGTCCCGGCCCGGCCGCGCATCGCCTTCCAGCGGGCGGTGGCCTCCTCGGGGTCCGCCGGCTTGCCCAGCGCCTGGCCGTCCAGTTCCAGCACGGAGTCGCAGCCGATCACCAGGGCGCCCTGGACCTCCGGCCGGGCGGCGACGACGGAGGCCTTGGCCTCGGCGAGGGCGAGCGCCAGGTCGGCGGGGGTCGGCGCGGTCACGGCGTCCTCGTCCACGCCGCTCACGATGACCTCGGGGTCCAGGCCCGCCTGGCGGAGCAGGTTCAGTCGGGCGGGGGACTGGGAGGCGAGGATGAGACGCCTGCGGCGCTGTGCGGTCATGCGGTCAGGTTAGTCAGGTGCCGCCGCCGGACTCACCTCAGGCCGATCACGATCATCGCCAGGACCATGGCCAGCGCCATGAGAACGCCGAGCCGCCGCAACATGTCCTGCGTTTCGCGCAGTTCCTCGGGCGGCTCGTTCTCGGGGTCGGACCACAGCATGCCACCAGCGTGGGGCTTGGCCGGGCTACGGCGCCTGAGTACGGGTACTCAAGTTGGTGCCCGGCGCTGTACTACCCCGGCCAGTATGTGCGCGCCCATGCCGACGGGCCCGGCTGCGGGAGGCGGTGGGCTGCGATGCGGGACGGGTCGGACCAGGTGTCCCTGTCCTTGGCCGGGGTCTCCGGAGCGGCGGAGGCCGCCGCCGCTCGGGCCCTGACCACCGTCAGGGCCGCCGCCAGTTCCTCCGGGGTGGGGTTGCCCCGTACGACCTTGATGTTCACAGCGTCTCCTTAGAGGGGGATGTTGCCGTGCTTCTTCGGGGGCAGGGACTCGCGCTTGGTGCGCAGCTGGCGCAGGCCGCGGACGACGTGGCGGCGGGTGTCGGACGGCATGATCACCGAGTCGACGTAGCCGCGCTCGGCCGCGACGTAGGGGTTGAGGAGGGTGTCCTCGTACTCCTGGATCAGCCGGGCGCGGGTGGCGTCGACGTCGCCGCCCGCCTCGGCCTCGGCGATCGTGCGGCGGTGCAGGATGTTGACCGCGCCCTGGGCGCCCATGACGGCGATCTGGGCGGTCGGCCAGGCGAGGTTGAGGTCGGCGCCGAGGTGCTTGGAGCCCATGACGTCGTAGGCGCCGCCGAAGGCCTTGCGGGTGATGACGGTGATCAGCGGGACCGTGGCCTCGGCGTAGGCGTAGATCAGCTTGGCGCCGCGGCGGATGATGCCGTCGTGCTCCTGGTCGACGCCGGGCAGGAAGCCGGGGACGTCCACGAAGGTGAGGACGGGGATGTTGAAGGCGTCGCAGGTGCGCACGAAGCGGGCCGCCTTCTCGCTCGCCTTGATGTCGAGGCAGCCGGCGAACTGCATCGGCTGGTTGGCGACGATCCCGACGGGGTGGCCCTCGACGCGGCCGTAGCCGGTGAGGATGTTCGGCGCGTACAGCGGCTGGGTCTCGAAGAACTCGGCGTCGTCGAGGACGTGTTCGATCACCGTGTGCATGTCGTACGGCTGGTTGGCGCTGTCCGGCACCAGGGTGTCCAGCTCGAGGTCCTCGGCGGTGACCGTGAGGTCCGCCTCCTCCGGGTAGACCGGCGCCTCGGAGAGGTTGTTGGACGGCAGGTACGACAGCAGCTGCTTGATGTACTCGACGGCGTCCTTCTCGTCGCCGGCCATGTGGTGGGCCACACCGGAGACGGAGTTGTGGGTGCGGGCGCCGCCCAGCTCCTCGAAGCCGACGTCCTCGCCGGTGACCGTCTTGATGACGTCCGGGCCGGTGATGAACATGTGCGAGGTCTGGTCGACCATGACGGTGAAGTCGGTGATCGCGGGGGAGTAGACGGCTCCGCCCGCGCAGGGGCCGACGACCAGGGAGATCTGCGGGATGACGCCGGAGGCGTGGGTGTTGCGGCGGAAGATCTCGCCGTAGGCGCCGAGGGAGGCGACACCTTCCTGGATGCGGGCGCCGCCGGAGTCGTTGATGCCGATGACCGGGCAGCCGGTCTTCAGCGCGAAGTCCATCACCTTGACGATCTTCTGCCCGTACACCTCGCCCAGCGCGCCGCCGAAGACGGTGAAGTCCTGGGAGAACACGGCGACGGGGCGGCCGTCGACCGTGCCGTAGCCGGTGACGACGCCGTCGCCGTAGGGGCGGTTGTTCTCCAGGCCGAAGTTGGTGGAGCGGTGGCGGGCGAACTCGTCCAGTTCGACGAAGGAGCCCTCGTCGAGCAGCAGCTCGATGCGCTCACGGGCCGTCAACTTGCCCTTGGCGTGCTGCTTTTCGACGGCGCGCGCGGAGCCGGCATGCGTCGCCTCGTCAATACGACGCTGGAGATCCGCGAGCTTGCCCGCAGTGGTGTGAATGTCGATCGCTTCCGGCTCGGACATCGGGATCGCGGCTCCCTGCCTGCTCAAAAGGGGGGACGGTTACTCATCCGTAGAGTAGTGGTGGCCCTACGAAACAGCAGTGCGGCGTTTCACACACCTAGGGTGGCTTGCATGACGCCGCGAGATGCATCAGACGACAGCCGCTGGTCCGATCTGGAACGGCCTCCCCTCAACGCCGTGGCGCTGCGCCGCGGGCTCGTGCGGGAGGGCGGGCTGTGGCGGGAACTGGAGGTGGTGCGCGCCACCGGCTCCACCAACTCCGACCTGGTCGCCCTGGCGGCGGCCGGCAAGGCGGCCGAGGGCTCGGTCCTGGTCGCCGAGGAGCAGACCGCCGGGCGGGGCCGCCTGGACCGCCAGTGGACGGCACCGGCCCGCTCGGGCCTGTTCTTCTCCGTGCTGCTGAACCCGGCCGAGGTGCCGGTGGCCCGCTGGGGCTGGCTGCCGCTGCTGACCGGCGTGGCGGTGGCGACCGGGCTGGCGCGGGCCGCGGGCGTCGACACCACACTCAAATGGCCCAACGACCTGCTCGTCTCCATCGCCGGTGAGGAACGCAAGGCCGGCGGCATCCTGGCCGAGCGCGCCGGGGACGACGGCGTGGTCATCGGCGTCGGCGTCAACGTCACCCTGCGGGAGAGCGAGCTGCCGGTTCCCGCCGCGGGGTCGCTGGCGCTGGCCGGAGCGGTGAGCACCGACCGGGATCCGCTGCTGCGGGCCGTGCTGCGCGCCCTGGAGGAGTGGTACGGGCGCTGGCGGGAGGCCGGCGGCGACCCCGCCGAGAGCGGTCTGCAGGAGACGTACGCCGCGGGCTGCGCGACGCTCGGCCGGACGGTACGGGCCGAACTGCCCGGGGACCGGTCGATCACCGGGGAGGCGGTGGCCGTCGACGGCGACGGACGGCTCGTGATCGCCACGGCGGACGGTGTCCAGGAGCCGGTGGGAGCGGGAGACGTCGTGCATCTGCGGCCGGCGTGAGAAAAGACGGCGCGTGCGGCGTTGTGAGGACGGGGCCATCACCGGCGTGGGTCACCGCGGCCGTAACGGGTGACGTAGCGTCGGCTCCACGGGAGTGAGGTAGCGCACAGCTGCCGTAGAGTGAAGGCCGGTCGATACCTGACCGTGGCAGATCGGAAGGGCAGCAGGCGTGACCGTCGACGACACGGGCTCCGGTTCGGACGCGGACGGCCGGGTGGACCCCCACGCCGCCGACTCCGGCGAGGACCCGCTCGCCCTGCGTCTCGAACACCTGATCCTGGGTGCCGAGCGGCGCTACACGCCCTTCCAGGCGGCCCGTAGCGCCGGTGTCTCGGTCGAGCTGGCGACCCGCTTCTGGCGGGCGATGGGCTTCGCCGACATCGGGCAGGCCAAGGCGCTGACGGAGGCCGACGTCCTGGCGCTGCGCCGGCTGTCCGGTCTCGTCGAGGCGGGCCTGCTCAGCGAGGCCATGGCGGTCCAGGTGGCCCGCTCCACCGGCCAGACCACGGCCCGTCTCGCCGAGTGGCAGATCGACTCCTTCCTGGAGGGCCTGACGGAGCCCCCGGAGCCGGGGATGACCCGGACCGAGGTGACGTACCCGATCGTCGAGCTGCTCCTGCCCGAGCTGGAGGAGTTCCTGGTCTACGTCTGGCGCCGCCAGCTCGCGGCCTCCGCCGGGCGGGTCGTGCAGGCCGCCGACGACGAGGAGATGGTCGACCGGCGCCTCGCCGTCGGCTTCGCCGACCTGGTGGGCTTCACGCGGCTGACCCGCCGGATGGAGGAGGAGGAGCTCGGCGAGCTGGTCGAGGCCTTCGAGACGACGGCCGCGGACCTGGTCGCCGCGCACGGCGGCCGGCTGATCAAGACCCTGGGCGACGAGGTCCTGTACGCCGCCGACGACGCGGGCGTGGCCGCGGAGATCGCGCTGCGGCTGATCGAGACCATGGCGAACGACGAGACGATGCCGGAACTGCGGGTGGGCATCGCCTTCGGCACGGTGACCACCCGTATGGGCGATGTCTTCGGAACGACCGTGAACCTCGCCTCCCGGCTCACCTCGATAGCCCCCCGGGACGCCGTCCTCGTCGACAGCGCCTTCGCGGAGGAACTGATCCGCACCGCGGAGGCGCCCGCCTCCGAGGCGGAGGCGGCCGAGGCGGCGGCGACGGCGGAGAAGGAAGGGGAGGAGCCCCCGGTCTACCGCTTCGCCCTCCAGCCGATGTGGCAGCGGCCGGTGCGTGGCCTGGGCGTGGTGGAGCCGTGGCTGCTCACCCGCAGGGGCGGCGGCGCGGTATAGCCGACGGCGCTTGCGGGCACCCGCAGCCGACTGTTCTTCCAGGGCCGTCAGGCGTGCTGCCCCGACCCGCCGACGCACAGCCCGACGATCGGCACGCACAGGCCCGGGTTGACCGGCCTCGGGGTGGCCGACGGGGCCGTGCCGCGGGCGGCGGTGGGTGTCGGC
>NZ_WVUG01000425.1 GCF_017614965.1 Streptomyces griseorubiginosus | reverse complement strand
GGCCGGCCTGGGGCGACGGCGGGCGGGTGGGGCCGGGGGGCGGCAAGTCCGCGAGAGGACGGGTTGCGGAGAGCGTGGAGGTCGCAGATCCGGGTGCAACGGCCGGGGCGAAGGCCTGGGGACGGCGGGCTGGAACGGCAGGCTTGGGCGGCTGGGCTGGAGCGGCGGCCGGGCCGGCGGGCCGGGGTGGCAGCCCGGGGGACGACGGACGGGCGGAGAGCGTCGAGGTGCCGGATCCGGCACGGCTTCGCGGCACCGCACCGCAACCAGTCGGTGTCACGGCCTCACAGGCGCCCATCCCTCACACAAGCGGTATCACCGCGTCGCAGGCACCCATCCCTCACACAAGCGGTATCACCGCGTCACAGGCACCCACTCCTCACACCGTCAGCGTCACCGCCCCACCCCTCAAGCGTCCGGTGGTGTCCAGCCAGGGGGCTGGAGTATCCCCAGCAGTTGGCGGACCAGTTCGTCGACCACCTCGTCCAGGGTTGCCTTCACCCAGCCCGCGCTCCAGTCGTGGAGCAGGCCGTTGACGCTGCCGATGAAGGCGGTCGCGGCGATGCGGTAGTCGCGTCGGGCCGCCTCCCCGCGCGCGGCCGCCGCCTCCGCCTCCGCGCAGATGAGGTCGACCCAGCGGGAACGGCGGGCCAGGCGCTGCTCCTCCAGCCGCGGACTGACGCCGATGATCTCGACGAAGGTGATGCGGATGCGGCGCGGATCGCTGGTGACGTTCGCCGCGTAGGCCCGGAAGATCGCGGTGGCCCGCTCGGCGATCGGCCGGCCCTCCGCCTCGGCGAACGCGGACAGCACGGCCGACTCCGCCCAGTCGTTGACCTGCAGGTGCAGCGCCGCGAGCACATCCTCGAGGGTGCGGAACTCCTCGTAGAACTGGCGGGTCGACAGCCCCGCGGCCTCGCTGAGCGCCGCGACGGTGGTGGCCCGGTATCCGGGGTCGGCACCGAAGAGTTCGAGCGCGGCGTCCAGGAATCTCCTGTGCCGCTCGGCCTGCCGCTGCTCGGCGGTCTTGCCGCCGTACCGCCCGGTCGGCGCCCTGAGCCTGCCCGCCACTGAGCCTCCCTCGTTACGTGATCCCTCGATTTTGTCGTGTACGCAGTCTTGTGGAGAAGGGTGCCCGCTCCTTACTTTCCAGTAAGTAAGAGTCTGAACGCGCTTCTTTTCAGATTCGACCGTCGATTCCATTGGCATGCCCGCATCACGCCCCGTCCACAGAGGAGAGAGCACTCATGCCTGCCATCAGATCCAGGCACCTTTGCTCCGTAGCCGCCGCCCTCGTCCTGACCGTCGCCGCCCCCGCGACCGCCGCCACCGCGGATTCCGCCACCGCGCTGCGCGAGGTGCTGTTCGTGGGGAACAACTGGGACGGCACCGCGACCGTCCTCAAGTCCTCCGGCGACTTCGCCAAGGTCGGGGAGATCAACGTCGTTCCCGACAAGGCGCAGCGCATCGCCGAGATCAACGCCGACCCCATCAAGTGGATCTACTACACGGCCATCCGCAACGAGGTCGGGCAGGGCCACGACCAGTACGTCGACGACATGTACTCCACGCCGGACGGCAAGTCGGTCGTCGTCTCCCGGCCCAGCTTCGCCGACGTCGTCTCCATCGACCTCGCCACCGACAAGATCAACTGGCGTTTCCCGGTGGCCGGTTACCGCGCCGACCACATGGCCGTCTCCCCCGACGGCACCCGGGTGGCGGTGTCCGCCTCCACCGCCAACAAGGTGCAGGTGCTGGACATCAACACCGGCAAGGAACTCGGCGAGTTCGCCACCGGGGACAAGCCGCACGAGAACGTCTTCACCAACGGCGGCAAGTACATCTGGAACATGGCGATCGGCGAGGTCACGACCTCCCTCGACGACCCGGCCTGGGACTGGACCAAGGGCGACCGGCACATCACCGTCGTCGACGCCACCACCTACAAGACGGTCAAGACGATCGACATGCGTGACCGCCTCGACGCGATCGGACTGAAGGACTTCTCCGACGCGGTACGACCCGCCGCCTTCACACCGGACTGGTCGAAGATGTACTTCCAGGTGTCGTTCTTCAACGGCTTCCTGGAGTACGACATCGCCACCGACAAGATCACCCGGGTGAAGACGCTGCCGGCGAACCCGGCGACCAGCACCGACCGCACCACGTGGCTGCTGGACTCGCGCCACCACGGCATCTCGATGAGCCCCGACGGCACCAAGCTGTGCGTCGCCGGGACGATGGACAACTACGCCACCGTCGTCGACCGGGCCACCCTCCAGGAAGGCCCGCTCGTCACGGCGTCGACTCCGTACTGGGCGACCGTGAGCGGTGACGGCAAGGACTGCATCATCTCCGAGAGCGGCGCCGACCAGGTCACCGCGATCGACTTCGCCACGGGCCAGAAGGTGCTGTCCGTGCCCGTGGGGGACCACCCCCAGCGGGTGCGGCTCGGTCATGTCCTGGCCGACTGGACCGGCCCGACGAGCTGACCTCCGAGAGCGGAACGGCGCCGGACCGAGGAGGTCCGGCGCCGTCTTGTCGTCAACTCCCGGTCAGAAGCGGGACGTCGCCCAGGACGCCAGTTCGGACTTCGCCGCGGCGAGGAGGCTCGACGAGGGGGAGGTCGCGCCGTTGGTCACCAGGGCGTAGTGCAGGACGCCCGAGTCGGAGTCGGTGAGCAGCAGCCGGCGGCTTCCCGTGCCGCCCGGCTCGGGCGCCACGGCGACCGGTGTCGACGCCGTGTAGGCCGGCGGGCCGTACACCGTGCCGAGATCGGAGACCACGGTGGTCGCGGCGGTCGGGAAGGAGGCGGGGAGGTGCAGCTCGGTGGGCGCTGTTGCGGAGCCGGAACGCCACACGAGCAGCCCGTACTGGCCGGAGCCGACCAGCTGGGACACGTTCGGCAGTGAGCTCGGCACCGGGTTCCAGGTGAGGGTCGTCGAGCCGTCGCGTGAGCGGTCCTCGTAGGTGAAGGCGAGGGTGGTGCCGGCCGTGGCGCTCGGGTAGACGCGGTCGAGGAGCCGGGCGTCCTGACGGAGCGTCACAGTGCCCGAGTCGTCGAGCCTGACCACCGAGAGGTCCTCGTCGTTCCAGGCGTCGCCGGAGGTCTGCACCTTGTCCGGGTTGTCGTTCATCAGCTCGTGGTGGCGTCCGTTGTAGATGTCCCACTGCCACTGGTTGCCGGAGAGCACCGGCCCGGAGGCGGCCGGGTTGCTCCACCAACTCGAGCCCGGCAGACGGGAGTCGAGGGCCTGGTACATCGCCTTGTCGACGGTCGGGGCCTTGCCGGAGACCGAGCCGGACAGCGGATGCCCGAACTCGCTGACCACGGCGGCCGTTCCGGCGGCCGCGGCACGGTCACGGACGGCGGCGAAGTCCCTCGCGTACTGGCCGTCGGAGGCGTTGCCCCACATCAGGATCCCGGAGATGGCCTTCTGGTCGTAGAAGTGGGTGTTGAAGACGTACCGCGGTCCCAGCGTGCCCGCGTCCAGGAGCCCGCCCTCCTGCTTCTGGGAGCTGATGTTGGAGTTCCAGAAGAGGTTCGGCTCGACCAGGGCGGGCTTGTCCTGCCAGCCGGCCGCGTCCATCCGGGCCCGGAACTTCTGGTAGAAGGGCCACAGCAGGTTCTGCTCCCAGGTTCGGCTGGTCTGGCCCGAGTCGTAGCTGCCCGCGTACGGCTCGTTGTACGGGTCGAAGCCGACGACTCCCGCGAACTCCGCGTCGTTCAGGTGCTGTTGGACGTACGCCATGGTCTTCTGCGCGGTGTCGAGGAAGGAGTCCTGCAGGCCGTAGGTGTTGTGCCAGAAGTCGTACTGGGCCTTGGTCACGGCCTGGTTCTGGGTGATGTTCTGGCCCCAGAACAGGCAGATCCCGCAGGACTCCTGGGGGTAACCGCCCAGTGCCACGGCCCACTTGGGGGCTCCGTCGCCGGTGTACCAGCTGCCGGAGTTGAACAGGTAGCGGGAGTAGAGGTCCTGATGGAAGTCCGGGTAGACCCGGATGCCCGCGTCCAGGAAGGCCCGCATCTGGTCGGTGACGGCGGCCAGGTAGGTGGTGTCGGCGGTGCCCCGGGTGGGCTCCGCGTGGGCCCAGGACAGCAGGAAGCGGACCGAGTTGCCGCCGCCCAGCGCCCGCAGCGCCGTCGCCGACTTCTTCGCGTCGGCGACCGAGGCGAAGGGCAGGCCGCTGTTCTCCTCCAGCTTGGTCTCGCCGGAGACGTTGTAGCCGCGCAGGACGACCTCGCGGCCGCTGCCGTCGACGAATCTGCCGTTCTGCACGGTCAGAGTCGATCCGTCGAACCAGAGGGAGTCGGGGACGGTGGCGGCGGCGGAGGCGGACGGCACGCCCGCCATCGTCAGGGATCCGAAGAGGACAACCAGCACAACGAGCAGACGTGTCCGGATATTCGGCATGTCCACTACAGTCCGGGGATTTCCGGACACCGTCAATACTTCTGACTCTTGAGTAAGTTTCAGGATTTTGGGTACGTCCTCCCTCTGCCGCCCCGCCCTCCTTCCTGGCCTCAACTCCCCACTCGCCGCGTCACGTTCAACAGGTACTCCTTGCGGTCCAGGGGATTGTGGTCGGTGCGCCTGCGTTCGGGGACGGTTCCGTGGGTGATCGGTGCGTAGTGGTCGAAAGCGGTCTCCAACTCGCCCTCGCCACGGGTGAGTCCGGGCAGCCGTCGCTCCAGCTCGTGCACCCGGCCGGCCGGGACCGCACCCTCCAGGACGCAGCCGGCGCCCCGCGTCACCGTCGTCCGCGGCACGGCCCGCAGCGCGGCCAGCACCGGCAGCAGCGCGCCCAGCGTGTCGGCCGGAGCCTCGATCCGGAAGCGGTGCAGGGGCTCGTACACCCGCGTCCCGGCCCGGCGCAGCGCCTCGATCAGCACGAGCGGGGTGACCCCGCGGAAGTCGGCGCCGGTGCTCG
Organism: Streptomyces griseorubiginosus; assembly: GCF_017614965.1. Taxonomy (GTDB): domain Bacteria; phylum Actinomycetota; class Actinomycetes; order Streptomycetales; family Streptomycetaceae; genus Streptomyces; species Streptomyces griseorubiginosus_B. The sequence continues at coordinate 1,145 of NZ_WVUG01000425.1, read as the reverse complement.
ACATGCTCTTGTCGAAGCCCTGGTGGGCGTGGCTCTGCCGGGGCGAGTAACCCGAGTGGGTCATGGTCACGGTGCAGTCGGTGACCTGCCAGCCGTGCAGGCCCTGACCGAGGGTCTCGCGCACGGTGTCCTCGACCGCCTTGAAGAAGGCGTACGGCATGGAACCGAGCTCCACCTCCAGGCGGAAGTCGACGCCCGCTCCGGGCGGCGCGGGATCGACGCGCAGGCCGACGGTGGCCAGGAACGGGTTCGGGTCCTTCTTGTTGAACTCCACCGCCGCGCCCGAGCCGACCGGCCGCTCGACGCAGATGGTGGTGGTCTCCCGGAAGCCGACGTCGAGTCCGTACTCGTCGGCGAGGGTCGACTGGATGACCTCCTTCTGCACCTCGCCGTACAGGGACACGGAGGTCTCCTGTCGCACCTCGTCGCGGCGCAGGTCGATCAGCGGGTCCTGTTCGGCGAGCTGGGTGAGCGCGACGTGCAGTGCGCGCCGGTCGGTGTCCGGGCCCGGGACGACCACCGTCTCCAGGGTCGGCGGTGCGAAGAAATGCTCGTACGCCTTGCGGGGTTCGCCGATCGCGTCGCCGATCCGGATGTCCGCGAGACCCCACAGCCGGGCGATGCGTCCGGCGGTGACCGCATCGACGCGGGCGTCGCTGCCGTGGTCGAAGACGCTGATCGCGGTGATCCTGCCCTCCTTGCGGGCCTCGCCGTAGGGGACGCGGTCCCGGGTGCGCAGGGTGCCGGAGAAGAGACGGGCGTACGCCGTCTTCTCCCCCGCCGGACCCCGCTCGACCTTGAACACCGTGGCGGAGAGCGGGCCCTCGGGGTCGCCGTCGGACGGAGGGAGGAACTCCTTGATGCCGTTGACGAGGGCGTCGATGCCGGCGCCGGTGGTGGCGGAGCCGAAGTAGACGGGGTGGACGAGGGATTGGCGGGTCTGGGCGGTGAGGGCGGCGAGGAGGGTGGCATGTGACACAGCACTGAAATCCTCAGTGGTATGTGACATGGCACTCGGACCTTCGGTGGCGTGTGACATAGCGCTAGAACGCTCAGTGGCATGTGACATACCACTGCCCTCCACATACGCCGCCAGCAGCTCCTCGTCATGCTCCGCCAGCACTTCGAGCGCCCCCGCCCCCATC
>NZ_WVUG01000424.1 GCF_017614965.1 Streptomyces griseorubiginosus | reverse complement strand
GCCCCCCTCCTGCGCCGCGCGTTCACCCTGCCCCGCGGTCGCCGCATCACCAAGGCCCGTCTGCACCTGAGCGCCGCCGGCAACGTCACCCTCACCGTCAACGGCGAGCCGATCACGGTCGACGGCAAGCAGGCGACGCGCGAGCGCACCAACGTGCCCCGCCTCCTGACCGACCAGAGCACCTACGACCGCACGGTCCTGTACGACACCTTCGACGTCACCACCCTCCTCCACGACGGCCGCGAGAACGTCCTCGCCGCCGAACTGGGCCGTGGCTGGTACGGGGTGACGACCCCTCAGGAGTGGTACTGGCAGCTCGCCCCCTACAGCGGGGCACCCCGCCTGCGCGCCAAGCTCGTCGTCACCCACTCCGACGGATCCACGACCACCCTCGTCACCGACAAGGACTGGCTCACCGCCGACGGACCCACGATCTTCGACTCCGTGTACTCGGGCGAGAAGTACGACGCCCGCCGGGCCGAGGAGTTGGGGGAGTGGCGGACCTCGGGCCACCGCACCGGACGCGACTGGCGCCCGGCCACCGTCCTGATCCCGCCGGGCAGTTGCTCCGGCCCGTCCCCCGAGTACCACGGTCCGCTGCCCGCCACCACGATCCCCGCCGGCTTCAGACCCGCCACCGTACGCGCGCACGAGGCGGAGCCTGTCCTGGTCGACCAGACCCTCCGCCCGCTGTCGCTCACCGAGACGGCACCCGGATCAGGGGTCTGGATCCTGGACTACGGCCAGATCATGACCGGCCTCGTCCGCCTGTCCCTCACCGGCGTCCGCCCCGGCAAGGAGGGCCTGACCCTCCGCATCCGCGGCGGCAACCGCATCACCGGCGGCGACGGCACCACCGCCTCCCCGCTCATGGTGGAGGAGGAGAACTTCCAGCACGACGCCGACCTCCAGACCCACTACTACACCCTCGGCAGACGGCCGACGCAGACCTGGGAACAGCAGTTCAGCCACTTCGGCTTCCGCTACCTGGAGGTCATGAACCTCGAGGCCGTCCTGGGCCGCGCCCCGGACCTCGAGCGGGACGCGGACGTCCTGACCGTCGGCGTCGCCCGCTCCGGCTTCGCCCGCACCGGCACCTTCACCACCGACAACGCCCTGCTCAACCGCCTCCAACGCAACCTGGAATGGGCCGAGCGCAACAACCTCGTCCAGAAGCCCACCGACACGCCCTCCCGGGAGAAGAACGGCTGGACCGGCGACGCCATGGCCAGCTCCGAGTCCGAATCCCTCACCTGGGACGTCAACGCGGTGCTCACCAACTACCTGCGCCACTTCCCCGACACCCAGATCTCCACCGGCCAGCTCCCCATGTTCGTCCCCGTGGCCAAGGGCGGTTACGGCTACGACCGCACCCCCGGCTGGAACGCCACGTGGAAGGCGGTCCCGGCCTGGGACTCGGCGTACTTCGTCATCCCGAGGGAGCTGCACACGTACTACGGCAACAGCAGCCTGTTCGCCGAGTTGTACGACCACCAGGACAGGCTCCTGACGTACTACGAGACGCTGTTCACCGCCGAGAACGCCTACCGGTTCGAGGCCTCGCTCGGCGCCTACTCCGGGGCCGAGGCCCCCGGCAGCAACGCCGTCATCAGCCTCGCCTTCTACATCCACTTCTGCGACTACATGGACGAGGTGGGCCGCGGACTCGGCCGCACCGAACGGGCCGCCCATTACGCCGGCTTGGCGCGCACCCTGCGCAAGGCGTTCATCGCCAACTACTGGGACAGCGGTCAAGGCCACTTCACCCAGGGCAGCATCTCCAGCGAGAACGCCATGGCCATCGCCTTCGACCTGGTCCCCGGCTCCGATCTGGACCCCGACGACCCCCGCCACCTGCCCGGCACCAGGACTCTCGCCGAGAACAAGAAGGCCCTCGCCCAGCTGCTCGCGGACCGTATCACGGCCGCCGACGGACACATCCAGAACGACATGTACGGCTCGCGCTACGAGTTCAACATCCTCAGCGAGTACGGCTACACGGACGTCGCGCTGCGGGCGGTCACCCGAACCGGCGTGCCCGGCTACGTCTACCAGATCGCCAAGGGCGCGACCTCGCTGTGGGAACAGTGGACGGACCGGCTCTCGGTCGACCACCACTACCGCTCCAACGTGGCCACCTGGTTCTACCAGAGCCTGGCCGGCATCAGGCCGACCTCGACCGCCTACGAGACGCTGCGCATCCGCCCGTACATCCCCTCGGCCCCGGTCAACAGCCGGGTACCGACGGGTGTCGACGACACGGACCTGTCGCCCGCCCCGCTCGACCACGTCAGCGCCTCCATCGACACCGTGCGCGGGAAGGTGTCCTCGCAGTGGCGGCGGCGCGCGGACGGCAGGATCGAACTCGCGGTCACGGTCCCCTACAACACCGAGGCCGAGATCTGGGTGCCCACACAGGACAAGCCCGTCAGTGCCCCGAAGGGGGTCGCCCACCTCCGCGACGACACGTCGGGAGGCGCCGGGTACGAGGTGTACCGGGCGCGGGCGGGGTCGTACCTCTTCAACGGCTGAGGCGTCAACGGCTGAGGCCCGACCGGGCCGGTTCACCTCTCGTGTGAACCGGCCCGGAAGAGCGTGACGGCGAACAGCCCCCGCAGCAGCCGGTCGGCCAGGGGCAGGAACAACCGGTAGCGGAAGGGGAGTTGAACGCGCAGGGCGTGGGGCGGGCGGGTCACGGAGGCCACCTCCAGTGCCTCCAGGCCGAGCCGCTCCAGCGACCGCGGGTCCTCGCAGGACCACGCCCAGCGTGCCTCCATGCCTTTCCGCGCCGCCTGCTTGTGCTGCGACTCCAACAGCCTCCTGGGATAGGTGTCGAGGGCGACGAGCGCGCCGGGGAAGCGCCGCGCGACACGTGCCAGCGCCTCGGCGGCCTCCTCCTCGGGGAGGTAGACGAGAACGCCCTCCGCGACGAAGAAGTAGGGTCCCGGGCACTCCTCGACCGAGCGCAGCCAGGTCTCGTCCAGCACCGAGGCGGCGATCATCCGTCGCCGTTCGGTGTCGGTGAAGAACGTCCGGCGCAGGTCGATCGTGTCCGGAAGGTCGAGGTCGAACCAGTGGACCGTGCCGTTGTCGACGCGTTCGAAACGGGTGTTGAGCCCGGTGCCGATCTCGACGACCGTCCCCGCTGGGTGATCGGCGAGGAACGCCCGTACCCAGGTGTCGACGATCGCGGTGCGCAGGACCATGATCGCCGATCCAGGGCCGGGGCCGTACTTGTCGGCCGCGTAGTCGATCGACGCGATCATCTCGGCCGCCTTGGGGTCCCGCAGCAACGGCCGTTTCCTGCCGGACTCCCGCGCCCGGGCGGCCAGCGGAATGAACAGCGTCTCCTGGACGGCCCCGAGCTCCACCCGGTGCCGAAAACCGCGCTCGTCACTCATGCCGGACATGGATGCCATTACATCGCACGGGCGCGGAAGGCCGCCGCAAGCAGCGGGTGCCGGATCACTCTCCCCGTGACTCCGAACTGGATGTTCCAATTTGAACGACCGGTAAGGTGGTCGCATGGGGCATACGCGATGGCTGAACGAGGAGGAGAAGCGTGCCTGGAGTGCCTTCACCAACGCCCACGCGCTGCTGTACCGGCGGATCGAGCAGCGGCTGAAGCGCGACTTCGGTCTCTCCGGTCTGCAGTACGAGATCCTCGCCCGGCTCGGCGACGCGCCGAACCGGGAGCTGCGCATGGCCGAACTGGCGGGTGCCCTGGTCAACTCCAAGAGCGGGCTGACCTATCAGATCGGGCAGATGGAGAAGTCCGGTTGGGTGCGCCGACGGTCCTGTCCGAGTGACGAACGCGCGGTCTACGCCGTACTCGACGACGCGGGCATGGCCCTGCTGGAGCGGGCGGCTCCCGGGCACGTGGAGCTGGTGCGGGAGCTGCTCTTCGACGCCCTCAGCCCCGAGCAGGTGCGGGCGCTGGCCGACGGGCTCGGCGAGGCCGGCCGACGTATGACCGGGGTGCCGGGCGAGGCGGACCCGGTCAGGGGTGACTGCGCGGCTTCCGCCGAGGGCGGGGTGGCTGCGGCCGACCATCCGCTCAGCCGGCGGGAGCATCAGGGGCCTCCATAGAGGGGGTCGGCGGGTACGGCGTCGGGGGTCAGGCCGTCTCACCGGCGTCGGCGAGGAGCGTGCTCCCCGTCATGAAGGCCGCCAGGTCGCTCGCGCAGAACAGCACCACCCGCGCGATGTCGTCGGGCACGCCGATCCGGCCGAGCGGGCCCGGTCGCATCACGGACAGGATCTCTTCGGAGTCCAGCGGGATCCCGGCAGCGGCGGCCGCCGCCATGTTCCCCTCGGTCGGCACGAACGTGGGCGCGACGCCGAGTACGCGAATGCCGAACGGCGCGAACTCCAGGGCGAGTTGACGGGTGATCCCGCGCGCCGCGTGCTTCGAGCCGACGTACGCGGCGAGCCCGGGAGCCGTTCCCCGGAACCCGGCCGTGGAGACGACGTTGACGATGACGCCCCCGTTCCCGGCCTCGCTCATCCGGCGCGCGGCCTCCCGGGCTCCGAGGAAGACACCGCGCGCGTTCACCGCGAACACGCCGTCCCAGGTCTCCTCGGACATCTCCAGCGCGGGTACGGCGGGGAAGATCCCGGCGTTGTTGACCCAGATGTCGACGCCGCCGAACTCCCGGACCGCGAGGTCGGCGGCCGCGGCCACGCTGCCCGCGTCGGTGACGTCCAGGTGCGCGGCCAGCGCACGGCCCCGACCTCGCCGGCCGAGTTCCTCGGCCGCGGTGTCGGCGAGCTTCACCTCGATGTCCGCGAGGAGGACATCCGCTCCGGCCTCCACCAGGCGTTCGGCGATGGCCCGGCCGAGGCCACGGGCCCCGCCGGTCACGACGGCGCGCCGCCCGGACAGGGAGATCAGTTCCGCGAGTGAGCGGGACGAGACGTCAGGAACGGCTGCCATGGTGTGTCCTTCCGGCGGCGCTCCCCGGAGGAACCGGGGGCGGGGTGGGGCATCGTGGCTGCCTCTCGCTCCAACATTTACCACGTGGTTGGTTTTCGCTGGACCATAGACCGGCCTGGCCTGCGCCGGAAGACAGTCGTTCGGCTTTGTGATCAGAGCGTTACGTTCAGGGTGAGGGGCAGGCGCCGGAGCCGGGCTGTCGGCCCGTTCCTCGTGGCAGGCTGGTTGATGTAACAACCAGAGCGGGTGGAGGGTGGTCCCGGTGAGCAACGTGGAGACCGAACCGGCGGCGCTGCGCTGCGGTGCGGCCGTGGACGACGGCGAGCCTGCCGAGACGCCCCGGGTCGAGGTGTTGTCGGCGCGCGATGTGCCCCTCGGCGGCCCACGGGCGATACGTGTACGGCGGACGCTTCCGCAGCGGGCCCGTACCCTGATCGGCGCCTGGTGCTTCGCCGATCACTACGGGCCGGTCGACGCCACCGCGCGCGGCATGAACGTGCCCCCGCACCCGCACACCGGTCTGCAGACGGTGAGTTGGCTCTTCAGCGGCGAGATCGAACACCGGGACACCCTGGGCACCCACGCGCTGGTCCGACCCGGCGAGATGAACCTGATGACCGGCGGTCACGGCATCGCCCACTCGGAGGTCTCCACCCCGAACACCACCGTTCTGCACGGGGTTCAGCTGTGGGTGGCCCTGCCCGAGGAGCACCGCGACACCGGTCGGGACTTCCAGCACCATGTGCCGAAGCCCGTGTCGGTGGACGGGGCCGAGCTCCGGGTCTTCCTCGGCTCACTCGCCGGAAGCACGTCCCCGGTGCGGTCGTTCACGCCCCTGCTGGGCGCGGAACTCATCCTCGAACCGCAGGCGACGGTCAGGCTCGACGTGGATCCCGCCTTCGAGCACGGACTCCTCGTGGACGCAGGGGACGTCCGCCTGCTGGGCACCGTGCTGCACCCCGCCGATCTCGGTTACGTTCCCCGCGGTACCGGCACCCTGACGCTGGTCAACGCATCGGACGAGCCCGCACGCACGATCCTGCTCGGCGGCCCGCCCTTCGAGGAGGAGATCGTCATGTGGTGGAACTTCATCGGGCGCAGCCACGAGGACATCGCCCGGGCCCGCGAGGACTGGGAGGCCTCCTCCGACCGCTTCGGCACCATCGAGGACTTCCCCGGAGGC
>NZ_WVUG01000423.1 GCF_017614965.1 Streptomyces griseorubiginosus | reverse complement strand
GGATGGGGGAGGTGTTTCTCGCCGAGTCCGGTGGTGGGCGGCCCGTCGCGGTGAAGGTCGTACGGGCCGAGTTCGCCCAGGACCCGGCGTTCCGGCGGAGGTTCGCCGCCGAGGTCGCCACCGTGCGGCGCGTGCAGGGGCCGTACACCCCTGCCGTCGTCGACGCCGACGCGGAGGCGGAGCGGCCCTGGCTGGCCACGACCTACGTCGCCGGCCCCTCCCTCGCGGACGTCGTCCAGGCCTCCGGCCCGCTGCCCGCGCCGGCGGTACGGACGCTCGCCGCCGGTATCGCGGAGGCGCTCGCCGCGATCCACGGCGCGGGTGTCCTGCACCGCGACCTCAAGCCGTCGAACGTCCTGCTGGACCGGGACGGCCCCAAGGTGATCGACTTCGGTATCGCCCGCGCCGCCGACCGCACCCAACTCACCGGCACGGGCGTCGCGTTGGGCACCGTGCCGTACATGTCCCCGGAGCAGGTCGAGGGCCGCCCCCTCGGCCCGCCGAGCGACGTGTTCTCCCTCGGCGGGCTGCTGGCGTACGCGGCGACCGGCCTGACCCCGTTCGGGGAGGGCGGCGCCGGAGAGGTGGCGTTCCGGATCACCCGTGAGGAACCCGATCCGGACGCCCTCGCCGTCGGTGACGACGGACTGCGGGACCTGATCACACGATGCCTCCGCAAGGACCCCGCGCAACGGCCGACCCCGCGGCAGATCATCGCTGCCGGCACGGTCGGACCTTCCCGCTCCGCCGGCTGGCTCCCGCAGGCCGTCGCGGCCCGGGTCGCCCGCCGGGAGGCCGATCTGACCGACGCGCTGGAGCGGGCCGCACGGAAACGCTCCGGTGTCCGGGTCAGGGTGGGGGCGGTGTCGCTGGCGGTTCTCCTGGTGTGCGCGGTCGTGTTCGCTCTCACCCAGCAGGGCGGCCGTTCCGCGCAGGGCTCCGGCTCCTCCGCGTCGGCTTCCGAGGCCGCCGCCCAGGGATATCGCACGGTCTTCCGTAACCGGTCCGTCTCTCTGAAGGACGACGACTCCGAGATCGACCTGATGACCGGGGACCGCGTGCCGGGCGGGCGGCTGTGGACGCTGTCCACCGACGCGGGCGGCGACGGCAGGGGCGGCTTCTCGCTGCAGGACGCCACGGACGCCTATGTCGCGGGGCCGGGACCGATCACTCCGGCGCAGTGTGCGGCCGGGGTCGCCCGTCGGCCGGTGGAGGACGAGGTGCACTGGCCGCAGGTGCCGCCGGGCAGTTGGTTCTGTGTGCGGTGGCGGCTCACCGGAGACGTGGCCGTGCTGCGGGTCGTCAGTACCGACACCGGGGGCTGGGGCGCCGACGTCGGCCTGGACTTCTACCGGCACATCCCGGCCCTGTCCACGCCCGGTGCCGTACCGGGCCCGGCCGACGCGCACTACCGGCCGCTCTACAGTGGCCGGCCCCTCACCCTCCCCGACGACGCGCACTCCTTCGATCTGGCGCGGGGACGCGTCGCCACGAACGGCTCGTGGCTGCTGTCGACCGATGCGGGCGGCAACAGCAAGGGCGCGTTCGAACCGCAGAAGTCCAGCGAGGCGTACATCGGCGGACAGTCACCCCTCACCCCCGCCCGCTGCGTCCTCGGCATCGCGCAGCAGCCGGTCTCCGTCGTCCGCTTCCCGCAGGTCCCGGCCGGCACCTGGTTCTGTGTACGCGACGATCTCACCCACGACATCGCCGTCATCCAGGTGCTGGACAAGGACGACGGCGACTGGACCACCACCGTCGCCGTCACCGCGTACCGGCCCGTGAGCGGCGGCGGGTAGCGCGAGTCCCGGGGTTTTCCTCCCGCCGCGTTCGCGGCTCTGGCAGGATCGTCACTCCTGTCACTCTGGCAACGGAGGTCCGGTGCACAGACGGTGGCTGTTCCTGTCGGCGGCCGTGGTGCTCGTCGTCGCGTCCCTGACGGTGGTGTTCCTCTCCGGCCACAAGGCCGACGCCGGGCGGGTCTCGGCCGCGCCGACTCCCGCCACCGGAGCGGAGGTCACCCCCTCGTCGGCCTCACCGACTCCCTCAGCTCGCGCGACCGAAGCATCGCCGAGTACGTCCGCGTCACGCACCGCGGGCAAGAAGTCCCCCTCGGCGACCGCCCCTTCGCCTACCGCCCACCCGGCGAAGCCGTCCGCCGCGCCGGTCGCCCAACCGGCCTCCGGGACGGCCCCGTTGGCGGGACGCATCCGCCCGGGCGTCACCCACCAGGGCGTCGCCACCTTCTACCAGACCGACGGCACCGGGGCGTGTCTGTACGACGCGAGCGGTGACGTCCTGACCGGGGCGATGAACACCGCCGACTACGAGGGGTCGAAGGCGTGCGGGGCGTACGTGGTCGTGCGGGCCGCGAGCGGTGCCTCCGTCACGGTCCGCATCACCAACGAGTGCCCGGGCGACTGCGCCGTCGGTCAGATCGACCTCAGCGCACAGGCCTTCGCCAAGCTCGCCGCGCCCTCGGCCGGCCGTGTCCCGATCACCTGGGAACTCGCGAGCCCCGGCGACGTCGGCACCCTCTCGGTCCGCTACAAGACCGGGTCCACGCGGTACTGGTGCGGCATCCAGGTCATCGGCCACCGAAATCCCCTCGCCCGGCTGGAGGTTCGCGCCGGCAGTGGCTGGCGGCAACTGGCCCGCGCCGACTACAACTACTTCCTCGCCGAGGACGGCGGCGGCTGCGGGGGCCCGATCAGGATCACCGACATCTACGGCGAACGGCTCACCGTCGACGGCATCGCGATCCGGTCGAACGTCGTGCAGCCGACCCGGGTCCAGTTCGCCCGGCACTGAGCGCCGTCAGCTCCGGTACCCGCGCAGCTTCCGGTACAGGGTGGCGCGGGCGATGCCCAGGGCCGCCGCCGTACGGGCCTTGTTGCCGCCGTGCAGGCGCAGCGCCTCCAGGATGGCGGCGCGCTCGGCGTGTTCCATCGGGGTGAGCGGGCGGGCCGAGGGCCCCTCGCGCACGGCATCCGGCAGTTCGGCACGCCGGACGGGACCGGTCGCCCGGCGCTGTTCCGCCAACGCGCGCACCACATGGGCGAGTTCGGTGACATTGCCGGGCCAGGGGTGCTGTTCCAGGGCGCGCAGCGCCTCCAGTGTCCAGGTCACCGGCGGCCGGCCGGGAGCGGGCCTGGGGGTGAGGGCGGACAGCAACTCCCTGACGTCCTCGGGGCGTTCGCGGAGGGCGGGGAGGGTCACGGAGCGTGCCGCGAGGGTGTCCAGGAGCCGTTGGAGGCAGGGGCCGGGCGGTGCGCCCGGAGTGTAGGTGAGCACAAGAGGCGCGTCGGGGCGTGTGGCGAGCAGTGTGTTGAGGAGGGCCGTGTCGGGTTGGGTGAGCCGTTCGGCGTGGCGGATGAGGACGGGGCGGTCCTCGTGCCTCAATGCCCCGACCACGCGCGGCAGTTCGCCTTCGGCCGCGTCCACGACCAGGGGGTCCGCGACCAGCTCGCGGGCGAGCGAGGTCTTCCCGGTACCGCGCTCGCCGACGATCAGCAGTGGTTCAGGGGATCCGGCCAACTCCACCGCGCGGTCCACCGCGTGGCACCAGGGCACCGAACGACCGGCCAGACCGACGGCGTTCCGCGGGGCGGCCGGTACCTTCGCGGGTCCCGCCTGCTCGACCACACCGACCGCCCCGGCCACCGAGCCCAGGTGAAGGACCGGAGCCAGGGTCGCCGTGCAGGCTGACAGACGGATGCGGTACGAGGCCTCAAGTCCGGTGCCGGAGGCGGGCACCGCCGTCCCGGGCACCGTGCGCGTCCCGCCGCCCCAGTCCCGCAGCAGCGCGACCGCGTACCGCTCCAGCGTGTCCAGGTCCTCGGGTGACAGGAGCCGTGCCGCGGCCTCGCTGACGAGCCTGCTGCGGCCGTCGAGGGCCAGGACCGCGCGTCCCGATGCGCCGGCGGCTCGCAAGTAGGCGTCGAGCAGCGCCCGTTCGGCCGCCCTGGAGCGGGACAGCAGCTCGGCCTCGACGGCGAGCGCGGCGGCCTCGGCGAGCGGGGCGCCGGGATGCGGTGCGCTCCCGGCGCACAGGTCACAGGCCACCGTCACCGTGCCCAGCAGGTGTCCGGTCTCCGGCGCCCGTACCGGCACGCTGACCGCGGAGACGTTCTGCCAGGCGTCGAGGAAGTGCTCGGGGCCGTGCAGTTCGGCACGGCCGTGCGTGTGCAGGGCGCGGGCCGCGCTGTTCGGGCCGACGGTCTGCTCGGAGAGGTCGGCGCAGGGACGGCCCGGGCCCACTCCGCCGGCCCACAGCACCCGCAGCCGTTCGTCCGTGAGCACCAGAGAGGTCCGGCCGGTGCCGAGTGTGGGGGCGATCCGGTCGAGAACGGGCCGGGCGGCGGTGAGCAAAGGGGGCTCGAGCGCTCGTACTGAAGGAGGGCGCGGCGCGACGGCCTGGGTGTCGTGCCGTACGCCGAAGAACCGGGCACGCTTCCAGGCGGCGACGACGTCCTCGGGCACCCCGTCCGGGACTTGCTCGCCCCGCAGGAACAACTCCCGGGCCCTGCGCAGCGTTGCGAGGGTCGGGCGGACGGCGGGGCGCTCTGCGGTGGTCACGGCGGGGTTCACCCTACCGGGAGCGGTTGAACGCGCAACCATCGGCCCCTGCGGCGCACTGTCTCTTATTGAGACACCCGCGCCGCCGCCCGGGCGTACACGATCTTGAAGAGTCGGCGCCTGTTCTCATTCCCTGGAGCGTTCCCGTGCACACCGTCGAGCCCGATGTCGTCACCGACGTACTGATCGTCGGCAGTGGCCCCGCCGGCGCCTCCGCCGCGCTCGCCCTGAGCACCTACGGCGTGCCGAACGTCGTCGTCACCCGCTACGCGAGCCTGGCCGACACGCCCCGGGCGCACATCACCAACCAGCGCACCATGGAGGTGCTGCGCGACCTCGGCGTCGAGGACGAGGTCGTGGCGAAGGCGACCCCGCAGCATCTGATGGGCAACACGACCTTCTGCACGAGCCTCGCCGGGGAGGAGCTCGGCCGGGTCCGCTCCTGGGGCAACGACCCGCTCGTCCAGGCCGCCCACGAGCTCGCCAGCCCCACCCGGATGTGCGACATGCCCCAGCACCTCATGGAGCCGGTGCTCATGGACGCGGCGGTCGCGCGCGGCACGCGGCTGCGCTTCAGCACCGTCTACAAGTCCTTCGTGCAGGACGACTTCGGCGTGACGGTCACCGTCGAGGACCGGCTGCGCGGCGACGAGTACACCATCCGCGCCAAGTACCTCATCGGCGCCGACGGCGGCCGCAGCAAGGTCGCCGAGGACGCCGGACTGCCGATGGGCGGCCAGATGGGCGTGGCCGGCAGCATCAACATCGTCTTCGACGCGGACCTGACCAAGTACACCGCCCACCGGCCGTCCACCCTGTACTGGGTGCTGGCGCCCGGCGCCACCGTCGGCGGCATCGGCGCCGGTCTGGTGCGCTGTGTGCGGCCGTGGAACGAGTGGCTGATCGTGTGGGGGTACGACGTGACGGCCGGCGCCCCCGACCTGACCACCGAGTACGCCGAGACGATCGTGCGCCAACTGGTCGGCGACGACGAGATCCCGGTGACCGTCAAGTCGTCCTCCGCCTGGACCGTCAACGAGATGTACGCCGAGACCTACGCCAGCGGCCGGGTCTTCTGCGCCGGCGACGCCACGCACCGCCACCCGCCGTCCAACGGCCTCGGCTCCAACACCTCCATCCAGGACTCCTACAACCTGGCCTGGAAGCTCAAGCTCGTCCTCGACGGCACCGCGTCCCCGAGACTCCTGGACACCTACACCGCCGAACGCGCCCCGATCGGCAAGCAGATCGTCACCCGCGCCAACAAGTCCATCGGCGAGACCGCGCCCGTCTTCGAGGCACTCGACGGGCTCTCCCCGCAGACCCCCGAGCAGCTGTGGGCCAACATCGCGGCCCGCAAGGACGACACGGAGGCGGCGCAGAAGCAGCGGGCACGGCTGCGCGAGGCGATCGCGTTCAAGGTGTACGAGTTCAACGCGCACGGCGTCGACCTCAACCAGCGCTACACCTCCACGGCCATCGTCCCCGACGGCACCCCCGACCCCGGCTTCGACCGCGATCCCGAGCTGTACCACCAGCCCACCTCC
>NZ_WVUG01000422.1 GCF_017614965.1 Streptomyces griseorubiginosus | reverse complement strand
CCCCTCAACGACGGCGCTACGCGCCGACCCATTCGTCCGTGCCGTCCGAGAAGGTCTGGTGCTTCCAGATCGGCACCTCGTGCTTGAGGTCGTCGATCAGCTTGCGGCAGGCGTCGAAGGCCTCGCCCCGGTGCGGGCACGAAACGGCGACAACGACGGCGAGGTCACCCACGCGGAGGTCACCGACCCGGTGTACGGCGGCGAGCGCCCGCACCGGATACTCCGCGACGACCTTCTCGGCGATCCGCCGCATCTCGGCCTCGGCGCTCGGATGGCACGAATACCCGAGCCGGTCGACGTCGGCGCCCCCGTCGTGGTTTCGCACGGTGCCCACGAACAGCGCCGTGCCACCGGCGGCGTCGTCGCCGACGGCCCGGAAGACCTCGTCGACGGAGAGCGGGGTCTCCCGGATGCCGATGAGCTTGACGGGGTCGCCCGCGGCCCGCTCACCGGGATGGTCGTAAGTGGGTGCCATACGTCCATCGTGCCTCACGCGTGTGACGGCGAGGAATACGAGGTTCACCAGGCACACGCGCGTGCGCTCTTGGAGCCTCCTACAGCCCCGGGACCGGCTCAGATCCGCCGCCGCGCCTTGCGGGCCCGCCGCACCACCGCCGCCGCGCCCAGCAGCGCCACGGTCGCGCCCGCGGCACCCGCCGCCGTCGCGTCCTTGCGCCCGAGCCGCCGCCCGGCGACCGTGTGCCGGCCGGAGACCTCCTCCAGCAGCTCCGCGAGCACCTCCTCGTTGGTCCACTGCGGCCGCCACCCGGCGTCGTGCAGCCGGCTCCCGCTCACCACCCACGGGTACATCGTGTACGCCAGATCCCCCGCCGGTGACGGCGTCAGCCCGATCCGGTGCAGCCGGGCCGCGGCGCCCAGCGCCACCGCGGAGGGCAGCTCCATCCGCCGGATCCCGCTGAGCTCCTCGACCTCCTCCTGCTCCAGCCACCCGTCGCACCCCACGGCGAGTTCCCCGTCCACCTTCTCCAGGACGGCGTACTCCAGGGCGCTGCAGAGGTCCTCGACGTGGCAGAACTGCCACGCGGGCCGCGACCCGGCGACGACGAGCAGCCGCGGCGACTCGAAGTACCGCGTCAACGCGGTGTCGGTCCCGCCCACCAGCACCGCGGGCCGCACCACGGTGACATTGAGCCCGGGATGCGCGCGTGGCGCGCGCCGCGCGAGCCGCTCGATCTCCAGGAGGTCGCCCACACCGGTGGCCTCGGCGGTGGCCCGCAGCTCCGCGTCCTCCGACAGCGGCAGCTCGTTGTCCTCCAGCGCGCCGTACACCATCGCGGAGGTGCACAGCACGACCCGGTGGACACCGGCCGCCGCCGCGGCGGTGAGCACGGTCTGCGTCCCCCGGACGTTGTACGCCGTCCGGGCGGCGGGATCGCTCTCCAGGTCGAGGTCGAGCGCCAGATGCACCACGGCGTCCGCGCCGCGCAGCTTGTCCGCGATGGCCGGGTCCCGCACGTCCAGGATGTGCCACTGCGCCGCCGCGCACTCCCCGCGCCGCTCGTCTATGGCGACGACCTGCTTGATCTCCTCCGATGCGGCGAGCCGCTCGGTGAGCAGCGCCCCGATACCGGACGCGGCACCGGTGACCGCGACGACGGGTCCGCGTACGGTCGGCGGGGTTGACTCGTTTCGCGCTGCGCGAACCTGTGGATCTGGGGAACTCACCGGGCGTCTCCAGCGGTTGTCTTCAGTACGAACGCGCATGAGGCGTCCGTACCAGGTGGCATCCATCCTGCCGCAGGCCAAGAGTCGGCGAAGCACCGAGGCCCGAACCGCCCATGGTGTCTACGCTGGGTGGTGTTATCGGGCAGTCGTGCCGTCGGAGACAACCGGCGGCCTTACCAGCCGAGGAATCCCGTGAGTGACACCCCATTCGGATTCGGCCTTCCGCCGGAGGAGCCGGAAGACGGCGACGAGGGCAAGAAGAAGGACCAGGAGAGCGGCGGTGGTCAGGGCCCGGCCAACCCGTTCGGTTTCGGCGGGCTGCCCGGCGCCGGGGGCTTTGGCGGCCCCGGTGCGGACAATCCGCTCGCTGCCATGTTCGGTTCGCTGAACCCCACCGACCTGGGCGCCGCCTTCCAGCAGCTGGGCCAGATGCTCTCGTACGAGGGCGGCCCGGTGAACTGGGACATGGCCAAGCAGATCGCCCGCCAGACCGTCTCCCAGGGCACCGCGGACGGCGTGAAGGACACGAGCGTCGGCCCCGCCGAGCGCAACGCCGTCCAGGAGGCCGTCCGTCTCGCCGACCTGTGGCTGGACGACGCGACGTCCCTGCCGTCCGGCGCCGGCACCGCGGTGGCCTGGTCGCGCGCGGAGTGGGTCGAGGCGACCCTGCCGGCCTGGAAGGAGCTCGTCGACCCGGTCGCCGAGCGCGTGGGCGCGGCCATGGGCGACGTCCTGCCGGAGGAGATGCAGGCCATGGCGGGCCCGCTGATCGGCATGATGCGCTCGATGGGCGGCGCCATGTTCGGCACGCAGATCGGGCAGGCCGTCGGCGTGCTCGCGGGCGAGGTCGTGGGCTCCACCGATGTCGGCCTGCCGCTCGGCCCGGCCGGCAAGGCGGCCCTGCTGCCGGTGAACATCGAGTCGTTCGGCAAGGACCTGGGCGTGCCCAAGGAGGAGGTGCGGCTGTATCTCGCCCTGCGCGAGGCCGCCCACCAGCGCCTCTTCGCGCACGTGCCGTGGCTGCGCGGACATCTGTTCGGGGCCGTCGACGGGTACGCGCGCGGGATCAAGGTCGACACGGCCAAGCTCGAGGACGTGGTCGGCCAGTTCGACCCGCAGAACCCGGAGCAGTTGCAGGACGCCCTCCAGCAGGGCATGTTCCAGCCGGAGGACACGCCCGAGCAGAAGGCGGCCCTGGCCCGTCTGGAGACGGCTCTGGCGCTCGTCGAGGGCTGGGTGGACGCGGTGGTGCACGCGGCCGCGAAGCCGCGCCTGTCGTCCGCCGACGCCCTGCGGGAGACCCTGCGCCGCCGCCGTGCGACGGGCGGCCCGGCCGAGCAGACGTTCGCCACGCTGATCGGCCTGGAGCTGCGTCCGCGCCGGCTGCGGGACGCCTCCCGGCTGTGGGCCTCGCTCACCGACGCGCGCGGGGTGGACGGCCGCGACGCCCTGTGGTCCCACCCGGACATGCTGCCCACGGCGTCCGACCTGGACGACCCGGACGGCTTCGTCCACCGCGAGCAGCTGGACTTCTCCGAGCTGGACAAGATGCTGGGCGAGGCGGCGGACGGCTCCGCCGGGAAGCCGGACCTGAAGAAGGACGACGACTCCGAGTGAGCCTGTACGACGACGCGGTCCTCGTCCTGAAGGGGTATGAGGACCAGGAAGAGCTGCGCCAGGCATATCTGGATCATCTGGCCGCTCACCCGGACGGCCTGTGGAAGGCGTGCCACGCGGGTCACATCACGGCGAGCGCCCTGGTGATCGACCCCTCGCGCGAGCGCGTCCTGCTGACGCTGCACCGCAAGCTGCGGATGTGGCTGCAGATGGGCGGCCACTGCGAGCCGCAGGACCCGTCACTGGAGGCGGCGGCCCTGCGGGAGGCGACGGAGGAGTCCGGTGTCACCGGGCTGACGCTGCTGCCGGGCGGCCCGGTCCGCCTGGACCGGCACCCCATCCCGGCGCCGTGTCACTGGCACTTCGACGTGCAGTACGCCGTCCTGGCACCTTCGGACGCGGACGTCACGATCAGCGACGAGTCCCTGGACGTCAGATGGTTCCCGTACGGCGAGGTCGCGGACGTCGCCGACGAGTCCGTCGTACGTCTGCTCGAGGCGACGCGCGCCAGGCTGTGAACGTGTAAGGGGCGCCCGCTATGGCGGGCGCCCCTTACGTCTGCTTCCTGGACGCTCAGCTCCAGACGTTCCCCTGGTTCTGCGCGCGCACTCCGTGCTGCCCCATGCCGTACTGCGCGGCGAGGCCCTGCCCGATCTGCGCGTTCTGCGGCGGCAGCAGCTCGCTCGGCTGGACCAGCGCGAAGCCGCTGCCCATGAAGCTGAGCTCCCAGCCCTCACCGGTGTTGCCGCGGCGCCGCCACACCCCGGAGGAGTGCGTCTGGGCCTGCATCTGCACCCGCAGCCCGGTCGACCAGGCGACGATGGCGTCGGCGTCGCAGTTGACGTACTTGTCGGGCGTCACCTGCATCATCAGGGGCGCCCCTGAGGTCATCAGGGCGACCTTGCCGCGGCCGGTGATGTTCAGCTGGTACTTCCCCGAGCCGGAGATGCCGTAGAGGCTGTCGACGGCGATGACCTCGTGGTGAAGCGAGGAGTCCATCGCGAGGACGTAGCCGCTGTCGACGGTGAGACCGTCCTGCTCGACGTCCACCACATGGATGTGCTGGGCGAGGTTGGCGAAGTAGACCGTGCCCTGCCCGTGGCAGCGCATCAGGCTCAGGCCCTCGCCGGTGTAGGCACGCGCGCGTGCCTGCTGGTTGCTCTGGTACTCGGCGTCGAACTCGACGAGCCCCTGGTAGGCGACCATGGTGCCCTTGCGGGCGAGGATGTCGTCGTGGCCCTGCAGGGCGACGCGCAGCAGCTGCTTGTTCTGCAGGCTGTAGCGCTCCTGGGACTGCGAGTCGTTGAAGGCGAAAAGCGGACTCTGCATGGCGTTTCTGGCTCCCCCTCAGCCCCGGAACCGCAGGCGGTCGGTGCTGTCCTCGCTGGGCTGGACGACGACGATGCCCTGACCGGAGAAGGCCATCTGGTAGGCCTCGCCGCTGCCGCGGCCGATCAGAGACTGCGCCTTGAAGCTGCGCTTGCCCTTCACCCTGAGGTTCGGGGACCAGGCGACGAGCGCGTCCGGGTCGACGTACGTCTCGTCCTCGCCGCCGCCGCAGTCGACGACGATCGGCTTGCCCCGGGAGGTCAGCGCGACCCAGCCCTGCCCGGAGATCTTGGTGTTCCACAGGCCCTGACCTGCGAACTTCGCGAGCCCCTTGACCCGCTCCACGCCCCAGGTGAGGTGGGCGTCGAAGGCGAGCAGGTTGGTGGCGTTGACGGAGATGCCGTCGCCGTTGAGGTTGATGACGACGACGTTGGCGCCGTAGTCGGCGAGGTAGAGCAGTCCGTCGCCGGAGCACTTCATCAGGGGCGCGCCCTCGCCGGTGATCCAGTCCCGGGCGATCTGGCGCACGGCCGGCGGGTTGGGCTCGTACTGGATGAAGCCCTCGTAGGCGATCATCGAGCCCACGCGCGCGAAGAGGTCCTGTCCGGTCTGCATGGCGACCTTGAGCATGTGGTCGCCGTGGGTGTCCATACGGGCGGTGACGGGTGCGGGGGCGAAGCCCGCGAGCGGCTGGTTCATGACGGGCTCCCTCAGACCTCGTACGGCTGGACGACGATGAAGTTGCCGGGGGCGCCCCGGAACTGCAGGTTGACGCTCTCCCCCGTGTCGCCCGGATAGGCGTTGCGCCGCATCCGGACCTGGCTGGAGACGATCACCTGGGCGGCGGCCGACCATGCGACCACGGCGTTGGCGTCGGCGAACGTGGTGGGCGTGACCGGCAGCACCACGGGCGTGCCGTGCGTCTTGACGACGAGCGTGCCGGTGCCCTGGAACTGCATCGTGAACAGCGCGCCCCCGGGGATGCCGTGTCCCTCGATCCGGCGGACCTCGTACTGGAGGCCCTCGTCGAAGGCGAGGACGTTCTCGGCGGACACGCAGATCGCGTCGCCCTGCAGTTCGACGGGGTGCAGATAGGTGGCCTGCTCGGCGAGGAACACCTGCCCCTGGCCGGTACAGCGCATCAGCTGCATCTCCTGGCCGGTCGCGTTGCCCACCACCCGGCCCATGATGCCGGCGCCCTTGTAGCCGAAGTCGACCTTGCCCTGGTAGAGCACCATGCTGCCCTGACGCGCGAGCACCGGCTGGCCGCCGACACCGAGGTCGACGCGGACCAGCTTGCTGTTCTGCAGAGTCCAGCGCTGCCCGGTGGGCGTCTCCTTGAACTTCTGCAGAGCGGCCCCGACACCGGCACCACCCTGGGGAGCGCCCTGCGGGACGCCGTACGCCTGCTGTCCCGGGACCTGCCCGAAGGGCGGCTGCTGACCGTAACCGGGGGGCGGAGTCGGCTGGCCGTACCCCGGAGGCGGGGTCGGCTGGCCGTAACCGGGCGGCGGGG
>NZ_WVUG01000421.1 GCF_017614965.1 Streptomyces griseorubiginosus | reverse complement strand
CCCGGTGACCCACGCCAGCAGCGCCCCGGCCGCCCCCGCACCGGCGCCCCACAGGGCACCGAGCAGCAGCGCCATGCCGAGGTTCCCGTGCAACTGGATCCCGGCGCCGAAGGCGTCGAACCCCAGCACCGACAGCGAGGCGTTCACCGACACCTCCGTCAGCCACGCGAGCAACGGCAGCGTCAGCGCGGTCAGCACGCCGAGCCGCACCGCACACCGCCCCGCGAAGGCGAGGGCACCCGGACCGCGCACACCCAGCGAGTCCGTACCGCGCGCGCCGACCGGGGTCCGTACCGCCGCCAGCACCCCCGCCAGCAGCATCATCACGGCCGCGGCCACCCCGAGCAGCCACACCCGTCCGTCCAGGTCGGCCAGGCGGCCGAGGGTCACCGACTGGTCGGTCTTCGCGGTGAGGAGCTTGTCCAGCGGATCGGGGAGGAACTTGGTGAGCACGCCGGTCGCCCTGCCGTCGAAGGGGACGAACAGGCCGATCGGGATGCCGAGCCAGGTGCCGTTGGGCGCGCCCAGCAACGCCGCTCCGAAGATCCGCTTGGGATGGGCGTCGCCGATCGCCGCGTACACCGCCGCCGCGCACCCCGCCGCCACGGCCAGCAGCATTACCGTGACGAGCGCGGAAGCCGCCGGCCGTACGACACGGTGCACCGCTTCCCAGCCAGGCGGCAGGGGAGTGCGGCGCGAGGCCAGCAGGGCGATCAGCAGGACGCCCGCCGACCAGCCGAGCCCGCCCAGCAGGGTGGGCGCCGTGTCGACGGAGAAGCCGACCGCAGCCTTGGCGTGGATGAGGTTGCCGATGTTGTCCGGCAGCAGCCCGCCGATGTTCCCGACGTCCCCGAGACCCGGGATGTTCACACCGCCGCCCCCGCCGCCGGCGCCGGGGAGCTTGTCCAGCCCGAGCGAGCCGCCGTCGATGGTGATGACGTCGTGCCCCGCCCACACCAGCCCGCCCAGTGTCGCGACGAACAGCACCACCACCGCGCCCGCGCGCGCGAGGAGTTCGGCCGGCGCGATCACAACTCCCGCGGAGCGCAGGGACCGCAGGAAGACCCAGGACAGCAGCAGCGCCCCCACCAGGCTGACGCCCAGTGGCGTGATCGTGACGGCCGTATGGGCTTCCGCGCCCTTCAGGCCGAACGCGGACACGTCGCCGGACGGCGATATCGAACCGCCCGCCCCAAGGGCCACCACAGCAGCGGTCATCGGGCCCAGCGAGCCCGTCGAGTCCGCCTCCAGAAGATGCAGACCGAGGGCCGCCGTGCCCGCCATGCCGATCAACGCCCAGCTCACGGAGGCGATCGCGGACAGCAGGACGTCGCCCCACGGCACCCTTGTGCCGCTGCGGACGGACTCGACACTCGACGACGCGCTCATGGCAGACCCCCCGATCCGCGGCGCGGCCGAGCGGCCGCGCGTCTCCCCCTCGCGTGATTTACCACTCTCCGGGTCGGTTTCAACCCCGTCAACGGAACCGGCGGATGCGTATGAGCGTGGTGTTCACAAGGTCCGACTTTCGGTCAGAGGGGCGGGCCTGAAATAGTTCCCGACGATGTTCGACATCCCTAGACTCCCTGTGATGGGGGTAACTCGGGGGACTACTCAGTGGGGCTTGGAGTGCCGGAACTCGTACTGGAATCAAATGGACGTACCTGGACGCTCGAGCCGTCCAGGACCTACACCCTCGGACGCGATCCGCAGGGCGACATCGTGCTGGAGGACGCCAGGGTGTCCTGGCGCCACGCCACGATCAGCTGGGGGGGCCGGAGTTGGGTCATCGAGGACCACGGCTCCACCAACGGCACGTTCGTGCAGGGCCAGCGCATCCACCAGATGGAGATCGGGCCCGGCTCGGCGGTCCACCTCGGCAACGCGACCGACGGTCCGCGGCTGAACCTCTCCGGCGCGGCGGCGGCCGTCGCCACACCGCAGGCCCAGCCGCAGCAACAGCCGTTCGCCGCGCAGGGCGCGACCCCCGGCTGGGCGCAGCAGGCACCGCAGCAGCAGGCGCCGCAGCCCGCGTGGGGACAGCCGCAGCAGGCCGCCGCGCACGTCCCGCAGCAGCAGGGCCCCGGTGGTGGCGCGGGGGCGCCGCCGGTCTACGGCGACCGCAGCCCGACCACGTTCCACCAGTTCTCCATCGGCCGCGTGATGCGCATCGGCCGTGCCCTGGAGAACGAGCTGGTCGTCTCCGACCTGCAGGTCTCCCGGCACCACGCCGAGTTCCACTCGATGCCCGACGGCCGCATGGAGATCCGCGACCTCGGCTCGCACAACGGCACCTACGTCAACGGCCAGCCGATCCCCAAGGGTGGCTCCCAACTCCTCGGCCCGGCCGACATCGTCGGCGTCGGCCACTCCACCTTCCGGATCGTCGGCGACCATCTCGAGGAGTTCGTCGACACCGGTGAGGTGTCCTTCTCGGCCCGTCATCTGACCGTCACGGTCGACGGCGGCAAGCAGATCCTGAAGGACGTCTCCTTCGGCGTCCCGGAGAAGTCGCTGATCGCGGTCATCGGCCCGTCGGGCTCCGGCAAGTCCACGCTCCTGAAGGCGCTCACCGGCTACCGGCCCGCCAACCAGGGCGACGTCCTCTACGACAACCGCAACCTTTACAAGCAGTTCGCCGAGCTGCGCCAGCGCATCGGTCTGGTCCCGCAGGACGACATCCTGCACAAGGAACTGACCGTCAAGAAGGCCCTCAAGTACGCGGCCAAGCTCCGCTTCCCGGCTGACACCACCGGCTCAGAGCGCGAGGCCCGCATAGACGAGGTGCTGCGCGAGCTGAAGCTCGACATCCACAAGGAGAAGAAGGTCACCTCCCTCTCCGGCGGTCAGCGCAAGCGCGTCTCGGTGGCCCTGGAGCTGCTCACCAAGCCGTCGCTGATCTTCCTGGACGAGCCGACCTCCGGCCTCGACCCGGGCATGGACCGCGACGTCATGCAGCTGCTGCGCGGCCTCGCCGACGACGGCCGCACGGTCCTCGTCGTCACCCACTCCGTCGCCGAGCTGGCGCTGTGCGACAAACTGCTCGTGATGGCGCCGGGCGGCGCGGTCGCCTACTTCGGCCCGCCCGAGGAGGCGCTGAACTTCTTCGGCTACGACACCTGGGCCGACGTCTTCTCCGCCTTCGAGAACTACCGCGACTACGACTGGGCCGGACGCTGGAAGGGCTCGCAGCACTACCAGATGTACGCCGCGGACATCGACGCGGTCGCACCACAGTCCGTACAGATGCCGCCGATGCAGGCGATGAAGCCGCCGAAGCCGCAGGGCTGGATGAGCCAGTTCGGCACGCTGGTGCGCCGCTATGTGTCGGTCATCGCCTCGGACCGGGGCTTCCTGGCCCTGACGGTGATCCTGCCGCTGGTCCTCGGCGCAGTGAGCCTGCTCATCGACTCCGGCAAGGGCCTGCTGCCCAACCCGATGATCAACCGGGCCACCGGCCAGCCCGTCCCGAACGGCACGGCCACCACGGTCCTGCTGATCCTCGCGGTCGGCGCCTGCTTCGCCGGCGCGGCGAACTCCGTCCGTGAGCTGATCAAGGAACGGGTCATCTACGAGCGCGAGCGCGCCACCGGCCTGTCCCGCTCGGCCTACCTGATGTCCAAGGTCTTCGTGCTCGGCGTGGTCACCGTGCTGCAGGGCCTGATGGTCGGCGTCATCGGCTTCGCCGGCCGGGACATCCCGAAGCAGGGCCTGGTCCTCGGCAACGCCACGCTCCTGGAGCTCTGCCTGCCGATCATGGCGCTGGGCTTCACCTCGATGATGTTCGGTCTGATCATCTCGTCGCTGGTGAAGACCTCCGAGAAGACCATGCCGCTGCTGGTCATGTTCGCGATCATCCAGGTCGTCTTCACGGGCTGTCTGTTCGCCCTGAACGGCTCGATCGGCGCCAACCAGGTCTCGTACCTGATGCCGTCCCGGTGGGCGGTCGGCGCGGCGGGTGCCACGCTGGACTTCAACAAGATCAGCCCGCCCGGCAAGGGCAAGAGCAACGACCCGCTGTGGGAGCACACCGTCGCCGCGTGGAGCATGGACATGATCGCGCTGCTCGTCCTGGGCGTGATCTGCGCCTTCTTCGTGGCCCGCTTCCTGCGCCGCCACGAGCCGGAGGTCATGCGCAAGTAGGACGTATCCGTACGACGCGAAGGGCGGCACCCGTCAGGGGGTGCCGCCCTTCGGCGTTCACGTGGCAGAGGTCCGCGCTGACCTCAGTACGCGCTGTTGACGTTGTCGATCGAGCCGTACCGGTGGGCCGCGTAGTTGGCGGCGGCGGTGATGTTGGCGACCGGGTCGTAGATGTTCCAGGACGTGCCGGCGACGTGGTACGCGGTGAAGGTCGGCGGGATGACCTGCAGCAGGCCCTTGGACGGGATGCCGTTGATCGCGTTGATGTCCCAGTTGTTGATGGCGTTCGGGTTGCCCGAGGACTCCCGCATGATGTTGCGGTACAGGCCGTTGTAGGAGCCCGGGATGCCCTTGGACTTCATGATGTCCAGGGAGTGCTTGATCCAGCCGTCGAGGTTGTTGGCGTAGTACCGGACGGTGGCCTTCTTGAGCGCGGCGCGCTTGGCGGAGCGGCTCGCGGCCTCCTTGGCCCTGCGCTCGGCGGCGGCCTTCTTCCGGGCCTCGGCCTTCTTCTTGGCGGCGGCCGCGGCGGCCCGCTTCTTCGCGGCGGCGGCCCGCTTCTTCGCGGCGGCGGCGACGGCCTTGGAGTGGGCCTCGGCCTGTGCCTTGGCGGCCTGGGACTTGATGCTGTCGGCGGCGAGCCGGTCGGTGACGCTCGCCTTGACGTCCTTGATCGGCTCGTTGCTGTAGGCAACGCGGGACGCGGTGGCCTCGCTCGTGGTCGTCTCGGCGTTGCTGGGCACCGCGGTGAAGGCGATGGCGGCGGCACCGAGGGCGGCGACACCACTGATGGCGATCTTGTGATGGCGGGTCAGCGCACGACTGTGACGGCGAATGTTGATGTTCTTGGGCATGGCAGACGGACCTCTTCGAATAGCGCGGAGGTCGCTCTTCGTCCGGCGGGGGACAGGGGGTCCTTCCCGCACGAACGCCGCGGGCTGGCCCCGCGGCGCTGAGCGACGGCAGCCATTCTTAGCGGCCGCAAAATGCCGAGGCAAAGGTGTGACGTACGATCCCGGGTAGTGGATCGCAGAGGGGCAAAATCGGACAGACTGGGCCGTCTATGCCGCTCATGAGGTCAGTCTGTATCTCCTACCGACCTTCGTACGTGACCTGCGCCCTATGCGCGGGCTCACACCATGCCCCCGCCCGTCTCACCAGCAGTTGCTGGAGCAATGCTCTGCGTGAGGATGCTCCTCCGGCAGGATGAGATGGACGTCGCCGAACTCGTGCCACAGATAGCGTCCGCGCAGCGCCTCCTCGTACCCGCGGTCGAGCGCCGCCCGCCCCGCGATCGCCTCCAGCATCAGCAGATGCGAGGCCTCCGGCTCGTGCAGCCCGGTCAGCAGCCCGTCCACCACCCGCACCCCGCGCTCCGGGGTCACCACCAGATCGGTCCACCCCTCACGCGCGCGTACGACACCGTCCGGGCCCGAGGCCGACTCCACGGCCCGCACGGCCGTCGTCCCCACGGCGACGACCCGCCCCCGACCGGCCCTCACGGCGTTGATCAGCCGCGCCGAGGCCTCCGGCACCGAGAACCGCTCCGGATACGGCGGCTCGTGCGCCTCCGCCGAGGCCACCCCGGTGTGCAGCGTGACCGGCGCGAACTGCACGCCCCGGCTCACCAGCTCCGCCACCAGCCGCGCCGTGAAGGGCCGCGCCGCACTCGGCATCTCCGCGCTGCCCGTCCCGTCGGCGGACGGCAGCGCGAACACCGTCTGGTAGACGGACAGCGGCTGGTCCCGCTCGGTGTAGGAGTACCGGATGGGCCGCCCGTGCACCCGCAGCATCCCGAGCACCTCCGCCCCCGAGGCCCGCGCCCACCACAGACGGTCGCCGCCCGCGCTCAGCGGCTCCTCCAGGACCAGCCGCACACCGCCCGGCAGCCGCACCTCCGTCCCCGCGGGCCCGCCCGCACGCACGCGCGTGGTTCCCCTCCCGTCGGGATCGCGCAGCTCCACCGCCCACCGCCCGTCGTCCCCGCGCGTGGAGAAGTGCACCACCACGCGCGCGTGGCCCACC
>NZ_WVUG01000420.1 GCF_017614965.1 Streptomyces griseorubiginosus | reverse complement strand
GCCCTACACGCCACCGGCCACACCCCCGCCCGCGTACACGGAGATCCCCGCCGGCGCCTTCGACCCCCGCGAACTCACCGACTTCCAGCTCGATGAGCTGGTGCACCGGATCATCGGCCGCATCACCCGCCTGATCCGTACCGAACTCCGCCTGGACCGCGAACGCGTCGGCAAGCTCCGCGACCCCCGTCACTGACCGCATCCGACCCCAACCGCCATCCACCCCGAACGACAGAAAGGCCGGCCGCGATGTCCCGCCAGGACCCGGGCTCCACCATCTGGTTCTCCCTCAGCATCGACGGTGAGAGCCTCGGCTACTTCAACGGCTGTGAGGGACTGTCGTCGCAGGTGGAGATCGAGCAGCGCCAGGAGGGCGGCAACAACGGCTTCGTCTGGCAGTTGCCGACCCGCGTGACGTTCTCGAACATCCGGCTGACCCGCCCGCTGACCCCGGACACGGCGAAGGTCGCCAAGTGGATCTCGTCCGTGCAGACCGGCATCAAGCGACCCACGGCGCAGATCGCGGCGCTCAGGGCGGACGGTTCGGAAGTCGCGCGGTGGGGGCTGATCGACGTGCTGCCGGTCAGCTGGACCGGCCCCTCCCTGGACCCCGCCAGCCCGGCCGTGGCGACCGAGGTGCTGGAGATCGCCCATCACGGGTTCACGGACTGAGAGGGACCGCAGACATGGCCAAGGGCAGCAAGAGCGGCGCCGGCAAGAGCCTCGTACGCGCCACGCTCGCGATCCACGAACCGCCGAAGGGCAAGAGCAGGACGCCCGGCGGAATCATCAAGACGTTCGGCTTCGACTTCAACCCGGCGCAGCTGTCGCTGACCCGCCGCGCGCAGTGGAAGGTGACCCCGGCGCAGATCGAACGGGACGGCCCGCTCCCGGAGTTCATGGGTGCCGAGCCGCGGGAGATGGGTGTGGAGATCTTCCTCGACACCTCCGACGAGCCGACCAGCAACACCGTGCTGAAGAAGGTCGAGTCACTGCTGGCCTGCTGCGAGGTGACGAGCAAGAGCATCGCCGCGAAGCAGCCGTCGCCGCCGTGGGTCGTCTTCCAGTGGGGGTCGTTCTCGACGGCCCGGTTCACGGCGTACGTCAGCTCGGTCGAGGCCAGTTACACGCTGTTCTCGACGACCGGCGTGCCCATCCGCGCCACCTGCAAGCTCCAGCTGCACGAGATCCCCAGCAAGACCAAGGGGCAGAACCCGACCTCCGGCGCGCTCACCGCGCAGCGCGTGCACCGGGTCGTGGCGGGCGACTCCCTGCAGTCGCTGGCCTGGCGGGAGTACGGCAACGCGGCCGCCTGGCGTTCCATCGCCGAGGCCAACGGCATCGACGACCCCCAACAGCTGCGCACCGGCGTCGAACTGGTGCTGCCGGCCGCCGAGGAGGTGCGTACCTGATGGTGCAGTCCGCTTTCTCCAACGTCGTCGACGTGAAGATCGGCGGCGCCAAGCTGCCGCCCGAGTTCGCCCCGGACCTGGTGGACAGTTACGTCGACCAGGGCGTCGGGGTCCCGGCCGCGTTCCGGCTGACCTTCCGCGACCCGTACCGGCTGCTGCTGGGCAAGCTGAACATCACCTTCGGCACCAAGGTGGTGTTCGCTCCCGTGGCGGACGGCGAGGGTGCCGGGGATCCGCTGCTGACCGGTGAGGTCACGGGACTCGAGGCCGACTACGACGGCACCGGCTCCTACACCGTCATCCGCGGCTACGACCTCGGCCACCGGCTTCTGCGCCAGCGCCGCGTGGCCGCCTACCGCAACCAGAGCGCCTCCGACATCGCCCGCAAGCTGGCCGCCAAGGACGGTGTGCCGATCGGGCGGATCGAGTCGACGAAGACGGTGTACGAGTTCATCTCCCAGTCCAATGTGACCGACTGGGACTTCCTCGCCCGGCTCGCGGACGAGAACGAGATGGTGATGTCCGTCGACGCGGACGGCAAGTTCCAGTTCGTGCGGCCCAAGTCGGCCGCGGGGGCGCCCTCTCCGGACACCGACGGAGACAAGAGCCCGTTCGTCCTGCAGGCCGGGCACGACATCCTGCGGCTGCGGGCCGCCGTCACCGCCGCCGACCAGGTGGCCAAGGTCGAGTCCCGCGGATGGGACGTGACCACGAAGAAGAAGCTGACGGCCACCTCGCCGGCCTCCTCCAACCCCGGTATCACCATCGGCACTTCGCCGGGCGCGGCGGCCGGGAAGTTCACGTCGGCGACGCTCGTGGAGACGGGCACGCCCTACGACAAGCAGAACGAGGTGAAGTTCGCCGCCGAGGCGCTCGCCGACGACGTCACCGGCTCGTTCGCCGAGCTGGAGGTCGTCGCGCGCGGAAACCCCAAGCTGCGCCCGGGAGTTCCGGTGGCGCTGGCGGACGTCGGGGTGCCGTTCGAGGGCAAGTACACGGTGACGTCCGTACGGCACGTCTTCGGGGACGGCAAGCACTACGAGTCGTGGGTGACGGTCAGCGGCCGGCAGTGGCGGTCGCTGTACGGGCTGGCCTCGGGCGGGGCGGACACCGCGCCCCGGCTGCCCAGTGTGGCCAACGCGCTGGTCACCGACGTCAACGACCCGCTCAAGCAGGGTCGGGTCAAACTGCAGTTCCCGTGGCTGGACGACACCTACGTCAGCGACTGGACGCGGACCGTGCAGATGGGCGGCCTCGGCGGGGGCGGGATCTTCCCGCTGGACGTCAACGACGAGGTGCTGGTCGCCTTCGACCGGGGCGCGCTGGACCATCCGTTCGTGATCGGCGGGCTCTACAACGGCCGGGACAAACCGACCGTGGTGAGCGATGTGCCCCTTCACGACACCGTACGGAAGAAGGCGAGCCGGCACACCGTCTCCGACCGGGACGGCAACCGGATGGACCTGCTCAGCCAGAAGACCGGCCTGCGCAGGCAGGGGGTCCGGCTGATCTCCGGCGACAAGCAGCTGACCATCAACCTGGACCGGACGAAGACCGAGATCACCATCGACAGCAAGGGTTCGGTCACCATCAAGGGCAGCCGGTCGGTCTCGGTGGAGGCGGGCACCGATCTGTCGCTCAGCGCCCGGCGCAACCTGACCATCAAGAGCGGCGCCGCGCTGAGCATCCAGGGCGGCATGGTCAACGTGCGCGCGCCCGAGATCGGGCTGACGGCGACGGGCGCCCTGAACATGACGGGCACCCTCACCAACCTCACCGGCCTGACGACCCTGCAGCTCAACTCCCCCCTGACGACGGTCAAGGGAGCCAACTTCACGGTCGCTGCCCCCACGTTCCTGTGCGCCACCATCCCCGTACCGGCGCCGCTGTGAACCGTTCCCGAGCAAGGCAGGTGGAGTTCTGATGGCCGAGCAGTTCGTCGGTTCCGGCTGGTCGTTCCCGTTGCGCATCGGGCCGACCGGCGGGATCGCGCTGGTCAGCGGGGAGCGCGAGATCGAGGAGGCGATCCGGCTCGTCCTGTCGACCTCGCCGGGTGAACGGCCCATGCGGCCGGACTTCGGCTGCGCCATCCACGACCTGGTGTTCGCGCCGGTCAACGAGCAGACCGCGGGCCGTATCCAGCACGAGGTGCACGTCAGCCTCGACCGCTGGGAGCCGCGTATCGAGGTCGAGGACGTCGAGGTCACGGCGGGCGCCGACCAGAGCGTGCTGTTCATCGACGTCCGCTACTCGATCCGCGGCACCAACAACCCGCGCAGCCTGGTCTTCCCGTTCTACGTCATTCCGTCCCACGAGGAGCCCGACGCCGGCCCCGGCGCGGGCAACTCCCCTGAAAGCGACCGCTGATGGCCCTGCCCTCCCCCAATCTCGACGACCGCCGCTTCCAGCAGTTCGTCGACGACGCCAAGCGCTACATCCAGCAGCGCGCCCCGGAGTGGACCGACCACAACGTCTCCGACCCGGGCGTCACCCTCGTCGAGACGGTGGCGCACATGGCGGACCAGATCGTCTACCGGCTCAACCGGGTGCCGGAGAAGAACCATCTGGCCTTCCTGGACCTGGTGGGGATCACCCTGTTCCCACCCTCGGCCGCGCGCACGGACGTGACGTTCTGGCTGTCGGCGCCCCAGGAGGAGTCGATCGCCGTGCCGCTGGGCACCGAGGTGGCCACCATGCGCACCGAGAGCGAGGAGGCGGTGGTCTTCGCGACCGAGCGCGAACTGACCGTCGTGCCGTGCGAGTTGCGGTATCTGCTGGTGCAGCACAAGGGCGAGGCTGCGGTGGAGCGCACGCACGACCTGGCCGAGGACGACAAGGACCTGCTCTGCTTCTCGGAGTCCCCGGATCCTGGTGACTGCATGCTGCTGGGGCTGAGCGCGGCCGTGCCGCACTGCGCGATCGCGCTGGACCTGGACAGCCGGGTGGACGGCGTCGGCGTGGACCCGCGGCAGCCGCCGCTGGTGTGGGAGGCGTGGACCGCGGACGGCTGGCAGACCTGCGAGGTCGACCGGGACGGCACCGGCGGTCTGAACCGTCCCGGTGAGGTGGTCCTGCACGTGCCCGGCGGGCACGTGCTGTCCCGCAACGCCGGTCAGGAGGGTGGCTGGATCCGCTGCCGGGTCACCGAGCCGCTGCCCGGCCAGCCCTTCTACACCACCTCGCCCACCATCCGCGCCGCCGAGGCCTTCACCGTCGGCGGCACCACCGGTGTCGTCCACGCCGAGACGGTGTACGACGAGGCGCTCGGCGAGTCGACCGGTCTGCCCGGTCAGCGGCTCCGGCTGATGCACGCGCCCGTCGTCGGCGACGACCCGCCGGTGCTGCTGCAGACGGCCGAGCACGAGGGCTGGGTCGACTGGCAGGTGGTCCCGAACTTCGCGGGCTCCGGGCCGTACGACCGGCACATCACCCTCGACGCGACGACCGGGGAGATCGCCTTCGGACCGGCGGTGCGCGAGCCGGACGGCACGCTGCGGCAGTACGGCGCGGTCGCGCCCAAGGGCT
Organism: Streptomyces griseorubiginosus; assembly: GCF_017614965.1. Taxonomy (GTDB): domain Bacteria; phylum Actinomycetota; class Actinomycetes; order Streptomycetales; family Streptomycetaceae; genus Streptomyces; species Streptomyces griseorubiginosus_B. Next base: position 1,239 of record NZ_WVUG01000420.1, on the reverse strand, counting down.
CCCCGGTCCGCGCCCGCCGCTACCGCACCGGTGGCGGCCGGGCCGGCAACGTGGCCCGGGGCGCGGTGCAGATCCTGCGCACCTCCATCCCGTACGTCTCCGAGGTCGTCAACCGTGAGGCGGCACGCGGCGGGGTGGACGGCGAGACGGTCGAGGAGGCGAAGGTACGGGCGCCGATCACGCTGCGCGCCCAGGAGCGGGCGGTGACCCTGCGGGACTACGAGGAGCTGGCCCGCCGCGCCGCCCCGGAGACCGCGCGCATCACCTGCCTGGAGGGCGAGGAGGGCGAGCACGGCGCCTACGCGGTACGGGTGCTGGTGGTCCCGCAGGCTGTTCCGGATCCCGGCGGCAGGCTGCGCTTCGAGCAACTGGTGCCCGGCGACGCCCTGTTGGACCGGATCACCCGCCATCTGGACGAACGGCGGCTGATCGGGACGAGGTTGGCGGTCGGGCCGCCGTACTACCAGGGTGTGACCGTCGTCGCCACCGTCCACGCCTTCCGGGGCGTCGACACGGACAAGGTGCGGCGCGAGGCCCACGACGCGCTGTACCGGCACCTGGATCCGCTGACCGGGGGCGCGAACGGCACGGGCTGGCCGTTCGGCCGTCCCGTCCAGGCCGGTGAGGTGTTCGCGGTGCTGCAACGGGTGCCCGGTGTGGAGCTGGTCGACGAGGTGGTCCTGCACCCGGCGGACCCGCTGACCGGCAAGCGGGGCGAGGCGACGGACCGCATCGACCTCTCGGCCCCGTCGCTGGTCTTCTCGTTCGACCACCGCGTCCGGGTGATCGGGGACGGCGCATGAGGGGGTCCATCGACGGTCTCGGCTCCTCCGCGCCGATCGGCATGATGCTGCCGGCCGTCTTCGCGGACGACGATCTCGCCCAGCGGTTCGTCGCGGGGCTCGACGAGACGGTCGCGCCGATCCACAGCGTGCTGGACTGCCTCGACACCTACTTCCGGCCGTCCCTCGCCCCGCTCGACTTCGTCCAGTGGCTGGGGAGTTGGGTGGGCGCGGAGACGGACGGCACCGAACCGGAGCCGCTGCTGCGGGCGGCCGTGGCCGCGGCGGCGTACCTCCACCGCATCCGTGGCACGCGGCGCGGGCTGGCGGAGGCCGTGCGGCTGGCGTTCGGCGTCGAACCGGAGATCACGGAGAGCGGCGGGGCGTCCTGGAGCGCCCGCCCGCTCGGCCCGTTCCCCGGCACCCCCCGCCCTCGTCTCCACGTTCACCTCCGCCT
>NZ_WVUG01000041.1 GCF_017614965.1 Streptomyces griseorubiginosus | reverse complement strand
CCCGCCGCACTCACCGGCACCGCGCCGGCCCCCGCCCACCGCACCCGCAAGGCGGCCCGGCGCCGTCAACTCGGCGCCTGTGGCGTCCTGATGGCGCCCTTCTTCGCCCTGCTGGTGACCGTCTTCCTGATCCCGGTCGGCACCGCCGTCTACCTCAGCTTCTACGGCGACGACCACCCGGGCCTCGGCTTCGGCACCGCCCGCACCATCTTCGTCGGGTTCCGCAGCTACACGGCCGTCCTGACCGACCCGACGTTCCTGTCCGGGCTCGGCACGGTCGCCCTGTACTGCCTGGTCTACATCCCGCTCATGGTGATCGGCTCCCTGGCCTTGGCGCTGCTGCTGGACTCCGGCGTCGTACGGCTGCGGGCCTCGGCCCAGCTCGGCCTGTTCCTGCCGCACGCCGTGCCCGGCATCATCGCCGCCCTGATCTGGCTCTACCTGTACACGCCCGGCATCAGCCCGGTCGTCGAACTGTTCGCCAAGGCCGACATCACGGTCGACTTCCTGGGGCTGCACACCGTGCTCCCGTCGATCGTGAACATCGCCCTGTGGAGCAACCTCGGCTACAACATGGTGGTCTTCTACGCCGCCCTGCAGGCCGTGCCCCGCGAGGTGATCGAGGCGTCGGTCGTCGACGGCGCGGGACCCGTGCGCACGGCACTGCAGGTCAAGACCCCGCTGGTGCGCGCCTCGGTCGTCATGGTCGCCATGTTCACCCTGATCTGGGGCCTGCAGCTGTTCACCGAGCCGATGCTGCTCAGCCAGTCCTCGCCGATGATCAGCTCCCGCTTCTCGCCGAGCATGTACATCTACGACGCCGCCTTCACCCGCAACAACTACAGCCTGGCCGCCGCCGCCTCGGTCGTCCTGCTGCTGTGCACCATCGCCCTGTCCTACGCCGTCACCCGCTGGACCAGCCGGCTCGACCGCACGGAGGCCCGATGAGCGCCGCCGACACCACCCTGCTGCGTCCGAGGATGCTGGGCCGGGCCACCGTCAACGTCGTGGTCGCCCTCTCCGTCCTCTACACCCTGCTGCCCGTGCTCTGGCTGGTGCTCGCCGCCGGCAAGACCCGCGACGCGTTGTTCGGCAGCAACATCCTGTCCCTGAAGGACTTCTCCTTCGGCCAGAACCTGCACGACCTGTTCGCCATGGACGGCGGCCAGTACGGCCGCTGGTACCTCAACAGCCTGCTGTACGCCGTCCTCGGCGCCGCGCTGGGCGCCCTGGTGAGCGTGGCCTGCGGCTACGCCTTCGACAAGTACCGCTTCCGGCACAAGGAAAAGCTGTTCGGGCTGGTCCTGGCGGCCGTCATGGTCCCGCAGACCGTCCTCGCCCTGCCCCTGTACCTGATGGCCTCCTGCACCGGGCTCGTCAACACCTTCTGGGCGGTTTTCCTCCCGGTCCTGTTCAACCCCTTCGGCGTCTACCTCGGCCGCATCTTCAGCCAGGGCTACGTCCCCGACGAGGTCCTGGAGGCCGCACGCATCGACGGCGCGGGGGAGCTGACCACGTACGCGCGGGTGGCGTTGCGCATGCTCGGTCCCGGCCTGGTGACCGTCTTCCTCTTCCAGCTCACCGCCATCTGGAACAACTTCTTCCTCCCGATGGTGATGCTCTCCAACCAGGACCTGTATCCCGTCAGCCTCGGCCTGTACACGTGGAACAGTCAGGCCACCGTCGAGCCCGACTACTACCCGGTGGTGATCATGGGCTCCCTGCTGGCCGTCCTCCCGCTCATCCTCGCCTTCGTCCTGCTGCAGCGCTTCTGGCGCAGCGGACTGACGGCGGGGTCCGTCAAGTAGACCGGCTCGCTGAGGAGTTCACGCGCCCCCATGACCGACTCGACGTTCCGTCCACGCGCCGCCCTCGCCATGTCCCGGGACGCGGCCGCGGCCGTCCTCGACCCCGAGTCCCTCGAAGCCCTGGCCGCGATCTGCGACCTCGCCCCACCCCCGGCGCTCGACGACCTCACCACCCCGCGCGCCCGGAAAGTCCTCGCCGACGTCGACCTGTTGATCACCGGCTGGGGCTGTCCGCCGCTGGACGCGGCCGCGCTGGCGGCGGCGCCCCGGCTGCGTGCGGTGGTCCACACCGCGGGCAGCGTCCGCGCACACATCACCGACGCCTGCTGGGACCGCGGCATCGAGGTCTCCTCGGCCGCCGCCGCCAACGCCCTGCCGGTCGCCGAGTACACCCTCGCCATGATCCTGCTGACCGGCAAACACGTCCTGGAGCGCGCCCGCGAGTACCACACCACCCGGGTCCGCGCCCCCTGGCTGCGCACCCCGCGCACCGTCGGCAACCACCGCCGTACCGTCGGCATCCTCTCCGCCTCCCTCACCGGCCGCCGCGTGATGGAGCTGCTGCGCTCCCACGACGTCGAGGTCCTCCTGCACGACCCCTACGTCACCGATGCCGATGCCGCCGAACTCGGCGCCGTACGCGTCGAGTTGGAGGAGCTGTTCGTGCGCAGCGACACCGTCAGCGTGCACACCCCGCTGCTGCCCGCCACCCGCGGCCTGGTCAGCCGGACCCTGATCGACGCGATGCGCCCCGGCGCCGTCCTCATCAATACCGCACGCGGCGCGGTGATCGACCAGGACGCCCTCACCGACGCCGCCCGGGCCGGCCGCATCCGTGCCGTCCTCGACGTCACCGACCCCGAAGTCCTGCCGTCCGAACACCCGTTGTGGGACTGCGACAACGTACTCATCACCCCGCACCTGGCCGGCTCCCAGGGCAACGAATGGGGCCGCCTGGCCGAACTCGCCGTCGCCGAGACGGCCCGCTGGGCCGCGGGCGCCGGTTTCCTGCATCCCGTACGACGCGAAAGGCTGGCGTACACGGCATGACCCTTCCCTTCCCACTTCCCCCGGAGGACCGGGAGTCGAGCCCGTACACCGGATACACCCGAGCCCACTGGGAGGCCGTCGCCGACGGTCTGCTGGCCGCCGCCTGGCGGTGGAGCACCCCGGGCAGCGCCCTGCTCGACCTGCCCGGACGGCCCTCCCGCTCGGGCGTGCGCTCCGACGGCCTGGAGGGCTACGCCCGTACCTTCCTCGCCGCCGCCTTCCGCGTCGCCGGGGCGGACGGCGCCGACCCGCACGGCTGGCTGGAGCGCTACGCGAGCGGCCTCACCGCAGGCACCCGCACCCCCGGCCGCGACGACACCGAGTCCTGGCCGCTCATCCTGGACCACCACGTCCAGGGCCAGCCCATGGTCGAGTCGGCGTCGATCGCGCTCGGCCTGCGTCTGACCGCGCCCTGGCTGTGGAAGAACCTCGACGCCGACGTCCAGGACCGCGCCGAGGAATGGCTGCGCGGCGCCCTGCGGCACACGCCCGCGCCGAACAACTGGTACCTCTTCCCCTACACCGTCGCCGGGTTCCTGGAGTCGGTGGGCCGCGGCGACGCCGAGACGGCGGCCGTACGGCAGCGCGCACGGGACCTGCTGGAGGGCTGGTACGTCGGCGACGGCTGGTACACCGACGGTGACGCCCGCGCCTTCGACCACTACAACGGCTGGGCCCTGCACCTGTACCCGGTCCTGGACGCGCATCTCGCCGGTACGGACGACGGCGTGTACGGCGCCCGCCTGCGCGAACACCTCGAAGCCTTCTCCCTGTTCTTCGCCGCGAACGGCGCGCCGCTGCACTACGGGCGCTCACTGACCTACCGCTTCGCCGCCTCGGCCGCCGTCGGCCTCGGCGCCGTCACCGGCCACACACCGCTCACCCCGGGCACCTCCCGTCGCCTGATCAGCGGCAGCCTGCGCCACTTCTTGGACCGGGGCGCCCTCACCGAGGACGGCCTGCTGAGCCTGGGCTGGTACGGCCCGCACGAGGCGACCCTGCAGATTTACTCCGGCCCCTCCTCGCCGTACTGGGCCTCGAAGGCCTTCGTCGCCCTGCTCGCTCCGCCGGACCATCCGCTGTGGACCGCCCCCGAGGAGCCCGCGCCGGTCGAGACGGCCGACCGTGTCCTCGCCCTGCCGGCCCCCGGACTGCTGCTCCAGTCGACCCGCGCCGACGGGATCGTACGACTGCACAACCACGGCACCGACCATGTACGGCCGCACGAGGGCGACTCGGCGGACGCGGACGATCCGCACTACGGGCGGCTGGCGTACTCGACCCACACCGGACCGACGGCGAAGGGAAATGCCGCCGACAACCATCTGTCCGTCGAGGTGGGCGGCCGGGGAAGCGTCCGGTGCCGCGTCCGTCCGCTGGGAGCGGGCGGTGGTGCCGGCTGGGGCTGGGCCGCCTCATGGCACCGACCGGTCTACGCCGCCGGCCCGCCGATGGTGCCCGGGCTGCGGGTGGAGAGCGTGACGGTGGCCCGGGGGCCGTACGAACTCCGTATCCACCGTGTCCTCGGCGCGCCCGCCAACTGCCGTGTCACACAGACCGGTTGGGCCATCGGCCCGGACGAGCCCCTCGTCTCGGCACTGCACGCCCTGCACGGCTGGGACGAGGAGCCCACCCCGATCCGCGCCCCCCAGGGAACGGCCTACACCCCATGGGCCCAGATCCCTCGCCTGGCCGGCCGCTCGGGCGGCACGACCGTCCATGTGTCCCTGGCCGCCCTCACCACGGAGCCCGTCGCGGTGTCGGAAGCCGTTTCCGGTGTGCAGGCCGGCGACTCCCGGGTGGAGATCACCTGGGCGCGGGACGGGGCACGGACACGGGTGGAGTGGGAGCCGCTCAGGGTGTCGCTCGTGGAGTAGGGGCGGCGGTCTCCTGCTCGCGGGGGCCGCCGTTGCGGGGATCTGGCAGTGGGCGGCGGGAGCGGTCGGCGTGCTGTACGGCGGCCCCCACGGCCGGTCCGCCGACCGGTCGATCCTCCTCGCCACCTGACTCACTGCGCGCCGGTGAGGCCGGGGCGTCCTTCGCAGTAGCACTCGGCGGCTGACCCCGGAAACGGGTCGCGCCGGCCGCCCTACCCTCCCACCCGGATCACCATGTACGCCTCACCGTCCCTCGGCGGACGTGTCCAGGAACGGGAGGCGAACGTGTGCAGCCGCCCGTTCACGATGGCATGCCGTGGCAGAGACGCACCGAACTCCCCGGCCACCGCTTCCAGAAGCGCCCGTTCCGCGTCGGACGCACCCTGCCAAGCACCGAAGAACCGGCTCGGATCCAGCGGCCCCGGTATCTCACCGGCCTTCTGGATCTCACCGCCTACGTAGGTGAACGCGTACTCCTCGGCACCGTCTCGCGCCACCGAAAGATGGAAGTACGGCTCCCGGTGCCCTGTCCGCAGGCCGCTCCACACCACCACCGCGCGGGTGCCGGCGCTGGCCGCCACGGCGGGTGAGACGAACCGTTGCCCGGCGAACGGAGCGGGGTCGCCGTCGAAGGCGAAACTCCACCCGGTGCCGGCCCGGCCGACCGCCATGAGAGCCCGGTCGTCGTACGACGAGAACTCGCGCCGGTCGCGCAGAGAGGCGCGGCGCGCCTCCCAGAAGGTCATGGGTGCGTTCAGCGCGGCGCCGTCCGCGTCCGCGAGACGTCCGGGCAGCTCCTCCGGCTCCACGCCCTCCACCAGGACGAACCGGTACGACGTGCGGTTGTTGCCCGGATCCGGTTCCGCGAGCCACGCCATGCCGCCCGGGTCGAGCCCGGCGCTCACACCCGGCGCCTCACCGGACTGCCCACCCCGTGGCGTGGACAGCAGTTCGCGTCCCCGCTCAGGCGTCAACAGCGGTCCCAGCAACGGGTCTGCCACCCAGGCCAGCGGCGCCAGATGGTCCGGACCCAGCGGCTCCCACAGCGGCAGGGCCCTCAACAGCGTCCGCCACGCCCCGTCGGTGTCCCCCCAGCGCGCCAACTCCCGTGCCGCGTCGACCGCTTCCCCGAACGGTCCCGCGGCCGTGTACCGGTAGGTGCCGTTCCTCACCTGCTCCAGCGTCGCGTAGGCCAGTGCCATGAGGTCGTCGTCCGCTCCGCGCAGATGGAAGGGCAGCGTGGAGTCGTCCCGGTACGAGTGCGCCGCGTGCTCGGCTACCAGCGGCGGCAGCAGCTCGGGAGCGTAACGCGGGTCCGTCACCAGTCCGTCGAAGTAGACCATGTAGGTCTGTCCGAGCAGACGGCGCAACTGGTCGCCCAGTCCGGCGGCACGCGGTCTGCCGTACGCCTTGGCCTCGTCCAACCCCTTCGCGGCGCGTTCCCAGTCACCGCGCAGCGCCTCCAGCCGGGCCTCGTCCATCAGGGCGTCCAACTCTCGCGTGGTGGCGTTGGCGAACGCGGGCTCCCCGTCTCTCCGGTTGGCCCGCAGGCTGTGGAACTCCCGGTGCATGTCCCGCATGAACTCGAGGAAGTTCGCATGCCGTTCGGGTGGCTCGGCCCGCCAGCTCGCCCATGTGTACACCGCCCACTCGCCGTCCTCGCCCACGTCCTCGGGGTCCATCAGGACGTAGGTGGCGTCGGACTCGGCGTCGAGCTGGAGTCCGCGCCTCCAGAGGTCCGCCTCCCGCCGTTCCTCGGGCCCCGCGTCCTCGTCCAGGTACTCCTCGAACATCTCCCCGAGTCCTGACGCGTCGTTGTGCCAGCGCGCGTCCTCGGTCCCCGCCAGCAGCCACACGAACCCACCCGCATGCCGCCACCCGTCGCTGACCGCCAGGAACTCCCGGTACGACGCGGGCATCCGTCGGCCGAGCCGCTCCTCCATCGCCGTGATCCGCTCCTGGGACGCGGCCGGGAACCCCAGCCACCGCGCCTGCCGGGCGGCCTCGTCGTCCTGGCTCCGCGTCTCGCCGTCGGCCAGGGAATCGGCCCACTCCTCGCTCCACCTGAGCAGAAAGGACCGCCAGTCGAATCCCGTGGTGTCCGTCATACGCCCGATGCTGCCACCCACCACTGACAACGCCCCGTCACGAGCCGCAAGCTCGCGGCCACGCGTGATCCGCGTGAAGGGTCGCGGTGCTGTGCGGTGCTACGGCGCGGTGGGCCGGTGTGGGGAGCGCAGTACCAGCAGGGTGATCTCGCTGGGGGCGAAGACGCGGAACGGAGGGCCCCAGAAGCCGGTGCCGCGGCTGGTGTAGAGGAGGGTGCGGGGGCCGTGGTGGGTGAGGCCGGCGAGGGCGGGCTGGTCGAGGCGGACCAGGTGGTGGAAGGGCCAGATCTGGCCGCCGTGGGTGTGGCCGGAGAGCTGGAGGTCGATGCCGGCGGCTGCCGCCCGGTCGACGAACTTGGGCTGGTGGGCCAGGAGCAGGACGGGCAGGTCGGGGTCGGCGCCGTCCAGGGCTCCGGCGAGGTGCGCGCGGTGGCCGGCCAGGCCGGAGGACTCGGCGGTGACGTCGTCCACGCCGGCGATCACGAGGGTGTCGCCTCCGCGTTCGAGCAGCAGATGACGGTTGCGCAGCGGCTCCCAGCCCAGTTCGTCCATCAGGTCGACCCAGCCCTGGGCCTCGCTGTAGTACTCGTGGTTGCCGGTGACGTACACACGAGCCCGGGTGGCCTTCACGGTGCCCAGCGGGACGGCCTGGGCGCGGCGGCGTTCGGCCGTGCCGTCCGCGATGTCGCCGGTGTGGCAGACCACGTCGGCCTCCAGGGCGTTCACCGTCTCGCACACCCGAGCCGACCAGCGGGCACGATCGAGTGGGCCGTAGTGGGTGTCGGTGATCAGGACGACCCGGAGCCCGTCCAACCCGGCACCCAGCCGCGGGAGCCGCACGTCGAGTCGGCGCACGCGTGGCACGCGGCGGGCCTCGGCGTATCCCCAGGCGAGAAGGACCGCGGTCACGGCGAGGACGGCCCAGGTGACGATCCGGGCCCGGTCCTGGCTCCCGCCGACGCCCGCCACGGTCAGGGCGAGCCGCAGCAGGATGCCGAGCAGCACCGACCAGGTGAACAGAACCCAGCTGCCGCCCAGCAGGCTGTCCCCGACGATCGCCATCCGGTCCTGCTGGCGCCGGCCGTGGCCGCGCACCATCGCGAGCGGCATACCGACCAGGCCCAGGGCGAACAAGGCGGTGCCGGCCAGCGTGACGGGCAGCGGCCAGTGCTGGCCGCCGTACAGCAGCACCCCACAGGGCACGGTCCACAGCAGGACGGGGGCGATCAGGGGCAGGTAGCGCATCAGGCGGTACAGTCCGCTCCGCCGCGGCGCCTGCGCCTCGCCCTCGGCGGGCCGGGTCTCGCTGGTGTCGGTCACGCTTCCCCTCCTGACCGGGCTGCCCTTTCGCGCACTGTATCCGGTCGGCCTCGGCATGAGCCGCGATCGGGGTGCCGCGGCCTCGGACACACGCGACCGCCGCGCCCATGACCAGCATGATGGCTGTGCCCGGGGCCGTCGATCCTTGCCAGAAGCCGTCCGTACCGGCCCTACGCCAGGCACGACCGTGACATGCCGCGATCCGCCGTGGCCGCCGCCATACGATGGGCCGCCGGCAGCACACCGACCGGGGCGCGGTCCGCGAGTCGCTTTTGGACGGGGCGGAGCCGAATCCAGTCACGGGCGTTCTGCTGCCGCCCATGTACATCTCCGTCGGACTCCAGCGCACGCAGATGCTGTGGCAGCGCAGCGTGCCGCTTCAGTCAATCCGGCCGGCGGGGAGGAGGGCATGGGTGTTGCCATGGCGATCCTCATTTGACCCGCAACGGGTGTGCCGCGGTGTTCACCGCTGATGGAATTCTTGAGTGGGAGTTCTAGCGAGGCCAGGCCTGTTCCCGCCCAAGAGTGCCTCTTTCCATGACGCACGGTGTCATGCGTGATTGCCTGGAGCGCAATGAGGTCTCCAGGCAACCGACTTCAGGCTCTAGAAGAACCCAAGCTTCCGTGGGCTGTATGAAACAAGCAGGTTCTTCGTCTGCTGGTAGTGCTCCAGCATCATCTTGTGGGTCTCGCGGCCGATGCCCGACCCCTTGTAGCCGCCGAACGCCGCGTGTGCCGGGTAGGCGTGGTAGCAGTTCGTCCAGACGCGGCCCGCCTGGATCGCGCGGCCGGCGCGGTAGGCGGTGTTGACGTCCCGTGTCCACACGCCCGCCCCGAGCCCGTACAGCGTGTCGTTGGCGATCTTGATGGCGTCGTCGAAGTCGTCGAAGGACGTCACCGAGACGACCGGCCCGAAGATCTCCTCCTGGAAGATCCGCATACGGTTGTGGCCCTCGAAGATGGTCGGCTGGACGTAGTAGCCGCCCTTCAACTCGCCGTCGTGCTCGATGCGTTCGCCGCCGGTGAGCACTTTGGCGCCCTCCTGCCGGCCGATGTCGAGGTAGGAGAGGATCTTCTCCAGCTGGTCGTTGGAGGCCTGCGCGCCGATCATCGTGTCCGTGTCGAGGGGGTGGCCGGTCTTGATGAGTTCGGTGCGGGCGACCGCCGCCTCCATGAACTCGGCGTAGTGGCCCCGCTGGACCAGCGCCCGCGACGGGCAGGTGCAGACCTCGCCCTGGTTGAGGGCGAACATCGTGAAGCCCTCGAGCGCCTTGTCCCGGAAGTCGTCGTCCGCGCCCCAGACGTCCTCGAAGAAGATGTTCGGGGACTTGCCGCCGAGTTCCAGCGTGACGGGGGTGATGTTCTCGGAGGCGTACTGCATGATCAGCCGGCCGGTCGTGGTCTCGCCGGTGAACGCCACCTTCGCCACCCGCGGGCTGGACGCGAGCGGCTTGCCCGCCTCCACGCCGAAGCCGTTGACGATGTTGACGACGCCCGGCGGCAGCAGGTCGGCGACCAGGCTCATCCAGTAGTGGATGGACGCCGGGGTCTGCTCGGCCGGCTTGAGCACGACCGCGTTGCCCGCGGCCAGCGCCGGCGCCAGCTTCCAGGTCGCCATCAGGATCGGGAAGTTCCACGGGATGATCTGCGCGACCACACCGAGCGGCTCGTGGAAGTGGTACGCCACCGTGTCGTCGTCGACCTCGCCGAGCGAGCCCTCCTGCGCCCGGATCGCGCCCGCGAAGTAGCGGAAGTGGTCGATGGCCAGCGGAATGTCGGCGGCCAGCGTCTCGCGCACCGGCTTGCCGTTCTCCCAGCTCTCCGCGACCGCGAGCTGTTCGAGGTTGGCCTCCATCCGGTCGGCGATCTTCAGCAGGATGTCGGAGCGCTCGGTCACCGACGTACGGCCCCAGGCCGGCGCGGCCGCGTGCGCCGCGTCGAGCGCCCGCTCCACGTCCTCCGCCGTGCCCCGCGCGATCTCGGTGAACGGCTGCCCGTTCACCGGCGACGGGTTCTCGAAGTACTGCCCGCGGGCCGGCGGTACGTACTCGCCCCCGATGAAGTGGTCGTAGCGCGCCTGGTAGGAGACGATCGCGCCCTCGGTGCCGGGCGCAGCGTAACGGGTCATGCGGTGGGCCTCCTTCAGAAGCGCTGCCCGCCGTTGGGCAGCTTTCGCGAGGAGGCTAGGAACACCTACGTTGCAACCACGTTGCCGTGCGCGGGACGGTGGCCCCGGTGGTCATGACGGCCTGCCCGGGCGGCGGACGGCGACTCCGGTCCAGTCGGCCGGTGCCCCCAACTCGGACTCCAGTGCCGCGAGGCGCGAACGGACCGCCGGCGTGGGCCGCACCGTCGCCAGCGCCCGCCACACCTCCAGGTCGTCCTCGCCCCAGGGCGCGTGCGCCCAGTCCGCCAGCAGGTCGGGATCGCGGCGGGCGATCAGCGCCGAGCGCAGGCCGTCGGCGAGGCGGTGCCTGAGCCGCACCACCGCCGGAGCCTGGGAACCCGGCAGCAGCGGACCGCCGTACCCCTTGGCGGCCGCCGTGATCGCGCCCGTCTCCAGACGCCGCTCGACGACGGCGACGTCGGACTCCACCGGCACGGTCAGCCGATACGGCCGCGAACCCAGCAGCGCCGGGCCCAGTACCCGGCGCAGCCGCGCCATCTCGGCACGCAGCGTCACCGGTGTCACCGACTCGTCCTCGTACAGCGCGCACAGCAGCTCGTCCCCGGTCAGCCCCTCGGGATGCCGGGACAGCAGTACGAGGATCTCGCTGTGACGCCGGCTGAGCCTGATCCGCCGCCCCTCGACGAGGAGTTGGGCCTCGTCCCGGCCGAGGGCCGTCAGCTCCGGCGTGCCGTCGGGGGACCGCTCGGGGACGAGCAGCGCCAGCTGGGACTCCGCGGCCCGCGCGACCGCCTGTACGAACCCCAGGCTGTGCGGATGCGCGAGCCCGTCCCCGCCGGTGATGTCCACGGCGCCGAGCACCCGCCCGGTGCGCGGATCGTGCACCGGCGCCGCCGCGCACGTCCACGGCTGCACGCGCCGGCTGAAGTGCTCGGCCGCGAACACCTGTACCGGCCGGTCGACGGCGACCGCGGTGCCCGGCGCGTTGGTGCCCATCGCCGACTCCGCCCAGCGGGCACCCGGCACGAAGTTCATCCGCCCCGCCCGCTGCCGGGTCGTCGAATGCCCCTCCACCCACAGCAGCCTGCCGTGCGCGTCGCACACCGCCAGCAGATGCTCGCCGTCGGCGGCGAAGGTCCCCAACAGCTCCCGGAACAGGGGCATCACCCGTGCCAGCGGATGCTCGGCCCGGTAGGCGCCGAGATCGCCGTCGGCCAGTTCCACGTTCGCCGTGCCGTCGGGCCCCACCCCGGCCCGCGCGGAACGCCGCCACGACTCGGCCACCACCGAACGCACCGGGCGCGTCACCGTGCCCGCCTCGGTGAACGTCTCGTGCGCACGGCGCAGCATCCGCGCGTGCTCGGCAGGGTCGGCCCCCGGCTCCAGGGCCACCCACGGATCGGTCAACTGGGCCTCCCCGGCTGGTGATGCGGCTGGGGACATCGTCACTCCCCGTGCGCGCTCGGACAACCGTTTCGACCGCGCTCACCTCGAACGGTGGCCCCGTCGCACGGTCAGGCGAAGTTGACCAGTCTGATGTAGCGCGACCAGTCCCAGTTCGGCCCGGGATCCGTGTGGTCCGTCCCCGGCACCTCGTAGTGACCGATGATGTGCGCCCGGTCCTTGGGGATGCCGTACTTGTCGCAGACCCGCGCCGTCAGCCGGGCCGACTGCTCGTAGAGGGCGTCGGTGAAGTACGCCGGTTTGTCCACCCACCCTTCGTGTTCGATGCCGATGCTGCGGGTGTTGTAGTCCCAGTTCCCCGCGTGCCAGGCGACGTCGGCCTCGCGCACGCACTGCGCCACATGGCCGTCGGCCGAGCGCACCAGGTAGTGCGCGGACACGTTCTTCTGCGCGTTCTCGAAAATGGCGAGCGTGTCGGAATAGGTCTCCTGCGTGACGTGGATGACCACGTGGTCCAGCGGATAGGACGAGGGGCGGTCGGAGACCGTGTAGTTGGCGGCGTTCGCCGGCTGCCACTCGGCGGACGGGTAGTCGGGCGCCTGGACCTGAGCATCGGCCTGCGGGTCGGGAAGCAGCGCGTAAGGGACGGCGGCGAGGGCGGCGCCCTTCAGGAACCGTCGCCGGGTGGTGCTGGGTCTTGCTCGCTCCATGGAGCCGTGCCTTTCGGACGTGGGGGGTGACGAGTAGACGTTGGGGGTGACGAGTAGAGGTGGGATGAAGAGAAGGGGCGCGACGAGAAGGGGTGCGACGAGAAGGCGGGCAACGGGGCAGGGAGCCGGCCGCTCAGCGCCGCAGGGCCGCCGCGGTCTCGCGCAGCCGGTCGTGCATCCCGCGATGGGTCTCGCGCGCGGGCAGCCACTGCTTGCGGATCTTGGCCACGCACGTGTAGTTGGTGTCGCACACGTTGGCCAACGGCGACTCGACGGCCTGGGTTGTGAACTGGTAGGCGTCCAGCTCACTGAACCCGTAGTCGCGCACCAGCCACTGCACCAGGTCGAGCTGGGATATCCGGAACGCGTCCTCCAACGGGCGTGCGGAACCCGTCGAGATGATGTGCGTGTCCGACTCGATGCGCGGCCACGGAGTGGCGAGCCCCTTCAGCAGTTCGACGATCACCACGGTGTTCATCGCGCACTCGACGGCGACCCCACAGGTCTCTCCCTCGCCCTGCCGGGCGTGTCCGTCGCCCAGACTGAGCAGCGCGCCCTCGACGTTCACCCCGAAGTAGGCCGTCACCCCGGCCCGCATCTCGGGCGTGTCCATGTTCCCGCCGTGCGCGTCCGGCACCAGGGCCGAGCGGACCTCCAGGTTGGCCGGGGCCACGCCCACCGTGCCGTGCATCGGGTCGATGGGCAGCTCCGCCTCGATGTCGCTGTCATGGGCCCGGAACAGCGCCGTGCGCCGGGTCCGGTCGAGCTGCCAGATCCACACGGTCTCCGGCAGCGGTGGCTGCAGGGTGGCCGTGGTGTGCGTGGAGGTGAGCGCGCCGAACAGGGGGACCGTGGTCGACGCGGCCCAGTCGCGGGCCGGTTCGATCGACACGAAGTGCACGGCGACCGTGTCGCCCGGCTCGGCGCCCTCCACGTGGAAGGGACCGGTCTGCGGGTTGAGGAACGGGAACTCGCACACCTCGGACACCAGGTCCTTCTCGGACCGCACCCGCCCGGCGAAGCAGTCCTCCGTGTACAGGTCCAGGACCGTGCCGGGCGCGATCCGCGCCACGGGCGGTGCGCCGCCGAACGTCCAGGCGTACTCGCCCGGTTCGGGCCGGACGGTCAGGATCCTCGGGTCGTTCATCGCTGTGCTGCTCCGTTCTGCGAGGTGCCGGTGAGGGCAGGTTCGTCCAGGTGGACACGGGCGGTCTCGGCTATGCGCTCGGGATGCCGTCGCAACAGCACGGCCAGCACCACGAGCCCCGCGGCCATCCACACCCCGACGATCGGGCCTGCGTACGACACCGGGGCCGTCAGCTCGGTGACGAAGTCGAAGACGGGCAGCCCTGCCGCGGTCAGCAGCGCCGGCACGAAGGCGACGATGCCGAGCAGCGGCAGCAGCAGATGCCTTATCGGCTTCAGCGCCTGACGCCTGCGGCGCAGGAAGTATCCGGCACAGGCGAGGTTCACGACGATGTACACGCCGATCATGACCGTCACGATCACCGTGGCCAGCAGGAGGAAGGCCGTCACCGGGTCGTAGCCGAGTCCCAGTCCCAGCACCGCGCCGACCGCCACCACGCTCTGCACGGCGATCCCGGCGACGGGGGAGCGGTGGCGGGGATGGAGCGCCGTGAACATCCGGGGCAGCACCCGGATCCGGGCCAGGGCGAAGGCCGTGCGCGTGGAGACGTTGGAGCACGCGTTGGCGTTGGCGATCGTGGAGTTGACCACGGCGAGGAAGACCAGCACCCAGAACAGGCCGAACGACGCCCTGGCCACTCCCTCCCACGACGCCTCTCCGGACGCCCCGAACCCGGCGAACCGGTCCGGCCCGAAGTACACCGTCATGGCGTAGGTCGTGACGACGTAGAACAGTCCGATCGCGAGCGCCGCGCCGAGGACCGCGCGAAGCATCGTCCGGCGCGGATCCCGGGTCTCCTCGGCGAGCGGCGCCGCGGCCTCGAACCCGGCGAAGGCCAGCACCGTGTACACCGATCCCGCGAAGACCCCGCTGACCCCGCCGTATCCGTCGGCCGTGTGGGACGTGCCGAACACCGAGAGTGTGTTGTGCTCTCCGGCCTTGCCGATCAGCCAGAGGGCGAAGACCAGGAAGACGAGGATCTCGAAGACACCGAGAACCGTTCCGAAGCGGGCCGAGGCGCGCACGCCCAGGTATCCGGCCGCGGCGATGATCGCGGCCCCCGCGAGCGCCCACGGCCACCACAGGTCCGCCGGATACGAGGACCACTCGTCGTGCAGCGTGCCCGCCGTGGTGAACCCGAGCTGCAGGAGCAGCAGCGGTGGCACCAGGGCTTCCACGAACACATAGCCCCAGCCGACGAGGAAGCCGACGGCGGGATGCAGACCCTGGGCCGCGTACGTGGCCACCGAGCCCGCGGCCGGCAGTTCCCGTGCCAGCTCGGCCACGCAGGACGCGGTGAACAGACAGGCCACCAGTGCGATCAGCACCGCCAGGGGCAGACTTCCGCCCGCGAAGGCCGCACCGGACGGGATGGACGCGGCGACCGCCGCGGCCGGTGCCATGGCCGTGATGCTCTGGAACAGCACCTCGCGGAGCCCGATCGCGTCCCGCCTGAGTCCCGCTGTCCCGTCCCCCGCCGTCACATCCCCCGCCATGTGAATCCCCCTCAATTCACGTCGACATGCGAGCGGTCCGCCGATCCGACGGATGCGCCTCGCGTGAATCACGGTACGGCGCTTGCGGGTTGGGCAGAAGGGCGCGGTGTGCTTCGGTGGACGGGGGTCCGTATGTGGAAAACTCCGTCACCCGGACGGGTGATCAGGGGCGTGGGCGAGGGCCACGGCGGCCCGGTTCGGCAGGTCTCAGTTCCGCTCGGCCACGGCGGCGGGGTCGTCGAGGACCGCTCGTACCACCGAGTGCGCCGCCCCCAGCAACGGCCCCTGCGGGCCCAGCCGTGACACCGACACGGGGCAGGCCGGCCCTGCGGTGCGCCGGTCCAGCTCGGCCTCCAGCGACGGCAGCAGCCACGGCGCCAGGCCCGCCAGCGCACCGCCCAGCACCACGCTCTCGGGGTCCAGCAGATTGACCGCGCCGGTCAGCGCGATGCCGAGCGCCTTGCCCGCGTCGCGCAGTGCCCGCCGTACCGCCGCGTCGCCCTCGGCCGCCCGGCCCGCGAGGAGCCCCACCCGGTCCTCGCCCGGCTCCAGTCCCGCGGCCCGCAGCACCGCCTCCTCACCGGCGTACTGCTCCAGACACCCCCGCCCGCCGCAAGCACACCTGGGGCCCTCCGGACGCACCGGCACATGACCCAGCTCGCCGGCGAACCCCCGCGTCCCGCGCAGCAGCCCGCCGGCCACGACCACCGCCGCGCCGATGCCGATCTCCGCCGACACGTGCAGGAAGTCCCCTCCAGTGCCCTCGCCGAGCCAGAGTTCGGCGAGGGCGCCGAAGTTGGCCTCGTTGTCGACGGTCAGCGGGAAGTCCGCCGGGAGCAGGGCGCCGAGGTCGGTGTCGTGCCAGTCCAGGTTCGGGGCGCGGACGACGGTGCGGGCGTCGCGGGCGACCAGGCCGGGGACGGCAACCGCGAGTCCCGCGGGCCACAGTCCTTCGCCCTTGGCCTCGGCGACGACCTGACGCAGCAACTCGGTGAGCTCGTCGATCACGGGTTCGGGGGAGCGGCCGCGGTTCGCGCCGTGGCGTATCGCCCGGGCCCGCACCTGTCCGCGCAGATCGACCGCGCACACCGCGAGATGGTCCACGCCGATCTCGGCGCCGATCCCGGCGGGGCCGTGCCCGCTGACGGCGAGCGCGGAGCCGGGCCGTCCCACCCGGCCGGGCCGCTCCGGGCCCAGCTCCTCCAGCAGGCCCGAGCGTATGAGCTCGTCGACGAGGGTCGACACCGCGGCACGGGTCAGCCCGATGCGGGAGGCGACGGCGGCCCGGGAGAGCTGTCCCTCGGCGTTGACGGCGTGCATGACCCGGGCGAGATTGCGCCGGCGCATGCCCTGCTGGGTGTCCGGCAGCACCCGGCCGGGTCCGGACGGGTGCGCCTCGTGCAGCGGTGCGGTCATGCCCCCGTCCTCAACGGCTGTCGGTGCTCCGCTCCAGCAGCGGGGCCGCGTCGGAGAGTACCCCGGCGATCCTGGCCAGCGTCTCCTCGTCCCGTTGCACGGGCTCCAGCACCGGGCCCGCGGCGGTGTTCCAGCGCCGTGCGACCGCGGCCGGATCCTCGCCGGTCAGCAGGCCCGCCGCCTGTGCCGCTGCGCCGAGCGCGACCAGTTCCCTGGCCTCGGGCACCTGCACCGCGCGGCCCGACAGCCGCCGTACGGTCTGCTGCCAGGCCGCGCCCCGGGCGCCGCCGCCGATCAGCAGGAGCGGAGCCGAGCGGTCCGCGTCCGCGTCCAGGACCAGGTCGAGTGCGCCGAGCAGCGAGTGCACGGCGCCGTCGTAGGCGGCCTGCAGCAACTGGCCGGCGGTCGTGTCGTGGCGCAGGCCGTGCAGCAGGCCCGAGGCGGACGGCAGGTTCGGGGTGCGCTCGCCGTCCAGGTAGGGCAGGAGGGTGACGCCGGTGGCGGGTTCCACGGCCTCGCGGTCCAGGCCCAGCAGGGTCGCGACCCGGTCGACGGCGAGGGTGCAGTTCAGGGTGCAGGCCAGCGGCAGCCAGTCGCCGTGCGCGTCGGCGAAGCCCGCCACCGTGCCGGTCGGGTCGGCCGGGCGCCGCCTGGAGACGGCGTACACCGTGCCCGAGGTGCCGAGACTGAGCACCGGCGTGCCGGGGCGCAGACCCAGGCCCAGTGCGGCGGCCGCGTTGTCGCCGGTACCGGGGGCGACCAGGGTGCCCTTGGAGAACGGCAGGTCGTGACTGTCGCGCACGGTGCCGGCCACCTCGCCGGGCCGCACCACCCGGGGCAGCAGCGCCGGGTCGAGTCCCACGTGCGCCAGGGTCTCCTCGTCGTACGCCTCCGTGCCCGACGCCCACCAGCCGGTGCCGGAGGCGTCGCCCCGGTCGGTCGTGCCCTGGCCGGTCAGACGCTCGGTGAGGTAGTCGTGGGGCAGGCGCACGGCCTTGGTCGCACGCACCGCCTCCGGCTCGTTCTCCGCCAGCCAGGCCCACTTCGTGACCGTGAACGACGGGCCGGGCACGCTGCCGGTGCGCTCCGCCCACGCCTTCGGGCCGCCCAGCTCCTCGATCAGACGGCGGGCCTGCGGCGCCGATCGGACGTCGTTCCACAGCAGCGCCGGACGCACGGGCTCGCCCCGCTCGTCCAGGGTGACCAGGCCGTGCTGCTGTCCGCCGACCGACACCGCGGCCGCCTCGTGCGCGGCGTCGCCGCACTGGCGCAGCGCCTCGGACAGGGCGTCCCACCACTGCCGCGGGTCGCTCTCCCGGCCCGCTCCGGACGAGACGGTGTGCGGTGCCTGGCCGCTCGCGACGACCTGCCCCGTGGCCGCGTCGACGACGAGCACCTTGGTGGACTGGGTGGACGTGTCCACGCCGACGACGAGCGGACCCTCGGCTGCTGACATCGGGCTCTCCCTTTTTTCCGCGGCTCAGCGGGGATGTTCCGGCACACACACCCTGCACCTCTTCCCAGGGCTGCCTCCGCATACTAATTTGTAAACGGCCATGACGAAATAGGCGTGAGCACGCGTCGCAATCAAGCAAGGAGCCGCGGCATGAGCTACCAGCCCACCCCCGACGACAGGTTCACCTTCGGCCTGTGGACCGTCGGCTGGCAGGGAAGGGACCCGTTCGGCGACGCCACGCGGCGTGCCCTCGACCCGGTCGAGACCGTGCAGCGCCTGAGCGAGCTCGGCGCCCACGGAGTCACCTTCCACGACGACGACCTGATCCCCTTCGGATCCTCCGACACCGAGCGCGAGTCGCACATCAAGCGCTTCCGCCAGGCCCTCGACGCGACCGGCATGACCGTGCCGATGGCCACCACCAACCTCTTCACGCACCCCGTCTTCAAGGACGGAGCGTTCACCGCCAACGACCGTGACGTGCGCCGCTACGCCCTGCGCAAGACCATCCGCAACATCGACCTCGCGGTCGAGCTCGGCGCGAAGACCTACGTCGCATGGGGCGGCCGCGAGGGCGCCGAGTCCGGCGCCGCCAAGGACGTCCGCGCCGCCCTGGACCGCATGAAGGAGGCCTTCGACCTCCTCGGCGAGTACGTCACCTCCCAGGGCTACGACCTGCGCTTCGCGATCGAGCCCAAGCCGAACGAGCCGCGAGGCGACATCCTGCTGCCCACCGTCGGCCACGCCCTGGCCTTCATCGAGCGCCTGGAGCGCCCGGAGCTGTACGGCGTCAACCCCGAGGTCGGTCACGAGCAGATGGCCGGCCTGAACTTCCCGCACGGCATCGCGCAGGCCCTGTGGGCGGGCAAGCTCTTCCACATCGACCTCAACGGCCAGTCCGGCATCAAGTACGACCAGGACCTGCGCTTCGGCGCCGGCGACCTGCGCGCCGCGTTCTGGCTGGTCGACCTCCTGGAGAGCGCCGGCTACGACGGCCCGCGCCACTTCGACTTCAAGCCGCCGCGGACCGAGGACCTCGACGGCGTGTGGGCCTCGGCCGCCGGCTGCATGCGCAACTACCTCATCCTCAAGGAGCGCGCGGCCGCCTTCCGAGCCGACCCGGAGGTGCAGGAGGCGCTGCGGGCCTCGCGCCTGGACCAGCTCGCCGAGCCGACCGCGGCCGAGGGGCTGCAGGCCCTGCTGGCCGACCGGAGCGCCTTCGAGGAGTTCGACGTCGAGGCGGCCGCCGCGCGCGGGATGGCCTTCGAGCGGCTCGACCAGCTGGCGATGGACCACCTGCTGGGGGCGCGCGGCTGAGCATCGGCACACACGCGTGCAGGCGCTCGGCGATCTCCGTGGCTGAGCGGTCTCCGTACGGAATGCTTCGGAATCATGCGGTCCACGGCATGGATCCGTATCAAGTTCCGTACGGGGGTCGCCGCGCGCCCGGTTCGCGGCGACTCTGGACGGTATGGCCATGCCGCCCGTACCGCCTCAGCCACCCGGGCCGCCGGGTGGCGGCTTCGGACCACCCTCCGACCCTCCCGGCTCCGGCCACGGTGCGGGAGGGAGCTATGGGCCCGCAGGTGCCTACGGCCCTCCTCCGGGGGGCAACGAGCCGCCCACCTACACGGATTGGCAGCCTCCGCTGCCGCCCAGAAGGCGCCGGAGCCCGCTGCTGGTCCTGCTGGCCGGTGTCGCGGCGGTGGCGGTCGTGGTCGTCATCGTGCTGACGGCCACCGGCCGCCACGACTCGCCGGACAAGAAGTCACCGGCCGGCAGCGGCAGTTCCAGTCCCTCACCGTCCCGGTCGCTGCGCATCCCGACCGCATTGCCGAGCGAGCTGCCCAGCCGGCTGCCGTCGAAGCTGCCCAGCGAACTGCCGAGCGGAATCCCGAGCGGTCTGGAGTCGCTGATCCCCTCGCTCGGGGATGTGGACCTGCCCTGACACTCAGACGCCGTGCGGCAGCCGCACGTACACCACCGTCGTCTCGACACCGCTGTCGACCAGCCGGCCCTGCGCGTCGAACGCGCCCGCGCCGTCGGTCATCCCGAAGTCGTTGTCGTTGATCAGGGCGAGCGTGTCGTGATCCACGCGCGCGACGCCCTCGATCTTCCCCGGCACACCGGTGACCTTGCCCAGGTCGACGACCAGCCGCTTGTCGAGCACCGGGACACCGGCGGCCGTCGGATCGTCGAGCTGCTCCAGGGAGGGTGAGGTCGTGTCGTCGTCGTAGGGGCCGCCGAGGATGTTCGCCTTGCGCCCCAGCTTCACCAGCTGCAGCCGCGCGGCCTTGTCCGTGCGCTCCTCGACCAGCAGCCGGTCCCCGCCGACGGCGACCACCGAGGAGATCTTCAGCTCCGAGGTGTCGTCCTCGCTCGGGTCGACGACGTCGACCGGATCGAAGCGGTAGGCGTACTCGCCGGTGACAGCCTTCCTCTTCGGCGAGAACCGCAGCAGGCGCGTGGTCCGCGATGCCTCGCCCGCGGCCGTGTCGGGCAGCGACAGCGGGCTCTGCAGCGCGATCACCAGATCGCCGCCGGGCAGCTGCGCGAGCCCCTCGAAACCGCGGTTGGTCTTCCGGTGCAGCAGGACGGCGGGCAGCGCCTCCACCACCGGGTAGTCGGCGCCCGTGAGGTTCAGGCCCTTGGGGACATAGCGCGTGAGCACCTCCCCGCGCGCGGAGACGTGCACGAGCGAGGGGCTGTACTCGTCGACCAGCCAGAACGTCCCGTCCGCGGCGCGCACGATGCCCTCGGTATCCAGCCCGTTCGGGTTGTACGACAGCGGGCTCTTCGCGTCGAAGGAGTACGGCGCCTCGTCGCGCCCCTGCTGGTTCGACAGCCCGGTGACGGCCTTCCCGGAGGACGTGGTGACCGGGATCGCGTCCAGAACCTTCACGGTGTCGCCACTCACCCGGATCTTCACGATCGCCGGATCGAAGCCCGGGACGGGAAAGGTCCGGCGCTTGGTGCCGCTGACCTTGATCTGTCCGTTGGGCCCCCGGTCGGTCACCGTCCAGAACTCGCCCTTTTTGCCCGCCGGATAGATGTCGCTGCCGATCCCGCCCAGGTCGATGCCGTGGTCGTCGCCCACCGAACCGGGCAGCAGCGCGTTGCTGAACGCCCCCAGCGGAATGTCCCCGAGCGTTGCCGTGCGGACGACATGGGCGTCCTTCTGCGCCGGTGCGCTCACGGCCGGAGCGGCCGTCACGAGGGCGGCGATCACGGCGAGCGGGACGCCCACCGTGACGGGGCGTCGAACGCGGAGCCGACCGGTGGCGTACGGGGACATCGGGCCTCCTCAGGGGCAACTACGGTGACAGCGGCCAGATTTGGCGGCAGGGGAGAACGCGCCGCGAAGGCACGGTGAACGGCATGTGTCCACTGTCCGAGCACACAGGCCTCACTCAAGCGGTGTCGTCCTCTGCAGCCGACTCCACAGAGGCCAGCGCTGTCGCCGGGTCCGGGGACGGCCAGCCGGCCGGTGCCCAGCGACCGCGCTCCTTGCCGTACGGCCACCACCGGCCGTCCCGTCCCAGGCGCAGCTGGACCGGTGAGCCGAGCAGCGTCCCGCGGTTGCCGCTCGCCAGCAACGACGGTTGCTCACCCTCGGCCCAGGCCGACCCAAGAGCGGCACGCGCGCGTGAGAGCGTTTCCCCCGTCACGGCCCACTCCTCCTCCAGCACGGCAAGCGCGGCCGCACCGCCGAGGCCCCACGCGCGCATGGCATGAGTCAACCCCGCCCGGTCACGCCCCCGATCCGGCCGCCAGGCGATCCATGACCTGCTGTTCCGGCGTCCCCATGGCAAGGCGTACCGCGTCCTGAGCCATCGTCAACTCGGCTTCGGCATCGGCGGATTCGGGGGCGAGCGCCTCGGCCGGCAACCGGTGGGCCTCCACGGCGGTGCGGGCGGCCAGGTACCGGACGGCGCCCGGATCCACGCCGGTGCTGACCGCACTCTTCAAATTCGACCACCGCTTCGGAGCCGCCGAGAGGACAGCATTCGGCCGGCCTTCGACACGAGCCGACGGGACGGCTCACCGCGCTCCCGACATGCCGAGGTGTCGTCAACCCCCCTACGCCACACGGGCTGCCCCCCGCCCGTACATGGGGGGCCGCCTCATGGTCGCGGAAGCAGTCCTCTACGTACGTTTCCTCAGGTCAGCCCGTTGCCGAGGGAGCCGGAGACCCGACATGCCCGAGCCCACCACAGCCGTTGCCGAACCACTGCCCAAGGCGCGGGACGCGCCGACCGGAAGCGAGTTCGCACCCCTCCTGCGCACGGTCAAGGAGCAGGGACTTCTGCAACGGCGCCTGGGCTGGTACGCGCTCGGCATCGCCGTCAACGCGCTGGCGCTGGCCGGAGTCGTCACGGGCGTCGTCCTCGCCGGCGACACCTGGTGGTCGCTGCTGCTGGCCCCGCTGCTCGCCCTGTTCTCCGCCCGCACGGCCTTCTTGGGCCACGACGCCGGCCACTACCAGATCACCGGCGACAGAAGGGCCGCCCGTGCGATCGGACTGATCCACGGCAACCTGCTGCTGGGCATGAGCTACGCCTGGTGGAACGACAAACACAACCGTCACCACGCCAACCCCAACCACATCGACAAGGATCCGGACGTCGTCGCCGACGTCCTCGTCTTCACCCGAGAGCAGGCCAGGGACCGATCCGGTTTCCGGCGCCGGCTGACCCGCAACCAGGCCTGGCTCTTCTTCCCGCTCACGCTTCTCGAAGGCGTCGCTCTGAAGGTGCACGGCTTCCGGTATCTGCGCCGGCAACCCGCCGGCCGGGCCGCCGTGGAAGGCGCCCTCCTCGCTCTGCACGTCGCCGGTTACGCGACACTGCTGCTGACCTCCCTGTCGCCGGGCAAGGCACTCGCGTTCGCCGCCCTTCACCAGGCGCTGTTCGGCCTGCACCTCGGGATGGCTTTCGCCCCCAATCACAAGGGCATGGAGATGCCCGACCCGCACGGCGAGCGCTGGGGCCATCTGCGCCGGCAGGTGCTCACCTCACGCAACGTCCGCGGCGGCCCCCTGACCGACTGGTTTCTCGGTGGCCTCAACTACCAGATCGAGCACCATCTCTTCCCCAGCATGCCCCGGCCCCATTTGCGCCTTGCCCGGCCTCTGGTGCGGGCGCGCTGCCGGGAGTTGGGTATTCCCTATGCGGAGACCGGGCTCGTCGACTCCTATCGGCAGGCCCTGCGTCACCTGCACGAGGTCGGGGAGCCCCTCAGGACGTGATGTCCGTGGGGGCTCTCAGGGACGACTCGGGGTCGCGGCTCAGGGACGTCTCAGGGTCGCGACTCGGAACCGCGGGAAGCGCGGGCCCGTTTTCAGGACAGAGAGCGGCAGTGGCCGCGAAGGAGGCGACGTACATGTCGAAGAACGCGAAGATCGCTGTGGGGGGTGTGGCGGTCGGAATCATCCTGCTGTTCTGGCTGCCCTGGTGGGTGTCACTCCTGATAGTCCTGGGAGTCCCGGCCGCCGCCTACCTCACCCTGGACCCCTCCCAGCGGCGCAGGCTGCGCCGCGTCACCCGCAAGGAGCTCCGTCGCTGAGGCACTACCGCGCGAGAGTGCCCCGGTCGTCCAGTGCGCATGAGTCGACCACATCGCCGCTCGTGGGCCGCGCGACGGTGTGGTCCGCGGGCGGCCGTACGCCCTCCTCCACCCAGGCGACCAGCGCGTCGAACGCCGACCGGTAGCACGGCAGGATCGGCCGCAGCCGGTCCGAATAGGTGTCGTACAGCCCGTCGACATGCGTGCCGCCCTCGATCGTGTAGGAGCGGTGCAGTGCGCCCCGCCCGCGCGCGTCGACCATGTGCGCGTACACGTCCGAGTCGGCGGCCTTGGGCAACAGGGCGTCCAGGTCCCCGTGCAGAGTGATCAACGGCCTGCCGATGCGCCCGGTCAGCGCCACCCTGGCCACGGCGCGACGGACGGCGGCGGGGCGGGACGCGTAGTCGTAGCGGGCATCGCTCGGACAGGGGGCCAGGATCTGCTCGGCCGTGCCGCCGGCGGACGGACCGGGGCAGCCGGGGTCGTAGGCCGGGTCGAACTCGGCGCGATAGATCTTCTGGGTGACCCCCCAGTAGGCGTTCTCGTGGTAGGGCCACAGGAACTCCGAGCCCCGCGCGAAGCCCACCGCGTACATGTCCTCGTCCCGCGCCGAGCCCAGCATCCGCGCCACCGCGGTGGGCAGCGAGGTCAGCAGGTTCGGACCGTCG
Source organism: Streptomyces griseorubiginosus (assembly GCF_017614965.1). Classification (GTDB taxonomy): domain Bacteria; phylum Actinomycetota; class Actinomycetes; order Streptomycetales; family Streptomycetaceae; genus Streptomyces; species Streptomyces griseorubiginosus_B. The sequence goes on along the minus strand of NZ_WVUG01000041.1, from coordinate 18,092 downwards.
GCGGTCCATACGGCGCCCTCCCAGTCCACACCGCCGTCGTACAGCTCCGGATGGTGCTCCAGCTGCCAGCGGGTGAGATAGCCGCCGTTGGAGATGCCGGTGATGTACGTGCGGCGCGGGGCGTGCCCGTAGCGCTGGGCCACCGCACGCCGGGCCGCCCGGGTGAGCTGGGTGGTGCGCGCGTTCCATTCGGCGACGGCGTCGCCTGGCCGGGTGCCGTCGCGATAGAAGTCGGCACCGCTGTTGCCCTTGTCGGTGGCCGCGTACGCGTATCCCCGGGCGATCACCCGGTCGGAGATCGCCGTGTCCGTCGCGTACTGCCGGCGGGTGCCCGGGGCGCCCGTGACCACCAGGCCGCCGTTCCAGTGGTCCGGCAGCCGGATCACGAACTGTGCGTCGTGCTGCCAGCCGTGGGTGTGGTTGAAGTGCGAGGAGTCCGGGAAGTAGCCGTCGATCTGTGTCCCGGGCACCCCGGAGGGGGTGATGGTGCCCTTGGCCGTCAGTCCCGCCTGGTCGGCCATGTCGGTGTATCGCGTGCCGGCCAGCCCGGTCGTCGTGAGGTCCGGCAGACAGGCGCCGCGCTGGAAGGCCGCACCAGGCACCTGGACGCGCTCCTGCCGGGCGCAGTGCCCCGCACCGACGGCCGTGGCCGTGGCGGGAGCCGGCCAGGTCACGGCTGCCGCCAGCAGTGTGGCGGCGGCGAGCGGAACGGCACGGGACGGACGCATGACGGCCTCCAGGGCAGCACGGGAGGAAGGGCGTCCCGGCAGGGCGGGGCGCCTGTGGCTGCCTCATGCTGCGATCCGTGCCGTGCGGCATCCATGGGGTGGGAGCACACGGAACGGAGCCGCAATATGGGTGCTGGAAACAGACGGGCGGCGAATCGTCGTGCGGGTGGGCTCAACTCGGGCGGACGGCCATCTTGTCGAGCGCTTCGAGGAGTCCGGGCAGTTCCGGCCCGCGCCCCACCGGCAGCACCTCGCCGGGCTCCGCGTCCAGCAGCACGAACGCGATGTCGTCGGTCCTGGCCACCAGCGACCAGCCGGGACCGTCGGCCCGCAGGGTGCGTGCGTCGCCCGAGGCGAAGGACGACCGGACCCGCCCGAGCGGCGGCGGCGAGTCCACGTACGCGCGTGCCTCGGCGAGCACACGGCGGATGCCGCTGTGGCCCTTGCCCTTCTCGTCGTCCTCGCTCCGGGCGGCCGTGCCGCTCTCCGCCGCCTTCTCGCCGCCCGCGGAGCCGGCAGCGGTCCCCGTCTCCTCCGCCGTCCCGGCGGCGGCCGGATCCGGGCGGGGGACGAAGTCGGCGTCGTCGATCTGCTCCCGCCACAGAGCCCATTGCAGCGCTATCTCGTCCGCGCCCAGGCGCCGCTGAGCGGGGCCCCAGGTCGCCGTGTCCGGCGGCGACAGCGGCGGACCGTCCGCTGTCTCGGGATCCGGATCATGTGGTGCGGGCACGCCGGGGGCCGCTACGGCGACCGCCAGGGGCCAGCCCGGCAGGGCGGCGACGACCGAGCGTTCGTCGGGCGACAGGTCGTACTCCATGCCGCAGTCCCACGACGCGATGGCGACGGCGACCAGGGAGACGTCGTCGACGACGACCGTCCACCGGGCGCCGTCGCCGTCCTGGCCCAACACCAGGCCGTAGCCGTCGGCGAGCGGCGCGAGGCCGAGCGCCGCGCAGGCCTCCGGATAGTCGTCGCCCAGCACGCTCGGAAACTTCGCCGGCGTCAGCAGCACCGCCGTGAGCACATAGAGCGCCTCGTCCGCGGCGGCGACGGCGTCTTCGTCCGTCCCGGCCATCCCAGCCTCCCCATCGGTTCGTCCAACGGCGCGCACCCTAATGCGCGTGGAAGCTCCTTGTCACGACTGGCAAGCCCACCCGGAGCTGCTGTTTTCCGGCTGGACGGGGCGAATCGACCATCCGTCGTGGGGCGCGTCAGGCCGCCGGAAGCCCCAGCAGCGTACGCGCCACGGTCCACGGCGACTCGTCGCGCTCCCGCGCCAGCGCGATGACGGCCCTGCACGCCAGCTCGTTGACCCCGAAGGACAGCGCCTCCGGCGACACCCAGCCGGCCGCCTCGTCGATGCGATCCTGGTCGTCCTCCGCGCAGGCGGAGACGTACGCGGCGGCCGCTTCGAAAAGATTGTGTGTACGTTTGTCCCGGCCGTGGTTCATCTCCGCCCGCACCGCGGTGAGGAATCTGGCACAGGACTTGCGCACCCTGCCCAACATGCTGACCACCTTCCCCCTGCGTGGTTGTCCTCGCTGATCGTCCATCTCCTGCCATTCAACGTAGAGTTGGAGCTTCGGCGGCAGAAGGGGGACGGCCCGGTGAACCGCTTCGAACGGCTCGAACAGATCCGGCGCCTGGATCCGTACCGGGACGCTTCCGAGATCTACCGGCTCAGCGCGGCGTACGAGTTCCCGTGGACTTCACCCGCTCCCTCGAACTGGCCCTCTACCGCACCTATGCGGTACCCAGCATCGGGCGACTCCTGGCGGAGACGGCGGAGCTGACGGAGCGCTCGCAGAAGCGGTACGACGACACCACGCTGCTCCTGGACGCGGTCGTCGAGCACGGCTTCGCCGGCGAACAGGGCCGCACCGCCATCCGCCGGATCAACCAGATGCACCGCGCCTACGACATCGGCGACGACGACATGCGCTACGTCCTGTGCACCTTCGTCGTCATGCCCAAGCGGTGGATCGACGCCTACGGCTGGCGCCGGCTGTCGCGGCACGAGACCGTGGCCGCCGCCGAGCACTACCGCACCCTGGGGCGGCACATGGGCATCAAGGACATCCCCGGGTCCTACGAGGAGTTCGAGGCCTGTCTCGACGCCTACGAGGAGGCCCACTTCGCCTGGGACGAGAACGCGCGCCGTGTCTCGGACGCCACCCTGGCCCTGATGGCCTCCTGGTACCCGCGTCCCCTCGCACCCCTCCTGCGCACCGTCACGCTCTCCCTGCTCGACGACCACCTCCTGCGGGCCTTCCGCTACCCGCCTCCGAGCGCCGTTACGCGCGCGTGCGTACGTCGTGCGATACGCGCGCGTGGCCGCCTCGTCCGGCTGCTGCCGCCGCGCAGGGCACCCCACTACGCGCGCCAGAACCGGGAGGTCAGGGGGCTACCCGAACGGCTACGAGCTGGGCCGGTTGGGCACGCGCCCCGTTCCCGGCCTCGGAGGATGCCCGGTGCGACGCCAGGAAGGGGCATCCGCCGAGTGAGGCGATGGTCTCCCGCAGCCGCCTGAGCTCGGCCCGCGAGGTGGCCCGGGCGATGGTCAGCAGGCCACGCCGGAAGGGATCGGGCAGTTCCTCGGTGCGCAGCGGCCGGTCACCTTCGTAGAAGAAGCTCGCCGGCTCCTCCAGGAAGGCCGGCCGACGCCGCGCACGGCCGACTGGCCGGGGGCGTCGTCGAGGTGGCGCAGGAAGGCGAGCACGGTGAACCACCGGCTCTCGTCGGTGCTGCCGCGCTGGTCCGGCTCGGCGAGGCGTCGACGCAGTTCTTGCCGGCCCTCTTCGGTGAGGGTCAGGACGTGCCGGGGCGCGCGACGGCACCGGGCTCCGTCGCGCGGGCCAACACGCCGGCCCTCTCCCCGCGCTTGATCGCCGGACAGAGCGTGCTCTCGGCGACGGGGTGCGGCCAGAACTACGTGATCGACAAGGCGCCGGCCAGGTGCCCCCGTCGCCGGTTCGACGGCGGGGGAAGTCACATCCGTTGGACGGAGACGCCGGGCGCGGATCCCGCGCGCGTGCACGTGCATGGACTGGGCTCGGTCTCGGCGGTGTACCACGCGCACATCGCTGCCCGGCCCGAACTCGCGGGCCGCGCAGTCTGTTCGTCGACCTTCCCGGGCACGGCATCAGTGACCGCCCGGCCCATTTCGGCTACACGCTCCACAACCACGCCGACGCGCCGGGCGCCGCCCTGGACGCCGCGGGCGTCGGCGGAGCCGAACTCGTCGCCCACGGCATGGGCGGCGCCGTCGCCATCGTGCTGGCGCACCGGCGGCCGGAGCTGGTCTCCCGGCTCGTCCTCAGCGAGGCCGACCCCGACGCCTTCCCGCCGGCCTCCGCGAGCAGCAGCGGCATCGCCTCCTACGAGGAGGAGGAATTCGTCGACGGCGCCCACGCGCGCGTGCTGGAGAGGGTGGGTTCGCTGTGGGCCGCCACCACGCGCCTGGCCGACCCGCCTGCCCTGCACCGCACGACCGTCGCCCTGCGGCACGGATCGACTCCCGTGATGCGCTACATCCTCGAACGGCTGCCGGTCGACCGCGTCGGTCTGCAGGGCGAGCTGAGCGGTGAACAGGCGGGCACCGCGTCGTGGCGGCGGTCGCGGGCCGGCTGTGACGGTCAGTCCACGCGTACGGCCAGGGCGAGGAAGCGGCTGTCCTCGTCGACGTACGAGGTCATCCTCCAGCCCGAACCGGCCAGCAGAGGGCCGAGGTTGGGCTCGGCGCGCAGGTCGTCCGGGGTGATCTGCCGGCCCTGGCGGGCCGCGAGCGCGGCGCGGCCGATGGGATGGAACAGCGCGAGCGTGCCGCCGGGACGCGTCACACGCCGCAACTCCCGCAGATTCTCGTCCGGCCGAGGAAGGTGCGCGATCAGTCCCGCGGCGAAAACCGCGTCCAGCGAAGCCGACCGCAGCGGCAGCGCGGACACGTCGGCGAGCAGCAGCCGCCCGTCACGATCCCTGCCGGCCCGTACGGCGGCCTGGAGCATCTCCGGTGTCAGATCGGCTCCTACGACCACCCCCGAGGCCCCCACGGCGGCACGCAGCGGCGTCAGTGCCCTTCCGGTGCCGCAGCCCGCGTCGAGCACCCGGTCGCCCTCGCGCAGCCCGAGCTCGGCCACCGCCGCCGCGTAGGCGGGGCCGTCGTCGGGGAACCTGCTGTCCCAGCCGGCGGCACGGATACCGAAGAACTCCTGGACGTGTGTGTGGTCCTCGCTCATGTTCCGCATGATCTCCCACCGACAGGGATGACGCCGCTGCGCACACGTTCGAGCGCGAGGCGGTCGTTCAGCTACCTCTCTGCGTCATATTCCAACACCTTTCGAAATGTGCCCCCTTTGCGCACCCGCGACGGGGCTACCGTCCCGAGGCCATGGGACACCTGGACCACGCCACCTTCGGCTGGCTGACCCCCGTGCTGTCGTACGTGATGGCCTCCATAGGCGCCGCGCTCGGACTGCGCTGCACCGTCCGCGCCCTCGGCGCCACCGGCCGGTCGCGCCGCAACTGGCTGATCACCGCCGCATCCGCGATCGGCACCGGCATCTGGACCATGCACTTCGTGGCCATGCTCGGTTTCGGCGTGAGCGGCACCGACATCCGCTACGACGTGCCGCTCACCATCGCGAGCCTGCTCGTCGCCGTCCTGGTCGTGTGCGCCGGTGTCTTCGCCGTCGGCTACAGCAGGGACCGCAACCGGGCGCTGTTCCTCGGCGGACTCACGACCGGACTCGGTGTCGCGAGCATGCACTACCTGGGCATGGCGGCGGTTCGGCTGCACGGACACGTCAGCTACGACCCGGCCCTCGTCGGCCTCTCCGTGCTGATCGCCGTCGTGGCGGCGACCGCGGCCCTGTGGGCGGCACTCAACATCAAGTCGCCCGTCGCCGTCACCGTCGCCTCCCTGATCATGGGCGCCGCCGTGAGCAGCATGCACTACACCGGGATGTTCGCGGTGAGCGTCCGGGTCACCCCCTCGAGCCAGCCCCTGCCCGGGGCCACGGCGATGCAGTTCATCTTCCCCCTCGCCGTCGGCCTCGGGTCCTACCTGTTCCTGACCTCCGCCTTCGTCGCGCTGTCACCGACGACGGGGGAGCGCGAGGCCTCCGCCTCGGCGCAACGGCCGGTCGAGAGCGTCCCCGGCTAGTGCCCGATCCGGCGCCCACGGCCCGCCCACGAACCACTCCTGAGCGAGGAGTCCATGCGTACACCCCGTAGGAGCCCCACCACCGGCGCCGAGGCGCCGCCCTCGCCTCCCGTGCGCGGCCGTCGCGCCCACGCGGGACCGCCGGCCGACGAAAGCACGGAGGAACCCCTCGGCGCGGTGCAGCAGGATCCGCCCACGCGCGCGGGGTACTGGCGAATACGACCCCGCACCGTCCGAGCCAAGATCGTCTGCCTGCTGATGGTGCCGGTCGTCTCGCTGCTCGCCCTGTGGGCCTACGCCACCGTCACCACCGCCCAGGACGTCTCCCGGCTGCGTCAGTTGCAACGCGTCGACACCGAGATCCGCTCACCCGTCGGCACGGCCGTCGCCGCGCTGCAGGCCGAACGAACCGCCGCCGTGGGATACGCCTCCGCCCCGTCCACGGGGCAGCGCCGCGACTACAAGAAACTCACCGAGCGCACCGACGAAGCCGTGGCCAGGCTGCGCCTCGGTGACGACCACACCGTCGCCGACAGCACCGAGCTGCCCACCGGAGTGGCCCGCCGGCTGCGGGCCTTCGTCACCGGCGCCGAGCAGCTGCGGGCCCTGCGCGCTCAGGTGCTCGACCGCCGTGCCGACTGGGCTGAAACGTACCGCCAGTACACCAGGACCGTCGCCGACGCCTTCGCCGTGGACGGCGCGCTCACCGGCATCCAGGACGCCGACCTCGGCTCCGACGCGCGCGTACTGCTCGAGTTCTCCCGCGCGGGGGAGTCACTGGCCCAGGAGGACGCGATCCTCGCCGGTGCGCGCCCTGCCGAGGGCCTGAACGGGCAACGGCTGCGTCTGTTCACCGGTGCCGCGCAGACCCGACGCACGCTCACCGAGGCCGCCGTCGCCGACCTCAGCGGCTCCGAGCGCGACGCCTGGCACACTCTCGCCGCCGACAGCGCCTACACCGACCTCGGCGACGCGGAGGACCGGATCGTCGACGGCACCCCGGGCCCGCTGCAGGCGGCGGCACCGGAGGACACCTGGGGCAAGGCACACGCGCGCGTGCAGGACGGCATGCGCATGATCGAGGCCGACGCGGGACACGGAGTCGCCGAGCGCGCCGACCCGTTCACGCGTGGACTGCTCACCCCGGCCGGCGCCGCCGTCCTCTTCGGTCTGGCAGCCGTGGCCGCCTCGCTCGTCATCTCCGTACGCATCGGCCGCGGTCTCGTCGTCGAACTGGTCAGCCTGCGCAACAGCGCCCTGGAGATCGCCCGCCGCAACCTGCCCGAGGCGATGCGCAAGCTGCGGGCCGGCGAGGAGATCGACGTCGAGGCCGAGGCCCCGCCCGGACCACCCGCCGAGGACGAGACCGGACAGGTCGCCGAAGCGCTCGGCACCGTGCACCGCGCCGCCCTGCGGGCCGCCATCGAACGCGCGGAGCTCGCCAGCGGCATCTCCGGGGTGTTCGTCAACCTGGCCCGCCGCAGCCAGATCCTCGTCCACCGCCAGCTCAGCCTCCTGGACAGCATGGAGCGCCGTTCCGACGATCCCAACGAACTCAGCGACCTGTTCCGCCTCGACCACCTCACCACCCGGATGCGGCGCCACGCCGAGAGCCTGATCATCCTCTCCGGCGCCGCGCCCGGCCGGGCCTGGCGCATGCCGGTCTCCCTGACCAACGTGGTGCGCGCGGCCGTGTCCGAGGTCGAGGACTACGCGCGCGTGGAGGTACGCCAGCTCCCCGAGGCGGCCGTCATCGGCGCGGCCGTCGCCGACCTCACCCATCTGCTCGCCGAACTCGTCGAGAACGCCGCCCAGTTCTCGCCGCCCCACACGCGCGTGCGCATCACCGGCGAACCCGTCGGCAACGGCTACGTCGTCGAGGTCGAGGACCGGGGCCTGGGCATGGGCGGCGAGACCCTCGCCGAGGCCAACCGCCGCATCGAACAGTCCGAGGCCCTCGACCTCTTCGACAGCGACCGGCTCGGGCTGTTCGTGGTCAGCCGGCTCGCCGCCCGCCACGGCATCAAGGTGCACCTGCGCACCTCCCCCTACGGAGGCACCACCGCGGTCGTCCTGCTGCCCACCGCCCTCCTGCACGGCGGCGCGGCGGAACGTTCCCCCCGCAGGGCCGCCGCCGAGGCGGAACGCCCCGAGGAACGCGAGTACGCGCGCGTACCCGGCGCCGAACGGCAGGAGTCCGTGCCGGCCCTGGCCGAGCGGCCCGCCCTCGCGGCCCCCGCAGCGGCCGCGGCGGACAGGTCGGCGGAACCCCCACCCCCCGGAGTCACCACCTTGCGCCTGCACCGACCCCAGGACGACGCCGAGGACACCGACGACCTGCCCCGCCGGGTACGGCAGGCCAGCCTCGCCCCGCAACTGCGCGAGCGACGCACCGAGAAACCGGCCACCCAGAACTCCGGCCCCCGCCACGAGGACCAGCGCACCCCCGAGGTCGTGCGCGACCGCATGGCCGCCTACCGCGACGGCTGGGCACGCGGCGGCGGCAGGCAGCCCGGCCGCGGTGCCACACCCGACCACACAGCGCGCAGCGACAGCAGCGAAGGAGATCGCGCATGATCCAGGACCCGAACACGAGGGCAGACATGGGGGTCCCCCCGCTCGAGCGAAGCCGGGAGTGGGGAAAATCCGGCGAACTCGACTGGCTGCTGGACGACCTGGTGCTGCGCGTGACCGAGGTGCGGCACGCGGTGGTCCTGTCCAACGACGGACTCGCCGTGGGCGCGTCCACCGACCTGCGCCGCGAGGACGCCGAACACCTCGCCGCGGTCGCCTCGGGCTTCCACAGCCTGGCCAAGGGGGCGGGACGGCACTTCGGCGCGGGCGGGGTGCGCCAGACCATGGTGGAGATGGACGACGGCTTCCTGTTCGTGGCCGCGGCGGGCGACGGCTCCTGCCTCGCCGTCCTCACCGCCGTGACCGCCGACATCGGCCTGGTCGCCTACGAGATGGCCCGGCTGGTCAAACGGGTCGGCGAGCACTTGTACACGGCGCCGCGCGTGGCCGCGCGGCCCCCCGCCGCCGGTTGACGCGAGAGGCGGTCCGCGCGACATGAGCGACGACAGGACCGGCGCCGGGCAGCAGCAGCCGGGCAGCCAGTGGTACGACGGCGAGGCCGGGCCTCTCGTACGGCCGTACGCCATGACCGGCGGACGCACCAGGCCGGGCCCCACGGGGGTCCGCTTCGACCTGATCGCCCTGGTCACCCTGGACGTCGGCGCCCCCGGCCCCGACGAGGTGGGCGGGCTCGGTCCGGAGCACCGGGCCCTGCTCGACCTGTGCCGCACCGAGACCCAGTCGGTCGCCGAACTCGCCGCGGGAGCCGACCTGCCCGTCGGTGTGGTCCGGGTGCTTCTGGGCGACCTGCTCGAACTCGGCTGCGTCACCGTCAGCCGCCCGGTACCGCCCGCCCAGCTTCCCGACGAACGGATTCTGCGCGAGGTGATCGAGGGGCTGCGCGCGCTGTAGACGACAGTTCACAACCACCCGGGCACGGACGGTCCCGACTTGTGCACCCACCCGGACACCGAACAGGTACCGGTCGGTCGCATCGGGCAAAAAGCGGTCCAATCCCACGGAGAAGGGACGCAGTTGTCATGATGCTGATTTCGACCGATGCCGACCGTTGCCGGCACTCCCGAGAGAAGTGATCCATGGTCTCCGAGCACTCCGACGCCGACGGCGGCGAGACGACCGCGCTGGCGCTGAAGATACTGGTCGCCGGCGGATTCGGCGTGGGCAAGACCACCCTGGTGGGCGCGGTCAGCGAGATCCGGCCGCTGCGCACGGAGGAACTGCTCAGCGAGGCCGGGCAGTGGGTGGACGACACCGACGGCGTGGACCAGAAGGTCACGACCACCGTCGCCATGGACTTCGGCCGCATCACCATCCGTTCCGGCCTGTCGCTCTATCTCTTCGGCACCCCGGGCCAGGACCGCTTCTGGTTCCTGTGGGACGAGCTGTCACAGGGTGCCCTCGGTGCCGTGGTCCTCGCCGACACCCGGCGCCTCGAGGACTGCTTCCCCGCCGTGGACTACTTCGAGCACCGGCACATCCCGTTCGTGGTGGCCGTCAACTGCTTCTCCGGCGCCCGCCGTTACAACGCACAGGACGTCTCACGCGCCCTCGACCTCGACCAGGGGACGCCGGTGGTGCTCTGCGACGCCCGGGACCGCGACTCCGGCAAGGAGGTGCTGATCCGGCTCGTCGAGTACGCCGGGCGGATGCACACCGCCCGGCTGCTGGACTCGGTCGGCTGACCGGACGTCAGCTCGAGACGGCCTTCTCGGCCAGGACCTTGTCGATCGTGACGCGTACGAGGAGTTCGCCCGGCACGCCGTTGCGCGCCCCGAACTCCTCGGCCCGGTCCTCGCCCATGTACCGCGCGCCGATGCGGGTGGCCCAGTACCGCACCTCCTCGAGGTCCTCCGAGATGTGGGCGCGCCCTCGCAGCACGACGAAGTCGTACGGCGGCCGGTCGGCGTCCACGCACAGCGCCGCCCGTCCGTCCCGGGCCAGGTTCCGCCCCTTCACGCTGGTCTTGGCGGTGTTGAACACCAGGTCGTCGCCGTCCAGGACGAACCAGACGGGCGTCACGTGCGGACTCCCGTCGGCCCGGACGGTCGACAGTTTCGCGGTGCGGGTGCCGTCCGAGACGAACGCCCGCCATTCCTCATCGGTCATCTTCTGTGCCATGCCCCTATCCTCCTTGCCCGCGGGCGCGATGGTGGGGAAGGCTGACGGGAGATCCTCCGGCCAGGGGGAGTCGTCACACGGGGAGATCCGGAACATGGCGCAGAACCAGACACTTGGCTGGCTGCTGGACGACCTGACCGAGCGCGTCGAACATGTGCGGCATGCGCTGGTCCTGTCCAACGACGGGCTGGTGACGGGAGCGAGCACGGGACTGCGACGCGAGGACGCCGAGCATCTCGCCGCCGTCTCGTCCGGGCTGCACAGCCTGGCCAAGGGCTCGGGACGCCACTTCGGCGCGGGCAGCGTACGGCAGACCATGGTCGAGTTCGACGACGCGGTGCTGTTCGTCACCGCTGCCGGCACCGGCAGCTGTCTGTGCGTCCTCAGCGCCGCGGAGGCCGACATCGGGCAGATCGCCTACGAGATGACCCTGCTCGTCAACCGCGTCGGCGAACACCTCGACGTGGAGGCCCGACAGCCCGACCGGTCCCCGTTCCCAGACGCCTGACCTGCAGGTTCTCCCTCTCCCGTGGAGTTATCCACAGGCCGGCCACGAGATCCGCCCCAGCGGCTACGGTTTTTTCCGAGGCCGCACGAACGGCGGCGGCCACCTACTCCACGGGGGAGAGATCATGTCGGGCAACATCGTCGCACCATCGACCGCCCAGGCGTACACGCCCAGCCGCGCCGCGCGGGAACTGGGGCTGAAACGAGGCGAGTTCGACCTCGCGGCCGATCTCGGACTCGTCCGTACCGTCCCCGACGAGGGCGGGGGCGGACGGCGCGTCACCCGCGCCGAGATCGACCGGCTGCGTGCCCTGGACGGTTTTCCCGAGACACTGCTGAAACGCGTCGAGGTCGTCGGCACCACGGCGGGCGCGGCTCTGCTGGAGGTCTCCACCGGCAGGTTCACCCGGCTCGCCCGGCTGGGCATGATCGTGCCGGTGCGCTTTTACCTCAACCGCTATCGGGCCGTGGTCTGGCTCTATCTTGCCGACGAACTACGCCAGTTCGCGGCCGACGAGGACAACGCACCGCTCCTGAGCGGCCGAACGCCGGCCGATCTGCGGCAGAAGCTGGAGGAGGGCATCGACGCGCGGCGGCGCAACTGGCGCGGTCGTCGGCTCGGCTTCCTGACCCGGCAGGCCGGGGGCCACCCCTGGGCCAGGGCGGCGGCCGTGGCCTCGATGCTCGACCCCGTCCAGGTCGCGGACATCGTCAAGGACCCGTACGAGCACGCCCACTTGAGCCGGTTCCTGCCCAAGCCCGTGTCCTACGGGACCCCCGGCTCACCCAGCGCGGAGCTCGCCGAGCGGATCCTGAAGGCCGACGAACCGGACGAGATCGGCTGGTTCCGAGCCGACCTCGCGCACGCACTGGACATCGCCCGCACACAGCATCCGGCCCCCCGGCCGCGGCAGACGGCTGCGGAGGAGCCGAGGCCGGCGCCCGCAGCCGCGGAGCAACCGACGCGGGCGGATCCCCGGACGCGGGAGGAACGGATGCACCCGGTACCAGCGGTGGCGGAGCCGGTTCCGCCCGCCGTCGACGCCGGCGACCGCTCCCGGGGGCTGCTCGGCTGGCTGCGCCGCAGAAACTCCTGACCTACAGCGGCCGGAACAGGCCCTCCTGGACCACGGACACCAGCAGGCGTCCCTCCACGTCGTAGATCCGCCCACGGGCCAGGCCCCGGCCGCCCGTCATGATCGGCGACTCCTGGTCGTACAGGAACCACTCGTCCGCGCGGAACGGCCGGTGGAACCACATGGCGTGGTCCAGCGACGCGATGTCGAAGCTCCGCGGACCCCACAGGGGCTGGACCGGGATGCGCACGGCGTCCAGCAGGGTCATGTCGCTGGCGTAGGTCAGCGCGCAGGTGTGCACCACCGGATCGTCGCCCAGGGGTCCGACCGCGCGCATCCACACGGCACTGCGCGGCTCGGCGTCCTTGATCTCCTCCGGGGTCCAGCGCAGACGGTCCACATAGCGGATGTCGAAGGGCTGACGGCGCGCCATGCGCTCCAACTGCTCCGGCAGCGCACCGTGATGCTCCTGGATCTCCTGCACGACCGTCGGCAGGGACTCCGGGTCCGGGACCTTGCGGGCCGGCGGCAGCTGGTGCTCGAAGGGACCTTCCTCAGGCTTGTGAAAGGAGGCGGTGAGATTGAAGATCGTGCGGCCCTGCTGCACGGCGGTGACCCGGCGTGTGGTGAACGACCTGCCGTCCCGGACCCGCTCGACCTGGTACACGATCGGCACGCCCGGCCGGCCCGGGCGCAGGAAGTACGCGTGCAGCGAGTGCACGGGGCGGTCGCCGTCCGTGGTGCGGGCGGCGGCGACCAGCGCCTGGCCCGCCACCTGGCCGCCGAAGACCCGTTGCAGGGACTCGTGGGGGCTCAGGCCACGGAAGATGTTGACCTCGATCTGCTCCAGGTCGAGCAGGTCGACCAGTCTCTCGGCCGGGTTCGTCATGGGTGGGTCGCTCCTTGGCTCACAGCTGTCCGACGTCGGTGACACGGACGATCGCACGGCCCTCCGCGTCGGAGGCCGCGAGGTCGATCTCCGCGCTGATGCCCCAGTCGTGGTCGTCGTTCGGGTCGTCGAAGATCTGCCGGACCCGCCACAGACCGTTCTGCGGTTCCTCCTGGATCACCAGCAGCTTGGGGCCGCGGGCGTCGGGGCCGGTGCCGAGGTCGTCGTACTCGTCCCAGTACTTGTCCATCGCCTCGCCCCACGCCTCCGCGTCCCAGCCGGAGTCGGCGTCCATCTCGCCCAGCTCCTCCACCTGGTCCAGGGCGGCGAGCTCGACGCGGCGGAACAGGGCGTTGCGGACCAGGACGCGGAAGGCACGCGCGTTGGCGGTGACGGGCTTGACCTCGTCCGCCTTCTCCTGGGCCTCCTCGGCGGTCATCTCCTCCGGGTTCGCCAGCTGCTCCCATTCGTCCAGCAGGCTGGAGTCGACCTGGCGGACCATCTCGCCGAGCCACTCGATGAGGTCCTGCAGGTCCTCGGACTTCAGGTCGTCGGGGATGTTGTGGTCGAGGGCCTTGTAGGCGCTGGCGAGGTAGCGCAGCACGATGCCCTCGGTGCGGGCCAGTTCGTAGAAGGACACCAACTCCGTGAAGGACAACGCCCGTTCGTACATGTCGCGGATGACGGACTTCGGCGACAGCGGATGGTCGCCGACCCACGGATGGCTCTTGCGGTACGTGTTGTACGCGTGGAAGAGCAGTTCCTCCAGGGGCTTGGGGTAGCTGATGTCCTGGAGACGCTCCATGCGCTCCTCGTACTCGACGCCGTCCGCCTTCATCGCGGCCACCGCCTCGCCCTTCGCCTTGTTCAGCTGGGCGACGAGGATCTGCCGGGGGTCGTCCAGCGTCGACTCGACGACGGAGACCATGTCCAGGGCGTAGGACGGCGACTCGGGGTCGAGGAGTTCGAACGCGGCGAGCGCGAAGGTGGACAGCGGCTGGTTGAGCGCGAAGTCCTGCTGAAGGTCCACCGTGAGACGGACGATGCGGCCACTGGCGTCCGGCGTGTCGAGCTTTTCGACGATGCCGCCGTCCAGCAGCGAACGGTAGATCGCGATGGCCCGGCGGATGTGCCGCAGCTGCTGCTTGCGCGGCTCGTGGTTGTCCTCCAGCAGATGCCGCATCGCCTCGAAGGCGTTGCCCGGGCGGGCGATCACCGACAGCAGCATCGTGTGCGTCACCCGGAACCGCGAGGTCAGCGGCTCCGGCTCGGAGGCGATGAGCTTCTCGAAGGTGTTCTCCGTCCACCCGACGAAGCCCTCCGGCGCCTTCTTGCGCACGACCTTGCGACGCTTCTTCGGGTCGTCGCCCGCCTTCGCGAGGGCCTTCTCGTTCTCGATGACGTGCTCGGGCGCCTGCGCGACGACGAAGCCCGCCGTGTCGAAGCCCGCCCGTCCGGCCCGGCCCGCGATCTGGTGGAACTCACGTGCCCGCAGCGTGCGCACCCGGCTGCCGTCGTACTTGGTCAGCGCCGTGAACAGCACCGTGCGGATGGGGACGTTGACGCCCACGCCGAGGGTGTCGGTACCGCAGATGACCTTCAGCAGGCCGGCCTGGGCGAGCTTCTCCACCAGTCGCCGGTACTTGGGCAGCATGCCGGCGTGGTGGACGCCGATGCCGTGCCGGACGTAGCGGGAGAGGTTGCGGCCGAACTTGGTGGTGAAGCGGAAGTTGCCGATCAGCTCGGCGATCTGCTCCTTTTCCTCCTTGGAGCACATGTTGATGCTCATCAGCGCCTGCGCCCGCTCCACGGCCTGGGCCTGCGTGAAGTGCACGATGTAGACCGGCGCCTGCCTGGTCTCCAGCAGGTCGGTGAGGGTCTCGGTGAGCGGGGTGAGCCGGTACTCGTAGGAGAGGGGCACTGGGCGGGTGGCCGAGCGGACCACCGACGTGGGGCGGCCGGTGCGGCGCGTGAGGTCCTTCTCGAAGAAGGACACGTCGCCGAGTGTCGCCGACATCAGGATGAACTGCGCCTGGGGGAGTTCCAGGATCGGGATCTGCCAGGCCCAGCCGCGGTCGCCCTCCGCGTAGAAGTGGAACTCGTCCATGACCACCTGGCCGACATCCGCGTCCTTGCCGTCGCGCAGCGCGATCGACGCCAGCACCTCGGCGGTGCAGCAGATGACGGGAGCGTCGGCGTTGACCGACGCGTCGCCGGTCAGCATGCCCACGTTCCCGGTGCCGAACATCTTGCACAGCTCGAAGAACTTCTCCGAGACCAGCGCCTTGATCGGCGCCGTGTAGAAGGTGACCTCGTCGCGGGCCAGCGCGGCGAAGTGGGCACCCGCGGCGATCATGCTCTTGCCGGAGCCGGTGGGTGTCGACACGATCACGTTCGCGCCGGAGACCACCTCGATCAGCGCCTCCTCCTGGTGGGGGTAGAGCGTCAGACCGCGCTCCTGGGCCCACGAGTCGAAGGCTTCGTAGAGGGCGTCGGGGTCGGCGGTCGAAGGAAGCTGATCGATGAGTGTCACGGACCCATCTTGCCTGGCGTCCTCCTCCATAGGGGAATCGGATGCGAGGTCGAAGATCACGACCAGTACGCTGTGTCGCCGACGGAGCGTCAGCGCACCCGGTCAACTGGACAGCGGCACACGAGGAATGGGGCGGGGAACGGCCATGATGGGACCAGCACACTCACTGTCGGGGGCCGCGGCCTGGCTCGGCGTCGGTGCCGCGGCCGCCGCGGCGGGACACCCGATGCCCTGGCCGGTCCTCCTGGTCGGTGCCCTGATCTGCGCCGGAGCGGCCCTCGCCCCGGACCTCGACCACAAAGCGGCCACCATCTCCAGGGCGTTCGGTCCGCTCTCGCGCGGGCTGTGCGAGATCGTCGACAAGCTCTCCTACGCCGTCTACAAGGCGACGAGGAAGCAGGGCGACCCGCGCCGGTCCGGCGGCCACCGCACGCTCACCCACACCTGGCTGTGGGCCGTCCTGATCGGTGGGGGTACGGCGGCCGCGGCCGTGACGGGTGGCCGTTGGGCGGTCCTCGCCATCCTCTTCGTCCACATGGTGCTGGCCATCGAGGGCCTGCTGTGGCGGGCGGCCCGCGGCTCCAGCAGCGATGTCCTGGTGTGGCTGCTGGCGGGGACCAGCGCCTGGATCCTCGCCGGGATACTGGACAAGCCGGGCAACGGCTCGGACTGGCTGTTCACGCAGCCCGGCCAGCAGTACCTGTGGCTGGGGCTGCCGATCGTGCTGGGGGCGATAGTGCACGACATCGGCGACGCGCTGACCGTCTCGGGCTGCCCGATCCTGTGGCCGATCCCGGTGGGCCGCAAGCGCTGGTACCCCGTGGGCCCGCCCAAGGTCATGCGGTTCCGGGCGGGCAGCTGGGTCGAGCTGAAGGTGCTGATGCCGGCGTTCATGCTGCTGGGCGGGGTGGGTTGCGCGGCGGCACTGAACTTCATCTGAGCGGGCCCCGAAAACCGGCGAGCGGGACGCAGAGGAAGCCCTCCTCCCGGGCGCCCTTCGCCCAGGCGTCCTCCGCCCAGCCGGCCGTCCCCCCAGCAGTCGGCCCCCGCTCAGGTCCCCTGGCCCGCGCCCGAGCCGTAGCGGCGTTCGAACTGGGCGATGCGGCCCTCCGAGTCCACGGTGCGGGCCTTGCCGGTGTAGAAGGGGTGGCTCTCCGAGGAGATCTCCACGTCCACCACCGGGTAGGTCTCGCCGTCGTCCCACTCGATGGTCTGGTCGCTGCTCGCGGTGGACCGGGTGAGGAAGGCGTAGCCGGCGGCGCGGTCGCGGAAGACGACGGGGTGGTAGTCGGGGTGCTTGTCCTGCTGCATGCCTGCTCCTTGCCGTCAGCGGTAGAGGTGGATCAGCCGGACAGCGCGTCCTCGTCGACGATGTGCATGGCGGCTTCCTCGGCGGAGGCCGCCGCGCCGTCGATGCCCACGTCGGTGGCGACCAGCGCGCTCTCCTCGTCCTCGTGCGCTCCCTCGTCGGGGGCCACGAGCCGGCCGGAGCGGACCGCGCCGACCTCGTTGTCCAGGAGTTCCCCGTCGGTGCCGTCGCAGTCGCCCAGACCGTCGCCCTCGCTGTCGGTGAGGTCGGGCAGTTCCTCGGCGAGCCGCTGGTCCAGCGTCTCCCCGACCCGGCGTTCGGCGGCCGTCACACCGAGGTGCTCCACGGCCCAGGGCCGCTCCGGAGGGGACCAGCCGCGGTCGAGGGGGTCTTCCACACCGTCGTACTCCAGGGTGTCCTCGGAGTCGAGCAGCCCCGTGTCCTCGCGCTGGTCGTCTCCGTCGGGCTGGTAGACGTCGTCTCCCCATCCGTCGGCGCTGTTCACGGGTACCTCCAGGTGGTGGGGACCGGCCCTCACCACGCCGGGTGTCGCCACCGGGCGCGGAGCACAGGCTGTGCCGGGGACGCGTCCACGGTCCCCGGGCACTCCCCGAGCCGGTGCCGGTATCCAGACTTCCACCCCCGTTCGGCACCGCGCAACGGCACGGGGCGAGGAGGCGCCGGGACCGTGAGGAAGGCCCACGGGCCTACGCGCCGATGGCGGTCGGGTCCGTCCAACGGGCTCGGGCACCGGTGCGCCCCATGGACCCACTCGGTCCCCGCGCCTCCCGGTTCACCCGTGCGCCGGTCCCCGTCGGCCCCCGCGCCGCACTGGCCCACCAAGCGCTGCGGCTCCCGGCCACCTCATCCCGCGCCTCCCGACTCACCTCCGCGCCGCACAGGCCCGCCCGGCCTGCGGCTCCGGGCCCGCCCGGCCCTGCGGCTCCCGGCCACGCGGCCCCGCGCCTCCCGGCTCAACCCTGCGCCGCATAGGCCCGCCTGGCCCTGTGGCTCCGGGTGCACCGGGCCCTGCGGCTCCGGCAGCACCGGGCCCTGCGGCTCCCGGCCACGCGGCCCCGCGCCTCCCGGCTCAACCCTGCGCCGCATAGGCCCGCCTGGCCCTGTGGCTCCGGGTGCACCGGGCCCTGCGGCTCCGGCAGCACCGGGCCCTGCGGC
>NZ_WVUG01000419.1 GCF_017614965.1 Streptomyces griseorubiginosus | reverse complement strand
GACCGGTCCCCCCTCGACTGGACGCCGCACAGCGCTCCGTGGTTGACCACACCGGCGGTCCGCTGCTCGTCCTGGCAGGGCCGGGCACCGGAAAGACCACCACGCTCGTCGAGTCGGTGGCGGCGCGAATCGCCCGTGGCGGTGACCCCGAGCGCATTCTGGTGCTGACGTTCAGCCGCAAGGCGGCCGTCGAACTGCGCGACCGCATGGCGCTGCGCGTGGGGGCCGCCCGCGCGCCCCGGGCGACCACCTTCCACTCGTTCTGCTACGCCCTGGTCCGCGCCCACCAGGACAGCGACCTCTTCGTGGAGCCGCTGCGGCTGCTGTCCGGTCCCGAGCAGGACGTCGCCGTCCGTGAACTGCTCGCCGGTCAGCCAGACCTGCAACGGCTCGGTCTCGCGCACGTGCGCTGGCCCGACGAACTGCGCGCCTGTCTGACCACCCGGGGATTCGCCGACGAGGTCCGGGCCGTCCTCGCCCGCAGCCGTGAACTGGGTCTCGGCCCCGGCGCCCTGGACGCCTTCGCCCGACGTATCGGGCGCCCCGACTGGCGTGCCGCCGCCGCCTTCCTCGCCGAGTACCTGGACGTGCTCGACATGCAGGGCGTCCTCGACTACGCGGAACTGGTCCATCGCGCGGTCCTCCTCGCCCGCCGCCCCGAGGTCGCCGAACGGCTGGCGGCGCAGTACGACGCCGTACTGGTGGACGAGTACCAGGACACCGACGCGGCCCAGGTACGGCTGCTGCACGCCCTCGCGGGCGGCGGCCGCACCCTGGTGGCCTTCGGCGACCCCGACCAGTCGATCTACGCGTTCCGTGGCGCCGACGTCAACGGCATCCTGGAGTTCCCGGAGACCTTCCCGCGCGCGGACGGCCGTCCGGCGCCCGTGGAGGTCCTGCGCACCTCCCGTCGCTCCGGCGCCGCCCTGCTCGCCGCGACCCGTCTGCTCACCCAGCGCATGCCCCTGACCCGCCTTCCGGTGGAGAGGGTACGCGCGCACCGCGAGCTCGCCCCGGTACGGGACGGCGGCCGCGTAGAGGTCTTCACGTATCCGACGCCCGGCACGGAACTCGACAACATCGCCGACATCCTCCGCCGGGCCCACCTGGAGGACGGCGTCCCCTGGGGCGAGATGGCCGTCCTGGTCCGCGCCGGCTCCCGCACCATCCCGACGGTCCGCCGGGCCCTCACCGCGGCCGGCGTCCCCCTGGACATCGACGGCGACGACCTCCCCCTGCGCCACGAACCGGCGGTGGCCCCCCTGCTGACGGCCCTGCGGGCGGTGGCGACGGCGGAGTCGGCGCCGGGCGCGGCCGACGGCAGCGTACGGGGCGACGACGAGGACGGGAACGAGCCCTGCTGGCTCGACACCGAAACCGCCCTCAGCCTCCTCGCCTCGCCCCTCGCCGGGATGGACGCCGCCGACCTGCGCCGTCTCGGCCGTGCTCTGCGCGACGAGGAGCGGGCCGGGGGCAACCCCCTGCCGCCGCCGTCCGACGAACTGCTCACGCGCGCGCTCGCCGAGCCCGAGCGCCTGGCCGTGCACGACCCCGCGTACGCGCGTGGCGCCCAGCGGCTCGGCGCGCTGCTGCGCAAGGCCCGGGAGCGCCTCGCAGGCGGCGGTACGGCCGAAGAGGCGCTGTGGGAACTGTGGGAGGGCACACCCTGGCCCGCGCGTCTGGAGCGGTCCGCCCGGCGCGGCGGCGCGGCCGGACGCAACGCCGACCGTGATCTGGACGCCGTCTGCGCGCTGTTCGCGACCGCCGCGCGCGCGGAGGAGCGCACCGGCGGCCGGGGCGCCCTCAACTTCCTGGAGGAGATCGACGCGGAGGACATCGCCGCCGACACCCTCACAGGGCGCGCCGTGCGCCCGGACGCCGTGCGCCTGATGACCGCGCACCGCTCCAAGGGGCTGGAATGGCGCCTGGTCGTCGTCGCCGGCGTGCAGGAGGGCCTGTGGCCCGACCTTCGCCGCCGCGGCTCGCTGCTGGAGGCCGACCGCATCGGGCGTGACGGACTCGCCGAACCGCTCAGCCCGGGCGCGCTGCTCGCGGAGGAGCGCCGCCTGTTCTACGTCGCCGCCACACGCGCGCGTGAACGACTCGTCGTCACCGCCGTGAAGGCGGCCGCCGACGACGGCGACCAGCCCTCCCGCTTCCTCACCGAACTCGGGGTCGAACCCAGGGACGTCACCGGCCGTCCCCGCCGCCCGCTCTCCGTCGCCGCGCTCGTCGCCGAACTGCGCGCCACGACGGTCGACCCGCGTGTCTCGGACACCCTCAGGGAGGCCGCCGCCCACCGGCTGGCCCGTCTCGCCGCGCTCGCCGACGAGGACGGCCGCCCGCTCGTCCCCTCGGCCCATCCCTACCGCTGGTGGGGCATGTACGAGCCGACCGAGAGCAAGGTGCCCCTGCGCAACCGCGACCAGCCCGTCGTCCTCTCCGGCAGCGCCCTCGACCAACTCGCCAACACCTGCGCCCTGCAGTGGTTCCTGGGCCGCGAGGTGAAGGCCGACGCACCGGCGACGGCCGCCCAGGGCTTCGGCAACGTCGTGCACGTCCTCGCCGACGAGGTCGCCTCCGGGCACACACCCGCCGATCTCGCCGTCCTCATGGAGCGCCTCGACTCCGTGTGGAACGCGCTCGCCTTCGACGCGCCGTGGAAGTCGGCGCAGGAGAAGGAGAACGCGCGCGTGGCGCTCGAACGCTTCCTGAAGTGGCACGTCATGGACCGCACCGGCCGCACCCCCGTGGCCAGCGAGCACGACTTCGACGTCACCCTCGAAGCGGGCGACTACGAGGTCCGCATCCGCGGCCAGATGGACCGCGTGGAGACGGACGGCGAAGGGCGGGCCTACGTCGTCGACTTCAAGACCGGCAAACAGCCCCTCAGCAAGGCCGAGGTGGCCCGCCACCCGCAGCTCGCCGTCTACCAGCTCGCCGTCCGTGAGGGCGCCGTGGACGAGGCGTTCGACGGGGCCCGCCCCGAGCCCGGCGGCGCCGAACTGGTCCAGCTGCGCCAGGGCGCCGCCCAGCGCGACGGCGGCGAGACCCTGCCCAGGGTGCAGGCCCAGGAACCGCTGGAAGGGGAGTGGGTCGGCGAGCTGCTGGCCACGGCCGCCGGAAAGGTGCTCGACGAACGGTTCACACCGGCCACCGGACAACACTGTGCCCACTGCGCGTTCCAGGCGTCCTGCAGTGCCCGCCCGGAGGGACGGCACGTCGTCGAGTAACCCGGATGATCGACGACACCACGCGCGCCGACCTGCGTTTTCCCCCGGCTCCGGGGGCGATCCGGCCTCCGCTGTCAGTGGCCGCCGCTAGCCTCTCTGACGTGCCGCCCCGTATCACCGATCCCGATCAGCTCAAGGAACTCCTCGGGATCCCGTTCACCCCGGAGCAGACGGACTGCATCATCGCGCCGCCCGCTCCGCAGGTGATCGTGGCCGGAGCCGGCTCGGGCAAGACGACGGTGATGGCGGCCCGCGTGGTCTGGCTGGTCGGCACCGGCCAGGTCGCCCCCGAGCAGGTCCTCGGCCTCACCTTCACCAACAAGGCCGCCGGCGAGCTCGCCGAACGCGTGCGCAAGGCGCTGATCAAGGCGGGCGTCACCGACCCGGACGTCATCGACCCCGACAACCCGCCGGGCGAGCCGGTGATCTCCACCTACCACGCCTTCGCGGGCCGCCTGCTGACCGACCACGGCCTGCGCATCGGCCTGGAGCCGACCTCCCGGCTGCTCGCCGACGCCACCCGTTTCCAGCTCGCCGCGCGTGTGCTGAGGGAGGCCCCCGGCCCCTACCCCGCGCTCACCCGCTCCTTCGCCGACCTCGTCAGCGACCTGCTCGCCCTGGACTCCGAACTCGCCGAGCACCTCGTACGGCCCGAGGACGTGCGGACGTACGACACCGGACTGCTCGCCACCCTGGAGGGCGTCCGGCTCAGCAACGACGCCCTGCGGCAGGTCCCCAAGGCCGCCGCCGCCCGCCGGGAACTCGCCGACCTGGTGGTCCGCTACCGCGCCGCCAAACGCGAACGCGACCTGCTCGACTTCGGCGACCAGATCGCCCTGTCAGCGCGGCTCGCGCGAATCCCCGAGGTGGGCCGGATCCTGCGCGACGAGTTCCGGGTGGTCCTCCTCGACGAGTACCAGGACACCTCGGTGGCCCAACGCGTCCTCCTGGCAGGCCTCTTCGGCGAGGGCACCGGCCACCCGGTGACCGCCGTCGGCGACCCCTGCCAGGCGATCTACGGCTGGCGTGGTGCCTCCGTCGCCAACCTGGACGACTTCCCCGAGCACTTCGCGCACCCCGACGGCCGCCCCGCGACCCGTCAGGCACTCAGCGAGAACCGTCGCAGCGGCGGCCGCCTCCTCGACCTCGCCAACGGCCTCGCCGAGCCCCTGCGGGCCATGCACGCGGGCGTGGAGGCCCTGCGGCCGGCCCCGGGCGCCGAGCGCGACGGCATGGTCCGCTGCGCGCTGCTGGCCACCCACGCCGAGGAGATCGAGTGGGTCGCCGACTCCATCGCCCACCTGGTGCGCACCGGCAAGGCGCCCGGCGAGATCGCCGTCCTGTGCCGTACGGCGACCGACTTCGCCGAGATCCAGGGCGCCCTGGTCGCCCGGGACGTCCCCGTCGAGGTCGTCGGCCTGTCCGGGTTGCTGCACCTGCCCGAGATCGCCGACCTGGTCGCCGTCTGCGAGGTCCTCCAGGACCCCGGAGCCAACGCCTCCCTGGTACGCCTGCTGACCGGCCCGCGCTGGCGCATCGGCCCGCGCGACCTCGCCCTCCTGGGGCGCCGCGCCCGCTTTCTCGTCGCCCACGCGCGCGTGGACACCGGCGACGACCGGGACCGCAGGCTCGCCGAGGCCGTGGAGGGGGTCGACCCGTCCGAGGTGATATCGCTCGCGGACGCCCTGGAGACCTTCCTGGAGCTGCCGCTGGACGCCGAGCAGGAGGACGACGGGCTGCCGTTCTCGCCCGACGCGCGCGTGCGGTTCGCCCGCCTCGCCGCCGAACTGCGCGATCTGCGCCGGTCGTTGGCGGACCCGCTGATGGACGTGCTGCACCGGGTCCTCGCCGTCACCGGCCTGGAGGTCGAGCTGTCGGCGTCCCCGCACGCCCTGGCCGCCCGGCGCCGCGAGACCCTGTCGAACTTCCTGGACATCGCCGCCTCCTTCGCCGCCGGCGACGGCGAGGCGACCCTGCTCGCCTTCCTGGGCTTCCTGCGGACGGCCGCCCAGTACGAGAAGGGCCTGGACAACGCCCTCCCGGGCGGCGAGAACACCGTCAAGGTGCTCACCGCCCACAAGTCCAAGGGCCTGGAGTGGGACGTCGTCGCCGTCCCCGGCCTGGTCAAGGACACCTTCCCCAGCACCAAGGGCCGGGAGAAGTGGACCGCGCAGGGCAAGGTGCTGCCGCACGAGCTGCGCGGCGACGCCGACACCCTGCCCGACGTCACGTCCTGGGACGCGCGCGGCCTGAAGGCCTTCCAGGAGGCCATGAAGGATCACCAGCACACCGAGGAACTCCGCCTGGGCTACGTCACCTTCACCCGCCCCCGCACCCTCCTGCTCGGCTCCGGCCACTGGTGGGGCCCCACCCAGAAGAAACCGCGCGGCCCCTCCGACTTCCTGCGGGCCCTCCACGACCACTGCGAGGCCGGGTACGGCGAGATCGAGGCCTGGGCCGACGAGCCGGCCGAGGACGCGGAGAACCCCGCCCTGCACGCCGCGGACGCCGACCAGGTCTGGCCCCTGCCCCTCGACGAGGCGTCCCTCACCCGTCGACGGGCCGCGGCCGAGACCGTCCTGGCCCACCTGGAGGACCTCGCCTCCCACGAGGACGGCCACCCCGCGCCCGTACACGACCCCGACGACCACCAGGACCCGGACTGGCCGCCGCCCCCGGACGACGACGAGCCGTACCCGGCGGATACCTTCCCGGACGAGGAGCCCGCCGACTGGGACTCCCTGTCCACGGACCGCCCGACCGTCCCGCACCAGGCCGGAGCCCCGGAGCGCGGCAACCACGAGAGCGCACGCGCGCGTCGGACGGCGCCCGCCACGCCCCCCACCCGGCTCACCCCGGAGGAAGCCCGCGCCATCGCCTCCTGGGACCGCGACCTCGACGCCCTCACCGGTGAACTCCTCCGCGCGCGGGAGGCCGTCACCGACGTCCCCCTGCCCGCCTCGCTCACCGCCTCCCAGGTGCTGCGGCTGGC
>NZ_WVUG01000418.1 GCF_017614965.1 Streptomyces griseorubiginosus | reverse complement strand
CCACCCCGTCCCCCGGCTTCTCCTCGGGTGCCCCCCGCAGAAGCACCGTGAGGAGTCGTACCGCCCCCCTCTTGTGGAGTGGGTCGTTGCCGTTGCCGCACTTGGGGGACTGGATGCAGGACGGGCAGCCGGCGTCGCACTCGCAGGAGGCGATGGCCTCGCGGGTGGCGGTGAGCCAGGTCCGGGCGGTGTGGAAGGCGCGCTCGGCGAAGCCCGCACCGCCGGGGTGGCCGTCGTACACGAAGACCGTCGGCAGGAGCGTGTCGGGGTGCAGGGGGATCGACACGCCGCCGATGTCCCAGCGGTCGCAGGTCGCGAAGAGGGGCAGCATGCCGATCGACGCGTGTTCGGCGGCGTGCAGGGCGCCGCCGAGGATCTCGGGGTTGATGCGGGCCTCGTCGAGCTGGTCGTCGGTGACCGTCCACCACACCGCGCGTGTGCGCAGGGTACGAGGAGGGAGGTCGAGTTTCGTCTCGCCCAGGACCTCACCGGTGATCAGACGCCGGCGGAGGAAGGACACGACCTGGTTGGTGACCTCGACGGAGCCGTAGCACAGGCGGCCCTCGCCCCAGGGGATCTCGGTGTCGGTCTCCAGGACGGAGATGGAGGTTGTGTCCCGGGCGACCGTCGAGTAGGGCGGGTTCGCCTCAGAGACCAGGGCGACGGAGTCCTCCAGGTCGAGGGAGCGGACCAGGTAGGTGCGCCCCTGGTGGAGATGGACCGCGCCCTCGTGCACGGTCGTGTGCGCCGCGCCCGCGTCCACGGTGCCCAGCAGACGGCCGGTGCCGGCTTCGACGATCTGGACCGGGCTTCCGCCCTCGCCGCGGATGTCGGTGAGGTCAGCGGCCCGTTCCCGGCGCGTCCAGTGCCAGGCCTTCGTGCGACGGCGCAGGAGCTTCGCGGCCTCCAGTTGGGGCAGCAGGCTCTCGGTCTCGGGACCGAAGAGGTCCAGGTCCTCGTCGGTCAGGGGCATCTCCGCCGCGGCCGCGCACAGGTGCGGGGCGAGGACGTACGGGTTGTCGGGGTCGAGGACCGTGGATTCCACCGGCTGGTCGAAGAGGGCCTCGGGGTGGTGGACGAGGAAGGTGTCCAGGGGGTCGTCGCGGGCCACGAGGACGGCCAGCGCCCCCTGCCCGGCGCGCCCGGCGCGGCCCGCCTGCTGCCACAGGGACGCGCGCGTGCCGGGGTAGCCGGCGATCACCACGGCGTCCAGGCCGGAGACGTCGATGCCGAGTTCGAGGGCGGTCGTCGCGGCGAGGCCCAGCAGTTCGCCGGAGTGGAGGGCCTGTTCCAGGGCGCGACGCTCCTCCGGGAGGTAGCCGCCGCGATAGGCCGCGACACGCCGGGCGAGAGAGCGGTCGACCTCGGCGAGACGTTCCTGGGCGATGACCGAGATCAGCTCGGCGCCGCGCCGGGAGCGGACGAAGGCGACCGAGCGCACGCCCTGCACGGCGAGGTCGGTGAGCAGGTCGGCGGTCTCGGCGGTGGCGGTACGGCGGACCGGGGCGCCCTTCTCGCCCTGCAGCTCGGTGAGCGGGGGCTCCCAGAGGGCGAACAGCAGCTCGCCGCGCGGGGAGGCGTCGTCGGCGACCTCGACGACCGGGAGGCCGGTGAGGCGGCGGGCGGCGACCGCGGGCTCGGCGGCGGTGGCGGAGGCGAGCAGGAAGACGGGAGAGGCGCCGTAGCGGGCACACAGGCGGCGCAGGCGGCGCAGCACCTGGGCGACGTGGGAGCCGAAGACGCCCCGGTAGGTGTGGCACTCGTCGATGACGACGTACTTCAGGGACTTCAGGAAGGAGGACCAGCGGGGGTGGGAGGGGAGTATCCCGCGGTGCAGCATGTCCGGATTGGTCAGGACGTAGTTGGCGTATTGGCGGATCCACTCGCGCTCCTCGAACGGGGTGTCGCCGTCGTAGACCGCGGGGCGTACCGCATTTCCGAGGGGTTGTGAAAGTTCCTTCACGGATCGGCACTGGTCGGCCGCGAGCGCCTTGGTGGGGGACAGGTACAGGGTGGTGGCACCGCGGCCGTTCGGGGCCTCGGAGCCCTCCAGGAGGGTGGAGAGGACCGGTACGAGATACGCCAGGGACTTGCCGGACGCGGTGCCGGTGGCGACCACCACCGAGTCGCCGTCCAGGGCGTGCTCGGCGGCGATCGCCTGGTGGGCCCAGGGGTGCTCGATGCCGCAGGCCCGCACGGCCGCGACGACCTCCGAACGAATCCGGTCAGGCCAGACGGCATGCCGACCCTCGCGCGGGGGCAAGTGCTCCGTATGAGTGATGCGCGAAGCCCGGCTCGGCCCGGAGGCGAGCCGGTCCAGGATCGTGCCCGGTGCGAGCCGGGACACGGGGTCCGCCGGGGATCGATCGGATCGGTGATTCTTGGCCATCGGCACCGAGTGTGTCACTGGCGTGACGGACAATGGGACCAAGGCGTCGTGCACGTCTGCCGTAAGTGATTGAATGCCATCGCGGCTGGCGAACCGTTCCGGGGGCTCTGCCGAGGTGTCCCGAGGGGCGACCGCTCGAGTAGCAAGGTGCTGGAGGATCCGTGGACCTGTCCCTGTCGACCCGTACCGTCGGCGATCGTACGGTCGTCGAGGTCGGTGGCGAAATCGACGTATATACCGCGCCCAAGCTGCGCGAGCAGCTGGTCGAGCTGGTGAACGACGGGAGTTTCCACCTCGTCGTCGACATGGAGGGCGTCGACTTCCTCGACTCCACCGGGCTCGGCGTGCTGGTCGGCGGCCTGAAGCGGGTACGAGCCCATGAGGGCTCACTGCGCCTGGTCTGCAACCAGGAGCGCATTCTGAAGATCTTCCGCATCACCGGCCTCACCAAGGTGTTCCCGATCCACACCTCGGTCGAGGAAGCGGTGGCGGCGACCGACTGACCACCGCCCCATGGAGCGGGAAGGGTCCGCTCCCGGGACGGAAGATGTACCGACAGGGGGTCCGGGCTTTCGGCGGCCCGGTCCCCCCACAGCACGCCCGTAGTTCCGAGGGGGACGCATGGCCACCGTTGAACTCCGCTTCAGCGCGCTGCCCGAGCACGTCAGGACCGCCCGACTGGTGGCGGCAGCGGTGGCGCGCAGGGCCGGAGTGGACGAGGCCGTTCTCGACGAGGTCAGGCTCGCCGTCGGCGAGGCCTGTTCCCGTGCCGTCGGACTGCACCAGAGCGCCGGCATCACCACGCCGGTGCAGGTGAAGCTGATCGAGGAGGAGAAGCAGTTCTCCATCGAGGTCGGTGACGAGGCACCGCGCTCGGTGCCCGGAGACCGGGCAGCAGGGTCGCTGGGTGACGACGTGGAGGCCGAGGAGGACGAGATGGGCCTCGCGGTCATCAGCGGCCTCGTCGACGACGTTGAGGTCAGTGCGGGGGAGAACGGCGGGTCGATCCGGATGACCTGGCCGACCACTCCGCCGGTCGCGGTACTCCCCTGACCCCACCCTCGTACCAGCAGAAGACCACCTGAAGATCAGCTTAGATCACCCGAAGACCGCCTGAAGGGCCCTGCTGAGCAGGGCCCTTTCAGTTTTTCCGATCACCTTTGCAATTCGTGAATGAATTCACGATCAATGAGGTGATAATTCGATCAAGCGGCAATGCGGCCGTCAATGCCTTTGGGGCGTTACCTCTTTCGGGTTCCCTGGCGTGACGTCGATCATTTGCTGAGAAGCATGTGAAGGTTAATTCCGTTTCCCGTGCTCTGTTTTGATCAGGTCGGGGTACCTAGAATCCGTCCACATCTTGAGCTCAGCCCAAGCGTCAAGGAGGACGAATGGCGGGGCTTTCTACCCCTCATGAGTTGGACCACCCCACAACCTTCGCAGCCGCAGTGCTCACCGACGACAACCGGATCATCGTGACGATCATCGGAGTCGTCGCGCTGGCCGCGCTCGTGGTCGCGGGCATCCTGGTGCGCCAGGTGCTGGCGGCGGGCGAGGGCACCGACAGCATGAAGAAGATCGCGGAAGCGGTCCAGGAAGGCGCCAACGCCTATCTGGGACGCCAGCTGCGCACGCTCGGCGTATTCGCCGTCGTCGTGTTCTTCCTGCTCATGCTGCTGCCCGCGGACGACTGGAATCAGCGCGCAGGCCGATCGGTGTTCTTCTTGATCGGCGCCGCGTTCTCGGCGGCCACCGGTTATATCGGCATGTGGCTGGCGGTGCGCAGCAATGTGCGTGTTGCCGCGGCGGCCCGGGAAGCGACCCCGGCGGAGG
The DNA here is from genome assembly GCF_017614965.1 of Streptomyces griseorubiginosus. Taxonomy (GTDB): domain Bacteria; phylum Actinomycetota; class Actinomycetes; order Streptomycetales; family Streptomycetaceae; genus Streptomyces; species Streptomyces griseorubiginosus_B. Next base: position 2,026 of record NZ_WVUG01000418.1, on the reverse strand, counting down.
GTGAGCCGGAAAAGGATCTCACCACCGTCTCGCACAAAGCCATGAAGATCGCTTTCCGCACGGGCGGCGTCGTCGGCATGTTCACAGTGGGGCTCGGTCTGCTGGGCGCCTCCTGTGTGGTGCTGGTGTACGCGGCCGACGCGCCGAAGGTGCTCGAGGGCTTCGGCCTCGGGGCCGCTCTGATCGCCATGTTCATGCGTGTCGGCGGCGGCATCTTCACCAAGGCCGCCGACGTCGGCGCCGACCTGGTCGGCAAGGTCGAGCAGGGCATTCCGGAGGACGACCCGCGCAATGCCGCGACCATCGCCGACAACGTGGGCGACAACGTCGGCGACTGTGCCGGCATGGCGGCCGACCTCTTCGAGTCGTACGCCGTGACCCTGGTCGCCGCGCTGATCCTCGGCAAGGCGGCCTTCGGCGACTCCGGGCTCGCCTTCCCGCTGATCGTGCCGGCCATCGGCGTGATCACCGCCATGATCGGCATCTTCGCCGTCGCCCCGCGCCGGGCCGACCGCAGCGGCATGTCCGCGATCAACCGGGGCTTCTTCATCTCCGCGGTGATCTCGCTCGGGCTGGTGGCGGCGGCCGTCTTCATCTATCTCCCGGCCAAGTACAGCGACCTCGACGGCATCAGCGACGCGGCGATCCGGGCCAAGGACGGCGATCCGCGCATCCTCGCGCTCGTCGCGGTGGCGATCGGCATCCTGCTGGCGGCCGTGATCCAGCAGCTGACCGGCTACTTCACCGAGACCAACCGCCGCCCTGTCATGGACATCGGCAAGACCTCGCTGACCGGCCCGGCCACCGTCGTCCTCGCCGGTATCTCGGTGGGTCTGGAGTCGGCCGTCTACACCGCGCTGCTGATCGGCCTCGGCGTCTACGGGGCCTTCCTGCTCGGCGGCACGTCGATCATGCTGGCGCTGTTCGCGGTGGCGCTGGCCGGCACCGGTCTGCTCACCACGGTCGGCGTGATCGTCGCCATGGACACCTTCGGACCGGTCTCCGACAACGCGCAGGGCATCGCCGAGATGTCCGGCGACGTCGAGGGCGCCGGCGCCCAGGTGCTCACCAACCTGGACGCCGTCGGCAACACGACGAAGGCCATCACCAAGGGCATCGCCATCGCCACCGCCGTCCTGGCGGCGTCGGCGCTCTTCGGGTCGTACCGGGACGCGATCACCACGAACGTGCAGGACGTGGGCGAGAAGCTGACCGGCAAGGGCGCCCCGTTGAGCCTGTCCCTGGACATCTCGCAGCCCAACAACCTCGTCGGTCTCATCGCGGGCGCGGCGGTCGTCTTCCTCTTCTCGGGGCTGGCGATCAACGCGGTGTCGCGGTCGGCGGGCTCGGTGGTCTACGAGGTGCGGCGGCAGTTCCGCGAGCACCCCGGGATCATGGACTACAGCGAGAAGCCCGAGTACGGCAAGGTCGTGGACATCTGCACCCGGGACGCCCTGCGGGAGCTGGCCACACCCGGTCTGCTCGCCGTGATGGCGCCCATCTTCATCGGGTTCACGCTCGGAGTCGGCGCGCTCGGCTCCTACCTCGCGGGCGCGATCGGCGCGGGCACGCTGATGGCGGTGTTCCTCGCCAACTCCGGTGGTGCCTGGGACAACGCCAAGAAACTCGTCGAGGACGGCCACCACGGCGGCAAGGGCAGCGAGGCCCACGCGGCCACCGTCATCGGCGACACGGTCGGCGACCCCTTCAAGGACACCGCGGGTCCGGCGATCAACCCGCTGCTGAAGGTGATGAACCTGGTGTCCCTGCTCATCGCGCCGGCGGTGATCAAGTTCTCCTACGGCGACGACAAGAACATCGGGGTGCGGATCCTGATCGCGATCCTCTCCCTGCTCGTCATCGTCACGGCGGTGTACATCTCCAAGCGGCGCGGCATCACCGTGGGCGACGAGGAGGGCAAGTCGGAGCGAATGGCCAAGTCGACGGACCCCGCGGTGGTTTCGTAGGCGGTCTTACGACGGTCCGCAGCAAGGGGCGGGCGGGCGACGCGTGTTGACGCGTCGCC
>NZ_WVUG01000417.1 GCF_017614965.1 Streptomyces griseorubiginosus | reverse complement strand
TGCGGGGGCTGCGGGTGGCGTACTCGCCGTCCCTGGGCGGGCAGGTGGCCGTACAGCCCGCCGTGGCCGCCGCGGTGCGCCGGGCGGTGGAGCGGCTGGCGGAACTCGGCGCGTACGTCACCGAGGCCGACCCCGACTTCGCCGACCCGGTGGACGCCTTCCACACCCTGTGGTTCTCCGGCGCGGCCCGGGTCACCCAGCAGCTCTCGCCACGGCAGCGGGAGTCGCTCGACCCCGGCCTGCAGGAGATCCGCGCGGCCGGCGCGCGCTTCTCCGCGCTCGACTACCTCGCCGCGGTCGACGTCCGCATGGAGCTCGGCCGCCGGATGGGCCGCTTCCACGACACCTACGACCTGCTGGCCACCCCGACGCTCCCGATCACCGCCTTCGAGGCGGGCGTCGAGGTGCCGAAGGGCTCGGGGCACCGGCGCTGGACGGGCTGGACGCCCTTCACCTATCCCTTCAACATGACCCAGCAGCCGGCGGCGACCGTCCCCGTCGGCACGGACGGGGACGGCCTGCCGGTCGGGCTGCAATTGGTGGCGGCCCGGCACCGGGACGATCTGGTGCTGCGGGCCGCCCACGCGCTGTGGGAGGCCGGGGTCACGTCCGGCGGAAGCTGAGCGTCTCCCCCGCCGCCCCCGACCGCCACAGGTCGTTGCAGCCCTCCGCCATCGCCTCCAGACCCTCGACGACCTGGCCCCAGACGATGCCGGGGACCCAGCCCACGTCGGCGTTGATCAGCAGGTTGTTGCGTTCGTAGAAGAGGGCGAGATCGACGACCGTGGTGCCCGCGCGGACCTCGCGGTCGTAGCCGTAGGCCTTCGTGCCGAGTTCCGTCCCGGCGAAGGAGAAATAGCAGAGATCTCCCGGAATGGGGGTTACTGTCGGATTTTCCAGGGGTGGTTCGGATGTCGCGAACGGAGGGAACAGGGCGTAGATCTCATTGCGCGCGTATTTCGCGTGATAAACGTCACCCGCCAGGGGCAGGGCGTCCCACACCGCCGCGCAGGTGAGGGGAGCACGGTCGTCCAGCAGTTTTGCCGTGCAGGTGATTCCGCGTTTGACCAGCGAGACTTCCAGGAAACGGTCGGCCATGTCATCCATGGTGCATACATCGCATGCCTTCGGGTAGCCGCGCCGCCATGGCTCCACCTTTTGGGTACGAGAACGATCACGGAAACGACAGAGGAACCTCCGGGACCACGCGCCGGTCGCTGCTCGCGGGGGTGGCTGCGCTCGGCGCGCTGGGGGCCGCGGGCTGCAGCCGCGTGGCCACCGCGTCCACCGTCGAGGGCGGTGACCTGCTCGAACGGCTCCGTGCCGCGGGTGTGGTGCGGCTGGGAATCGCGGGTGAGATCCCCTTCGGATACATCGACAAGAACGGTGAGCTGACCGGTGAGGCACCGGAGCTGGCCAAAGTCATATTCAAGCGGCTGGGTATCGACAAGGTGCAGCCCGTGCCCACCGAGTTCGGCTCGCTGATTCCCGGTCTGAATTCCCAGCAGTTCGATGTCGTGGCGGCCGGGATGTATGTCAATCCCGAACGCTGCCAGCAGGTGATCTTCGCGGATCCCGACTATCAGATGCTCGATTCCTTCATCGTCCGCAAGGGAAATCCAAAAGGCCTTCACAACTACAAGGACGTCGTCGCGAAGAAGGCCAGGTTCGCCACCGGCACCGGTTATGCGGAGATCCAGTACGCCGTCGACGCCGGATACAAGCAGAGCGACATCCTGATCGTCCCGGACCAGGTCGCGGGCCTGAACGCCGTCGAGGCCGGACGCGTCGACGTCTTCGCCGGTACGGCGCTCACCACCCGCGAGGTGGTGAAGAAGTCGAGCAAGGCCGAGGCCACCAAGGCCTTCGCGCCGCTCGTGGACGGCAAGCCGCACGTCGACGGCGGCGCCTTCGCGTTCCGGCCGACCGAGACCCGGCTGCGGGACGCCTTCAACGTCGAGCTGCGCAAGCTGAAGAAGAGCGGCGAACTCTTCCGCATCCTCAGGCCCTTCGGCTTCACCCGGGACGAGATGACCGACCTGACCGCCAAGGAGCTGTGCGGGGGAGGCAAGAGCGGATGACCACCGGACTGTGGGAACTCGTACTCAAGGGCATCTGGACCACCGTCCAGCTGCTGGTCCTCAGCAGTCTGCTGGCGGCCGCCGTCTCCTTCGTCGTCGGGGTCGCGCGCACCCACCGGCTGTGGATCGTCCGCTTCCTCGCGGGCTTCTACACCGAGGTGTTCCGCGGCACCTCGGCCCTCGTCATGATCTTCTGGGTCTTCTTCGTGCTGCCCCCGGCCTTCGGCTGGCAACTGGTGCCGATGTGGGCGGGCACGCTCGCGCTCGGGCTGACCTACGGCGCCTACGGCTCGGAGATCGTGCGCGGCGCGCTCGGCGCGGTCGACCCGGCGCAGAAGGAAGGCGGGATCGCGCTCAGCTTCACGCCCTGGCAGCGGATGCGGCTGATCCTGCTGCCGCAGGCGGTGCCGGAGATGATCCCGCCGTTCTCCAACCTGCTGATCGAACTGCTCAAGGGCACCGCGCTGGTGTCGGTCATGGGCATGGGCGATCTGACGTTCAGCGCCAACCTGGTGCGGCTCGCGCTGCAGCAGAGCGCGGAGATCTACACATACGTCCTGCTCATCTACTTCGTGATCGCGTTCCTGCTCACCCGGGTCATGCGGGGCCTGGAGAAGAAGCTGAAGGCGGGGGTCGGCAAGGCGCCCGAGCGCAAGGTGACGGCTCCTGAGCCCGTGGGCGCGGGCGTCGGTGTCGGTGTCGGAGGGGGTGCGTCATGAAGTGGGACTGGAACGCCGTGAGCGAGTTCATGCCGCACTTCTGGGACGGTGTGCTCGTCACCCTGCAGGCCCTCGCGCTGGGTTCGCTGATCGCGTTCGCGCTGGGCCTGGTGTGGGCGCTGCTGATGCGGACGCCGAGCCGCTGGGTGCGCTGGCCGGTCGGTGTGGTCACCGAGTTCGTGCGCAACACCCCGCTGCTGGTGCAGCTGTTCTTCCTCTTCTACGTGATGCCCGAGTGGGGCCTGACGATGTCCGCGCTGACCACCGGCGTCCTCGGCATCGGTCTGCACTACTCGACGTACACCATGCAGGTCTACCGCGCCGGCATCGAGGCCGTACCGGCCGGCCAGTGGGAGGCCGCGACGGCGCTGAACCTGCCGCGGCTGCGGACCTGGCAGATCGTGGTCCTGCCGCAGGCGATCCGCCGGGTGGTGCCGGCCCTCGGCAACTACGTCATCGCGATGCTCAAGGACACGCCGATGCTGATGGCGATCACCGTGCTGGAGATGCTCGGCCAGGCACGGCTCTTCTCCCAGCAGCACTTCCAGTTCACCGAGCCCCTCACGGTGATCGGCGTGGCCTTCATCGTCATTTCCTATCTGGCCTCCCTTCTTCTGCGAGCTCTGGAGCGACGCCTTGTCCACTGACGCCCCTCTGATGAACGAACCCGACGCCCACGCCAACCCCCCGGTGGACGGCAGCGAGCTGATCCGGCTCGAGCAGGTCACCAAGCGGTTCGGTGACAACACGGTCCTGGACCGGCTGGACTTCTCCGTCGACTCCGGCAAGCACGTCACCCTGATCGGCCCGTCCGGCTCCGGCAAGACGACGATCCTGCGGCTGCTGATGACGCTGACCAAGCCCGACGAGGGCACCATCACCGTCGACGGTCAGCAGCTCTTCCCGGCGCCCGAGAAGCAGGTCCGCGAGGTCCGCAAGAAGATCGGGATGGTGTTCCAGCAGTTCAACCTGTTCCCGAACATGACCGTGCTGCGCAATGTCACCGAGGCGCCGGTGACCGTGCTCGGCATGTCCAAGGACGAGGCGGAGCAGCGCGCCCTGGACCTGCTGGACCTGGTGGGCCTCGCCGACAAGGCCGGCGCCCGCCCCACCCAGCTCTCCGGCGGTCAGCAGCAGCGGGTGGCGATCGCCCGGGCGCTGGCGATGCGGCCGCGGGTGCTGCTGCTGGACGAGGTGACCTCGGCGCTCGACCCGGAGCTGGTGGCCGGCGTCCTGGACGTGCTGCGGGACATCGCCCGCACCACCGACATCACCATGCTCTGCGTGACCCACGAGATGAACTTCGCCCGGGACATCTCCGACCAGGTGCTGATGTTCGACTCCGGCCGGGTCATCGAGTCGGGGCCGCCGGAGAAGATCTTCAGCGAGCCGGAACAGGACCGGACGCGGGAATTTCTGAGCGCGGTGCTCTGACGTCGGAAGTTGAACACGGTTCAATCTCCGAGGTCCGGGGCGCGGGTCATGTCCTTGGCATATGCCAGAGTGCCTGCGCCCCTGCTGAGCGCCGTGCACGGGCCCCGGAATCTCGTCAACAACCGCTCACAACACGCCTCTTGGCCGTTATCGTGGTAGTGATTCGCTGACCGGATTACGGCCCAGTAGTGAACGAGCGCAGGGGGAACCGTGGCGCTGAAGCACGAGCCGACCGCGCCGTACCACTCGGCCCAGGACGCCCTGCGCGTCCTGGAGACCGTGGCGCGGCACACCACCGGAATCACCGACGAACGACTCGCCCGGCACACCGACCTCGACCCGGAGCGGCTGACCACCCTCCTGAGGATGCTGCGCCGCGAGGGCTACGTCGAGCAGATCGCCGACGGCGCCTACGTCACCGGCGACGCCCTGACGCGTCTGAGCTCCGCCGAGGGCCATGAGCAGGCGCTGCGCGACAAGCTCCAGCGCACCCTGGACCGGCTGCGCGACTCGGTGGGCGCGGCGGTGTACCTGAGCCGCTATGTCGACGGCGAGGTGCGGGTCTCCCAGTACGCGGACGGGCCCACGACCCCCGTCGTGAACGAGTGGGTCGACTTCCGCTCCTGCGCCCACGCCACCGCGATCGGCAAGAGCCTGCTGGGTCAGCTCGACGTCAACGGCCGCCGCGACCATCTGTCCCGGCACAAGATGGCGCGGCTGACCTCGCGCACCATCACCAGCGACAAGCTCCTGCTGCACCGCCTGGAGTCCCAGCCGCCGAGCGTGCCCCACCTGGACCTCCAGGAGTACGCGATCGGCACGGTGTGTGCCGCCGTACCGATCACCGCCGGCTCCACGGTCGGCTGCCTGGCCCTGTCGCTGCCCGTCCAGGACGCCCACCGCCTGCGCCGGGCCGCGGACGCCCTGAACCGGAACGCGGCACCGGTACTGCTCTCCCTGGCCATCTGAGGGTGGTCGGAAGCACCCCTCGGGACCAGGTAGTATTTTCTTCGTCGTCACCGGCGGGAAACACTTCGAGCCGGTGACGAGAGTCATGCGCCGCTAGCTCAGTTGGTTAGAGCAGCTGACTCTTAATCAGCGGGTCCGGGGTTCGAGTCCCTGGCGGCGCACAGTGAGTGAAGGTCCTTCGCAGACGCGGGGGACCTTCGCCATTGAGGCGGAGCACAAGCAGCGGCTGGGGGTCCGGGGGTTATCCCCCGGGGAATGCAGCATCAGCGGGTCCGGGGTTCGAGTCCCTGGCGGCGCACGATGGCGAGGGCGAGGCATGTTCGCGGAAAGCGCGAACCGCCTCGCCATCGTCGTTTCTGCGCGGCTTCGCCGCGCGCGGTGGGGGCTCCGCCACCCACACCCCCATCAGGGGCCCCTCGTGGGAGCGAGGGGCTCATCGGTGTCCTGCGGGGTCAGTGGGCGGTAGCTCCGCTCACCGGGCGGCGTCCACCACACCGGGTCGCCGCAGCGGACCCCCTCCTTCCGTAGCCGTGCTCGGTGGATCTTGTTCGTCGCCGTGACCGGCATCCGCTGCACCACCCGCACGAACCGGGGCGCCATCTTCGTACCGAGGTCGGGCTGCGCGGCCAGGAACTCGGCGAACCCGGCCGGCTCGAAGGACCCCGCGATCGTCGCCATCACCTGGTCCCCGGTCACCGGATCCGGCACCGCGTACACGGCGACGGCGTCCGCGCCCGGATACCGGGCGAGGATGTTCTCGATCATCGCGGCGGCCAGGTTCTCCCCGTCGACGCGGATCCGGTCGTCCGCGCGGCCGGCGAAGTAGAGATAGCCGTCGGCGTCCCGGTAGAAGAGGTCACCGGTCCAGTACGCACCGTCCCGCCGCCGCTCGGCCTCCGCGCACGGGTTGCGCCAGTACCCCTCGAAGGGGTTCGGCGCCCGGTTGACCAGTTCCCCTATCGCCTCGTCCCCGTTCAGCAGCCGCCCCGCCGCGTCGAACACGGCAGGCACCCGTTCCCGCCCCGTCTCCGGATCGAGTACGACGAGACCGGGC
>NZ_WVUG01000416.1 GCF_017614965.1 Streptomyces griseorubiginosus | reverse complement strand
CCCAACTGCCCCTCGGTGCCCACCTCGCGGGCGACCCTGGTCACCTCGTCGGCGAAGGCGGACAGCTGGTCGACCATCGTGTTCACGGTCAGCTTCAGTTCGAGCAGCTCACCGGTCGCCTCGACCGTGACCGTACGGGTCAGGTCGCCGCGCGCCACCGCCGTCGTCACCAGGGCGATGTCGCGCACCTGCGCGGTCAGCCGGGACGCCATGGTGTTGACCGCTTCGGTCACATCCCGCCAACTGCCCGACAGACCCTGCACCTTGGCGCGCCCGCCCAGACGCCCCTCCGTGCCCACCTCGCGCGCGACCCGGGTCACCTCGCCGGTGAACAGCGACAGCTGATCGACCATCTTGTTCACGGCCCGCCCCAGCCTGCGCAGATCCCCGCGCAGTTGCCGGTTGCCGTCGTGCAGATCAACCCGCTGGGTCAGATCGCCCCCGGCCACCGCGTCCAGCACCCGGGTCGCGTTCGCCGCCGGGGCCACCAGGGCGTCCAGCACCTGGTTCACATCGTTGACGCGGGAGGTCCAGGCGCCCTGCCCCGGACTCGCCGTGAGCCGCTCGTCGAGCCGCCCGTGACGCACCAACTCCCGCTTCACCCGCTGCACCTCGACGTTGAAGTGAGTGCTGCGGTCCATGATCTGGTTGAAGAGCGCCGTCAGTTCGGCCACCATGCCATGGCCGGTTTCCGGGACCTTCGTGAAGTCGCCGTCCCGCGCGGCCGTCATCGCCGCGAGCAGCGGGCGCAGCTCAGATGCTCGGAGTTGTTCCGGTTTCTGTCCGTCTTCGAGCACTGGCGTACCACTGTTCTCACTCATGGCGGCCCACTTCGGTAACTCGGCGCTTATGGGCGTGGCCAGTCTGTCACTCTGTCCGCATCGACTGAGGCGTATTCGTCCGAACTGCTCGGGGAGTTGGGCATGGGGGCCATTCCGACGCAACGGGAGACGGCTTCCCGTGCCTCCGATGCGCCGGCGCGCCAGGACGCGGACGGCGCGCGGGGCGGCGCGCGGACGCACGCCACGCTGCCCGGAAGCGCCGTCACGCCCGGGGCCGCCCGGGCCCTGGTGCGCGCCGCCTGCGCCGAGTGGGCCGAGGAGGAACGGCCCGGCACCGAGCACATCACCGACCGCCTCACCGACGACGCCGTCCTCGTCACCAGCGAACTCGTCACCAACGCCGTCGTGCACGCGGGCACCGACGTCGAGGTGGAGTGCCGGCTGGAGGAGGCGACCGGCGCGCTCGTCGTCGAGGTCCGCGACCAGCACCCCTCCCGTGCCCCGCGCGGCTCGGAGCCCGAAGCGCCGCACGAGACACCGGAGTACGGGCGCGGACTGCGGCTGGTGACCGCGCTCGCCGAGTCCTGGGGCGTCACCTACCGCCGGGGCGCGAAGACGGTGTGGGCGCGGCTGTCCGCCGAGGGCGACCCGGCCGGCGACGAGATCGCCGCGTACGCCGGCCGGGAGGCCCTGGAGCGCGGGCTCGACGTGGCCGAGATCCTCGCGCCCGAGCCCCGGCGCGCCGAGCGCGACCGGGAGTGGCTGGGACGGGGCGCCCTGTCCTTCCTCGCCGAGGCCTCCGACCTGCTCGCCGGACAGCTCGACGAGAACCTGGTCGCCGCGCTCGCCGGTCAGCTGATCGTGCCGCGGCTCGCCGACTGGTGCGCGGTGTGGACGGAGGACGAGGCCATGGGCCGCTGGGACGCCGACGGTGCCTCGGGCCCCGGCGCCGGGCCTCGGCTGGCCCGGGTGTGGCACTGCAGCGAGAACCGCATCGAGGAGCTGCGCGCGGCCCTGGAGAAGGATCCGCCGCGCCCTGCCGAGGGCTTGAGATCCGGGCCAGTTCCGTACCCCTGGCCCGGAGCCGCGCTCGATCTGCGCGAGGCGCACGGCACCGCCCTCGCCTACCGGCTGATCGCTGGCGGCCGCCCCCTCGGCACCCTCGTCATCGGCCGCTCCGGACTGCCGCGCTTCCCCGACGAGGTCACCGGCCTGGTCGAGGACCTCAGCCGCCGGGTCGCCCTCGCCATCGGCACGGCCCGCCAGTACGCCCGCCAGGCCACCATCAGCCAGGTCCTGCAGCGCGGTCTGCTGCCCGTCGCCGTCGCCGAGATCCCCGGCGTACGCAGCGCACTCGTCTACGAACCCTGCGACAAGGGCGGCCCCAGCGGCGACTTCTACGACGTCTTCCCGGCCGGGGACGGCCGCTGGTGCTTCGCCGTCGGCGACGTCCAGGGCAAGGGTCCCGAGGCCGCCGTCCTGATCGGCCTCGCCCGGCCCTGGCTGCGGCTGCTGGCCCGTGAGGGCTACCGCGTCGCCGACGTCCTCGACCGCCTCAACCAGCTGCTCCTCGACGACACCACGGAGGCCGCCGACGCCGCGGCCCGCGCCCTCGCCAGCGGCCGCCCACCGGGCCCCGGGGACGGTCCCCAGACCCGCTTCCTCTCCCTCCTGTACGGCGAGCTGGTGCCCGTCGGCGACGGCGTCCGCTGCACCCTCGCCTCCGCCGGCCACCCGCTGCCGCTGCTGCTCGGCGCCGACGGCACCGTCCGCACGGCGGCCCGCCCGCAGACCCTGCTCGGCGTCATCGAGGACGAGACCTACACCAGCGAGACCTTCGAGCTCGGCCCCGGCGACACCTTGCTGTGCGTCACCGACGGCGTCACCGAGCGCCGCTCCGGCTCCCGCCAGTTCGACGACGCCGACGGCCTCGCCACCGCCCTGGCCGGCTGCGCCGGCCTGAGCGCGGAGCTGATCGCCGAGCGCATCAAGAGGCTGGTCCACGAGTTCGGCGGCAGGCCGCCGGAGGACGATCTGGCGCTGCTGGTGCTGCAGGCGGAGTGAGCAGTCGCGGCGGTACGGGACAATGGAGGGCATGCCTTCCGCACTCCCCGACGGCGAGCCGGTCCCCGCCGACGGCGCGCTCCCCGCCTCCGCGCTCACCGGGGCGGCCGACCGCCCCCTCGGCTTCTACCTGCACGTCCCGTACTGCGCCACCCGCTGCGGGTACTGCGACTTCAACACCTACACCGCGACCGAGCTGCGCGGCACGGGCGGTGTCCTCGCCTCCCGGGACAACTACGCGGACACCCTGGTCGACGAGATCCGCCTGGCCCGCAAGGTCCTCGGCGACGACCCGCGCCCGGTCCGCACGGTCTTCGTCGGCGGCGGCACGCCGACCCTGCTGGCGGCGGGCGATCTCGTACGGATGCTGTCGGCGATCCGCGACGAGTTCGGCCTCGCCCCCGACGCCGAGGTCACCACGGAGGCCAACCCGGAGTCGGTCGACCCGGCTTATCTGACCGCCCTCCGCGAGGGCGGCTTCAACCGGATCTCCTTCGGCATGCAGAGCGCGAAGCAGCACGTCCTCAAGGTCCTGGACCGCACCCACACCCCCGGCCGCCCCGAGGCGTGTGTCGCGGAGGCCCGGGCGGCCGGCTTCGAGCACGTCAACCTGGACCTGATCTACGGCACCCCGGGAGAGTCGGACGACGACTGGCGGGCCTCGCTGGAGGCGGCGATCGGGGCGGGCCCGGACCATGTGTCGGCGTACGCGCTGATCGTCGAGGAGGGCACGCAGCTCGCCCGCCGGATCCGCCGCGGCGAGGTCCCGATGACGGACGACGACGTCCACGCGGACCGGTACCTGATCGCGGAGGACGTCCTGTCCGCGGCGGGCTTCGACTGGTACGAGGTCTCCAACTGGGCGACCGCTCCCGAGGCCCGCTGCCTGCACAACGAGCTGTACTGGCGCGGCGCCGACTGGTGGGGCGCGGGCCCCGGCGCGCACTCGCACGTCGGCGGGGTGCGCTGGTGGAACGTGAAGCACCCCGGCGCGTACGCGGCGGCGCTGGCGGCGGGACGCTCACCGGGCGCCGGCCGTGAACTCCTGACGGACGAGGACCGCCGGGTGGAGCGGATCCTGCTGGAGCTGCGGCTGCGGGAGGGTGTTCCGCTGGATCTGCTGAGGCCGGAGGGCCTCGCCGCGTCCCGCCGGGCCCTGACGGACGGACTGCTGCAGCAGGACCCGTACGACGAGGGTCGTGCGGTGCTCACCCTGCGGGGGCGGTTGCTGGCGGACGCGGTGGTCAGGGACCTGGTGGACTGATCACTCGGGCGAGTGAATCGCCCCAGAACTCCGGTTCGGTCTCTAACCTGGCTCTTAGGCTGCCGCGAAAAGGACGCGGCGGATGGGAGGCCATTGGAGATGACCGCTGTGGACGAGCGTGGACTGGCCGATTACCTCGACACATTCGAGCCTCCCGAGGGCGTCAAGGCTGAGCTTCTTCGGGGGGTAATCGTGATGATGGCCAGTCCAGATCTGGTGCACAACCTGATCGTGCTGCACACACTGCGGCAGATTCCCATGGATCGCTGGTATCCCATCCAGACCCAGGATGTCGACATCGTCGGCGAGGAGAGTGTGCCCATTCCGGACCTGCTCGTGGCAGCACCGGACGTCCTACCTGCTTCAGGACGTCTGCTGCCGTCGCAGTTGGTCACCACGGTTGTCGAGGTGGTCTCCAAGTCGAGTGTTCATCAGGACTACGTGGTCAAGAGGTCGATCTACGCGGCGGGCAGGGTGCCTGCTTACCTCATCATCGATCCGATCATGGCCCAGTGTGTCCTGCTGACGAGGCCTGAGGGGGACGGCGAAGACGCCAACTACCTGACTCAGCAGATCACCAAGTTCGGTGACCCCGTGTCGTTGGATGTGCTCGGAGTCGAGCTGGCCACGAGTGACTTCGGAACCTTGCCCGACGTCAGGCCCCACCGCTACCCGTGACGAAGTCGATCAGTTCCTCCACCCGCCCCAGCAGCTCCGGCTCCAGGTCCTTGTAGGAGCCCACCCGCTTCAGGATCGCCTGCCATACCGCCCCCGTGTTGTCCGAGGGCCACCCCAGCGACCGGCACACGCCCGTCTTCCAGTCCTGCCCGTGCGGGATGCGCGGCCATGCCTCGATGCCCAGGGCCGACGGCTTCACCGCCTCCCAGATGTCGATGTACGGGTGGCCGACGACGAGGGCGTGTTCGCTGGTCACCGCCTGGGCGATGCGCCACTCCTTGGTGCCGGGGACCAGATGGTCGACCAGCACACCGAGCCGGGCGTCCGGGCCGGGGGCGAAGTCCGCCACGATCGACGGCAGGTCGTCCACGCCCTCCAGGTACTCCACGACCACGCCCTCGATGCGCAGGTCGTCGCCCCAGACCTTCTCCACCAGCTCCGCGTCGTGCCGGCCCTCCACGTAGATGCGCCCGGCGCGGGCCACACGCGCGCGTGCGCCGGGGACGGCGACCGAGCCCGAGGCCGTGCGGGTGGGGCGTGCCGGGGCCGAGGAGGGGCGCACCAGGGTGACCACCCTGCCCTCCAGCAGGAACCCCCGCGGCTCCAGTGGGAACACCCGGTGCTTGCCGAAGCGGTCCTCCAGGGTCACCGTGCCGGCCTCGCAGCGGATCACCGCCCCGCAGAAACCGGTGCCGGGCTCCTCCACCACCAGACCGGGCTCCGCCGGGACCTCCGGGACGGGCTTCGGCTTCTTCCAGGGAGGGGTCAGGTCGGCGGAGTACTGGCGCATTCGGATGACGATAGGAGAAGCGCGACGGCGATCACCGCGACACGCCGAAACGCGCCGCCAGCGCGTCCCGTTGCGCCCGTACGAACGCCGCGTCCACCACCGCTCCGTGACCGGGCACGTACAGCGCGTCCTCGCCGCCGAGAGCCAGCAGCCTGTCCAGGGCGGCCGGCCAGTGCGACGGTACGGCGTCCGGTCCCGCCTGCGGTTCGCCGGACTCCTCGACCAGGTCGCCGCAGAAGACCACCTCCGGCGAGCCGGGCACCAGGACCACGAGGTCATGGGCCGTGTGGCCGGGGCCCACGTTCGCCAGCAGCACCTGCCGGCCCCCGCCCAGGTCGAGGGTGCACTCGCCGGAGACGTGATGGCGGGGCGGTACGAGGGCGGTCACGGCCTCCTCGGCCACCTCCGCGTCCAGCCCGTTGCGCACCGCGTCCGCCAGCAGCTCCTCCCGCGCCTGCCGGGCCTCGAACACCGTGTCGATGCCGACCGCGCCGTACACCTCCGCGCCCGCGAAGGCCGGCGCCCCGAGGACGTGGTCGAAGTGCGGATGCGTGAGCGCGAGATGGGTCACACGCCGACCGGCCAGCGCCTCCGCCCGCGTCCGCAGCTCCGCGCCCTCCGCCAGGCTCGACCCGGCGTCGATCACCAGCGCCGTGCCCGCCCCCACGACCAGCCCCGCCGTGCAGTCC
>NZ_WVUG01000415.1 GCF_017614965.1 Streptomyces griseorubiginosus | reverse complement strand
TCGGTTGGCTTCGCAACCCCGAGCTACCAAGAGGCCCTGCCTTCATGCCCGCGGCCAGCTGCGATCACCCGATCGAGACTCCCGTTCGACGCGCACCCCTCAAGATCGGAACGACAACAGCTACTTAGTTCTGTGGGGCCTGAGGGTGGATGGTGAGGCCGGTGTGTGTGAGGAAGGACCATGGGAGTTGCGCGCTGGAGCAGACGCGTTGGATGCCTCGTTCGGCTGCGTCAGCGACGTCGGCGAGGTGGTCGCCGGCGAGGTTGGCCAGCTCGCAGGTCTTGATGGCCGACCACAGCAGTTCGACGGGGTTGAGTTCGGGCGCGTAGGCCGGCAGCCGCTCGAGCGTCAGCCAGTCCTGTTCGGCCGCCCAGGCCCGCATGCCCCGACTCCTATGAGCGGACAGTCCATCCCAAACGAGCACCACCGGTTCCCCGGCGTAGAAGGCCTTGAGGCGTTCCAGCACGTCGATCAGGGAGGTGGTGTCGTAGGTGCCCGGCTTGAGGTGGAAACACAGCCGTGGGCCGCGCTCGCCGTCGGCGGCGTGGTAGCCCAGTGCGGCGGCCATCCCGGCTCGTTTCCAGTTCAGCCGGTGCCGCAAGAGCGGAGTGCGGCCGCGCGGCGCGTAGGTGCGGCGCACCTGAGGCAGCAGCGATATGCCTGATTCGTCGAAGAACACGATCCAGGCACGTTTCTTCACCGCCCCCTTTTGATGCGGGGCCATTCCTGAGCGACCCATCGGGCGATCTCGGACTCGTCCCGCTCGACCGCCTGCCGCCTGGGCCGCTGCAGGCTCCACCCCAGCCGCCCGGTCAGCAGGCGCCACACCGAGGCCCGGGCCAGCTTCACCCCGGTCACCCGCTCCACCACCACGCCGGCGCGTTCCAACGTCCACAGGTCCGCCTCGAACCCGTGCGCCTGAGCGCCTTGTTCCAACGCGGCCCGAACAGCTTCGACTTGCGCGTCATCCAGCTTGGGCGGCCGCCCGGTGGCCGGACGCCGCCGCAGTGCCTGAGCACCGCCCTGCTCCCATAACCGTTTCCACCGGCGCACGCTCTCGGCATGCATCCCCACCATCCGTGCCACCTCGGACGTGGCACGTCCCTGCTCGAACAGCTCGACCGCCCGCATGCGACGGGCCTCGGCCAACTGGGGCCGGGTCAGGGGCGGAACGGACACATCGGAAACCACGGCCTGCGACTCGGAAGACACACCAACAGCCTCACACCACTGAAGCTCCTGCACCCACAGAACTAACGAAAAACTCAGTAGTCTAGGGCCGGACGGTTACGCGAGTGACGGCCACCGATCGGTAGCCCACTCCAACCAGTCTGACCACCCAGGAGGCGGACCTCCCACCCCATGGCCCTCGATTTCCGCAGCATCGGGCTCCTCGAACAGCGTCCTCCAGTGCACGAGGTCCGTCTCGCTCATCGCGAAGGTCTGATCAGGGGTGGTCAACTGGCGATGGGCGACCCGAGCACGTTGGGTCTCATGGTCCACCGGCATATACACAAGCTGAAAGGACGCGCCCACAGACATCACCAACCAGCGGATCGCGGATCTCTCGTCGCGAGACCAGCATCCGAAATCCAGGACCACGTTGGTGCCCAACCTCAGCGCCTCCAGACCAAGCCAGAGCAGCCGTCCTTCCAGCACATCGCGCTTCCCCTCCGGCTGTGGATCGCCGAACAGTGGGCGCATCCACTCGTCCGGCGTCAGCCGCAGAGCGCTGTGCTCCTCGGCCAGCTGCCGAGCTCTCGTCGTCTTTCCGGCCCCTGGCAGGCCGACCGTCAGGAACAACGTCGTCACACCCAGATCTTGTCACGAAGGCCAAAGCACCGTGCCTAACGTCCCTCACACAGCTACACGGCCTTGACCTGCACTAACACCCTGGGAACCCCAGATAACGGTGGAGAACACTGCATCGCTGGATACCTGGACCAGACGGCATTCATACTTCGCTGCAGCCACCGCCAGGCGAACGGGGCCCTCGGCCGTAACCGTCCAGTCGGACCAGCCGCTCGTCGCGTTGAGGATGAGGCACGGGCTGGCCTCAGCCACGAGTGCCCTGGAAACCGCTGCCGCCGATGATCAGGACCGTCATGAGGCGAGACAGTAGAGGAGTTTCGCTCCGCTCCAACTTCGATGAGACTGCTCGAACTTCGCCGAGGCGGGAACTCTGGGTCGAATTGCGTCTCGAACTACTGAGTCGTAGGGGGCGGCGTCGGCCCAGATCGGGTGGAACAGGGGGATGTCTCGAGGACCTCGCTGGGGGTGAGGCGGGTGAAGTGCTGCCAGATGAAGATGCGGGAGGAGAGCATCGCCTCGCGGGGCAGCACGGTGTGGCAGCCCTCGCCGCCGACGAAGATGACCGCGAGCTGGGTGGAGTTCGTCCCACAGGTAGCGGAAATGCTCGAACGCGTCCCCGTTGAGCCACTGTGCCTCGTCCACGAGGAAGGTGCAGGGGCGTTCGGCCAGGCCAGTCTTGAGCAGGCGGTCGAACTCACCTCACACTCGCCTGCTCGTGCGTGGAGCGCGGCACCGACCCCGGCGGCCCACCAGGCGGCCGGCGTGAGCCCGGAGTTGTCGTACCACTCCGGCCCGACCGCACCCCGCAGGCACGGCCTGCCGATCCATTCCTTTCGAGTGGAAAGGCGCCGAAGGTGGACGTCAGTTCCTGTCGGGTAGCAGGAAAGAGCGGCGCTCCTCGGTGCTGAGTTCCCGGAAGACCCGCTGGCGGGCGCGGCGCAGCAGGCCGTCGATGTCGTGGTCGGCCATCGTCCAGACGCGTACGGTGCGGTCGCGGGAGGCGGTCGCCAGCCGGGAGCCGTCCGGGTGCCAGGCGAGGCCGCTCACCCGGTCGGCGTGGACGCCGAGTACCGCGGTCTGGGTGGCGCTGTTCGGGTGCCAGAGCCGGACCGTGCGGTCGTGGGACACGGATGCGATGCAGGTGCCGTCGGGCGACCAGGCAACATCCTGGACCCGCTCCTCGTGGCCGGCCATGACGGCCAGTTCGGTGCCTTGGAAGGGGTCCCACAGGCGGATCGTGCGGTCGCGGGAGCCGGTGGCGAGGCGGCGGCCGTCGGGTGACCAGTGGACTTTCCAGACGTAGTCCAGGTGACCGTGCAGGGTGGTGATGGCGGTGCCGTCGGTGGTGTCCCAGACGGTGACGGTGCGGTCCGTGCTGGACGTGGCCAGATAGCGGCTCTCCGGTGACCAGGCCGTGCCGCCGATCCAGTCCTCGTGGCCGCGCAGGATGTGGACGGTCGCACCGGTGGCGGCGTCCCACACGCGGGCTGTGCCGTCGCGGGATCCGGTGGCGATGCGGGTGCCGTCAGGGGACCAGGAGACGTGGGAGAGCTCCTCGGTGTGTCCGGCCAGGTTGATGTCATCGCCGCGGCCGTCCTGGCGCCACACGACGGCCGCACCATCGCGCAGGGCGATGACCAGACAGGTGCCGTCGGGGGACCAGGCCGCATCGGACACCTCACCGTCGTGCCACCCGCCGGTCGTACGGCCGGAGGCGAAGTCCCGGATGCTCAGGGAGCCGTCCTGGTAGACGGAGGCGATGGACGTCCCGTCGGGCGACCAGGCGACGCGGAGTACCGCGCCATCGCGGCCGCTGAAGACGTTGTTGGTTTCGGTGACGTTCCACACGGCTGCGGTCCGGTCGCGGGAGGCGGTCGCCAGCCTCTTCCCGTCGGGAGACCAGGCGATGCCGTAAATGGTGTCGGCGTGTCCGGTGAACCGGTCCTCGCCTTCGGTCCCCTCGATGCTCCAGACCCAGGCCGTACGGTCGGCATCACCACCCGCGAGGCGTGTGCCGTCCGGTGACCAGGCCAGGGAGTTGATGACCTCCGGGCTCTCCAGCGTCCGCTGCACCTGCCAGTTACCGGTGTCCCAGATCCGTATGGTTCGGTCACCGGAGGCCGAAGCGAGCCGGCGGCCGTCCGGCGACCATCGGACCGACTCGATGTTGTTCTGGTGGTCGGTGAGCACGGTGACGACGGCTGCGGTGGCCGCGGCCCAGACCCGTATCGTGCCGTCTTCTCCGCCACTGGCCACGTATTTTCCGTCGGGTGACCACGTCACGCTCCAGACCATGCGCTGGTGCCCGGGCAGAACTGCGGATTCGGCGTAGGTGCAGGCGTCCCAGATCCGCACGGCGCAGTCGCTGCCGACCGATGCGAGGCGGCTGCCGTCAGGCGACCAGGCGACACCGCCGACCCCCTCCTCCCGGTCGCCGGTCGCCGCCGTGTGGCGTAGGACGGTCAGTTCGGACCAGGTGACGGAGGACCAGACGCGCACGGTGGTGTCCCTGCAGCCGGCCGCAAGCCTGCATCCGTCGGGAGACCAGGCCACCCCCTGTACCCAGGCGCCGTCCCCCGCAAGGACCACCGGTTGGTCGTCGGCCTCCGGGCTCCACACCCGTACGGTCCCGTCGTCGCTGGACACGGCCAGCCGCAGCCCGTCCGGCGACCAGGCCACACCGGACGCGCCGCGTTCGAAGCCGCGCAGCACGGCTCGCAGCCGTGAGGCGCCCAAAGCCGTGTGCAGCGCCTGGACTGAGCCCGGCGTGGCCGCGCACTCCTCGACTGCCGCAAGGGCGGCGAGCACGGCGGTCTCCGGCTCCGTGTCGAGGCGTTCCAGGGCCTGGACGGCCACCGCGTCCGCGGCACGTTCCATCGTGGCCCCCTCCGCTCGTAGCGACCGGTCCACGAACTCCTCGACCAGTGGTGTCGCGCCGACCGTCCGCGAGGACTGCGCCAGCCACCGCCGGGCGACAGACAGCCGCTCCCCGGTGAGGAGGTAGGCGTCCCGGCGCTCTGCGTGGTCCCAGTCCTGCGCCCAGCGTTCCAGCTCGGTGCGGCGGCGCAGGTCCTCGCTGCGGGCGACGACCGCTTGGCGCAGCGGCGCCCACTGGCGAAACAGCGCCTCGTGGGCCACGTCCAGGGCGCCCCCGTCGCCGATAAGCAGGCGTCCGGCGACAAAGGCGTCGGCGACCTGCTGTTCCTGCGGGGCGAGGTCGGCACGGCGGACCCGGCGGCGGGTGGCTTCGTTGCGATCGATGGTGACGAACCGCAGCAGGGTGGAGATCACGGGTGCGTCCGCCAGCTCGCCGGTGATCTGGTCGGCCCGCTCGGACAAGGCCCCGGTGACGCCGCCGAGGGCGCGGTACGCCTCCAGTGTCACCGTCCCGCCGGCCCCTCCGGCACGCAGGTACAGCTCTTGGAGGGTGTAGGCGAGCAGCGGCAGCGCGTCGCCTCCGCCGCATTCATCGACCATGCAGGCCACAACGCCCGGTGCGAAGGTCAGCCCGGCCTGCTCGGCGGGCTTTTCGATGACTTCATACAGCGCGTCCCGGTCGAGTGCGCCGACGACGGCCGGGTCACGCACCAGCTCGGCGAACCCGGACTCCAGCAACCCGGTGAGGAAGTCCGAGCGCAAGGTGGCCACCATCCACAGCCGCGAGTCACCCCTTAGCGCGTCGCGGACGGCGGTGAGGAACGCGTTCCGCTCCTCGCGACCGGACAGGGTGAGCAGCTCCTCCAGCTGGTCGATCACCAGCAACGCCGGCCGTTCGCCGGGCAGTTGAGCCAGCCGCCGTTGCAAGGTGCCGACCGGGTCCTCACCGGGCGAGAACGGCGACGCGACCGCCCAGCGCCCCCGTCGCCGGGCCAGCGCCGGCAGCAGCCCGGCCCGCACCAGCGACGACTTTCCGCTCCCCGATGGCCCGACCACGGTCACAAACCGCTGCGCCCGCCCCGGCACCGCCGGGTGCAGCCGTCCGACCAGCTCGGCGATCTCCCGGTCCCGCCCGAAGAAGACGGCCGCGTCGTCCTCCGTGAAGGCTTCCAGCCCGGGGTACGGCGGCTGGGCGCTGTTCCACACCCGGCGCACCGGCGCCGGGCGATCGAGGAGGTGCAGCGCGATCTGGCCCCCGACCAGCAGCACCAGCGCGACGCCGATCAGCGGCACCGACCACTCCCGCAAAAGCCGCAGTGCCAGCGGCACATGGTCCGACTGGCCGGTCGCGTAGTTCGTCGCGATACCCAACAGGGTCCCGACCAGCATGAGCAGGACATCGACCACAAGCTTGATGGGGCGCCGATCCATAGATCAACAACTTAGCTGTCAGCATGGCCGAGACGGGCAGAAACTCACCACAACCCGAGGCCGCTGCATCTCCACTTCGCCGAAGAATCACAGGTCGTCAGGCACCAGGACCTTCACCGCCCCCCAGGCGCATCGCCGGGTGGTTCAGGCGAGCAAGCCGCCAACCCCAGGTTAGCGAACCGGCGATCAACCAGACGATAGTAGGGCTTGGTCAGGTTCGCATTGGTGTGGGTATGTTGCGGTGGCAGGTGGGGCAGGCGCCGGTGCAGATGGCAAGGAGAGTCTGCAGTTCGCGGACGAAGGGCG
>NZ_WVUG01000414.1 GCF_017614965.1 Streptomyces griseorubiginosus | reverse complement strand
GGGCTCAGGGAGGGGCGGCGCCCACGCGCGCGTACGCGTGTGCGCCGCCAGGACGCTCGGCCGCGCTGCCGCCCCCTCCGCGGCAGCGCGGCCCGCTCGGTCACGGGTCGCGCGAGATGACGAGCCGCATGATGTCGGAGTGATCCCCACCTTGGCGGCCTTGCGCCACAGGTCTCACGGCGTCTCGACGTCCGCCTCGTCGGCGAACGCGCGGGTGAGGTCCACGATGTCGTACTGCTCCGGACCGATCGGGAGGAGGTCGGTGGGCAGGTCGGACACGGTGCCTCCAGCGGGCCGCCGGGAAATTACTGAATCGCGGGTCAGTATCGGGAGCGGTCGGGTCCCCTGTCAACGGGGCCGCCACCGGGTCCGGGACCGCCGGGGAAGGGTTCGTTTCTTTGGGTTTTCTTTGGAAACCGTCCGGCAGGAACGGGACGATCCCGGTGTTGTCCGAGGGGGCGACCATAATGGAGTGCCTCACCGACTCCACCTGGAGGTACCGTGTCCGGTTTCCGTTCCCTGAGCTCCGGGCTCCGCGCGCTGCAGCCCGCGGCCTTCGGCGCGGACCCGAGCGGTGAGCGCATGGCGCGCATCCGCAGATCGCCCCACTTCAAGGACGGCGTCTTCCAGAATCCCGGAGGCACCGCCCGGACCCGGCCCTCCGGCTCGATGACGGAGTTCGCGAAGGTCTTCTTCGACAAGGAGGAGCGGCCCCGACGGGCCCCCAAGGGAAACATCCCGGTGCACGGCACCACGCTCGCGGACATCGCCAGGCCACCCGCCACCGGGCTGCGGCTGACCTGGATGGGGCACTCCAGCGTGCTCGCGGAGATCGACGGACACCGGGTCCTGTTCGACCCCGTCTGGGGCGAGCGCTG
Organism: Streptomyces griseorubiginosus; assembly: GCF_017614965.1. Taxonomy (GTDB): domain Bacteria; phylum Actinomycetota; class Actinomycetes; order Streptomycetales; family Streptomycetaceae; genus Streptomyces; species Streptomyces griseorubiginosus_B. Next base: position 5,567 of record NZ_WVUG01000414.1, on the reverse strand, counting down.
CTCCCCGTTCTCCTTCGTCGGCCCGAAGCGACTGCACCCCGTGCCGCTGCCGCTCGCCGCGCTCGGCCCGGTCGACGTCGTCGTCATCTCGCACGACCACTACGACCACCTGGACATGCCCAGCATCAAGACGCTGGCCGGCACGGACACCCTGTTCGCCGTTCCGCTGGGCGTCGGCGAGCACCTCGAGCTGTGGGGCGTCTCCGCCGACCGGATCCGCGAACTGGACTGGCACGAGGAGACGAGGATCGGCGGCCTCACCCTCACCGCCACCCCGGCCCGCCACTTCTGCGGACGCGGCATGCGCAACACCCAGCACACGCTGTGGGCCTCCTGGTCGGTCGCCGGGGACGAACACCGCGTCTACCACAGCGGCGACACCGGGTACTTCGAGGGCTTCAAGGACATCGGCACCGCGCACGGTCCGTTCGACGCCACGATGATCCAGATCGGCGCGTACTCCGACTTCTGGCCGGACATCCACATGACGCCCGAGGAGGGCATGCGCGCCCACCTCGACCTCCAGGGCGGAGCGCCGCACGGCGTGATGATGCCGATCCACTGGGCCACCTTCAACCTGGCCACCCACCCCTGGGCCGAGCCCGGCGAGGGCACGGTCGCCGCCGCCCACGCCACCGGCTCCCGTATCGCCCTGCCCCGTCCCGGAGAGCCCTTCGAGCCCACCGCCGAGACCGTCCCCGGCGACCCGTGGTGGCGCGCAGTGGCCCAGGAGCCGGCGGGCGGCTGGCCGACGGCGGAGGCCGTCGCGGGGGCCGCGATCAAGACGGCGGCGGACTCGGCTGCGAAGGAACAGGCCGACGCGAGGGGCGCCGAGGGGAGCGGGGATCCGGAGACGGTGCCGGCCGGGTGAGGCGGGCTGCGGCGAATGACGGGGACCGCGGCGCGGTGGTCCGGGCCGCGGCGAGCGACGGGGACCACGGGGTGGTCGTCCGGGCCGTGATCCCGGGGGCGTGGTGGTGCTCGACGGAGGGACGCCGGGGCGTGAGTGGGCGGGGCGTCGGCTGAGCAGGTGCGGAAGGGGCCCGGAATGCCGCGTCGGCAGGTCGTGACCGTCGGGGTCGATCTCGCCGCCAGTGCCCGGCGCACCGCCGTGTGCCGGGCGGAGTGGGACCACGAGGGCGCGCCGACGGTGGAGTTCGTCGTGCCGGACGGGGACGAGGATCTGCTGGCCCTGGTCCGCGGCTCCGACAAGACGGGTCTTGACTGTCCGCTCGGCTGGCCGACCGGCTTCGTGGACATGATCGCGGCCCACCACCAGGGGCTGCCGCTGCCGTCCCCGGCCCGCTTCGGGGATCGTACGGACGGCAGGCCGGGACTGGACCCGCTGCGCTTCCGGCTCACCGACGACCTCACCTGGAAGGCGACCGCGATGCGGCCGCCCCTGTCGGTCTCCACCGACCTGCTCGGCGTGGTCGCGCTCCGGGCGGCCCGCCTCCTGGACGCCCTCGGCACCGGATCCGTGCCGCGGGACGGCTCCGGGCCGGTCGCCGAGGTGTACCCCGCGGCCGCGCTGCGGCTGTGGGGCATCCGTCCCACCGGCAGCTACAAGAACGCCACCTCCGACGCACGGGCGGTGCGGGAGTACGTACTCGGGTCCCTCGAGGTGGGGCTGGGGCGGGCGCTGCCGGAAGAGGTGCGCACGCGGTGCGTCGTCAGCCACGACCACCTCGACGCACTGGTCTGCGCCCTGGTCGCCCGTGCCGTGCTGGTGGGCGACACCAGGTGGCCGTCCTCGGCCCAGGAGCGTGCCGCCGCCCTGCGGGAGGGCTGGATCCACCTGCCCGGCCCCGACCTCGCCGCCCTCAGCGGACCCGTGGTGTGATGGCGCCGTGAGCCGCGCCACCGAAGAGACCAACCGCCGGATGCTCCGCGCCCGGGACGCGATGGACCGTGCCTACGCGCAGCCCCTGGACGTACCGGCCCTGGCACGGATCGCCCATGTCTCCCCGGCCCACTTCGCCCGCACCTTCCGCGCCACCTTCGGCGAGACCCCGCACCGCTACCTCCAGCGCCGCCGCGTCGAACGCGCGATGTTCCTGCTCCGCGAGACCGACCGCAGCGTCACGGACATCTGTTTCGAGGTCGGCTTCGGCAGCCCCGGCACCTTCAGCCGCACCTTCCGCGACGTCGTCGGCCGCTCGCCGCGCGAGTACCGCAAGGAGTCCGTGGCCCTGGACGTGCCGACCTGCTTCACCATGGCGTGGATGCGGCCGAGCGCCTGACGGCCGCCTGACGGCCGGCCCGCGGTCGCGGTCTTCCCGGCGTTCGGGCGACTGAGCAGTTTTGGATAAGTTTTCGCCGGGCGGGGCTCGTAGCGTGATGCCCATGTTCACAGGAATCACGCACTCGCAGATCTACGTACTCGACCAGGACGAGGCCCTCGACTTCTACGTCGGCAAGCTCGGCCTGGAGGTCAACACCGACGCCGACCTCGGCTTCATGCGCTGGCTCACCGTCAACGTCCCCGGCCAGCCCGACCGCGAGGTCCTGCTGGAGCGGCCCGGCCCGCCGCGCCTGTCCGAGGAGACCGCGGAGCAGGTCCGCGAACTGCTCACCAAGGGGGCGACGGGCGGCTTCCTCATCTTCGGCACGGAGGACTGCCGCAAGACCTACGAGACGCTGCGGGCCAAGGGCGTCGAGTTCACCGAGGAGCCCACCGAGCGCCCGTACGGCATCGACTGCGGTCTGCGGGACCCCTTCGGCAACAGCATCCGCTTCACCCAGCCGAAGGCGTGAGCGCGCGCCGACCGTTGACACGGACAGTGACGCTCAGGGGTTGACTCGCCGGGGTTCGGGGAGCGTCCGAAACGGTCCGGTCCGGTCGGCGCGCGGGCGGACGGCGGCAATCGACGGCAATCCGAGAGGGCCGGGGAGCGATGGCCCCCCGGCCCTCGATCATTCCTCTCGACCAATTCTGACCAGCACTGATCGATCCGTTCTCGAGCCGGATCGAGTGTCCGCTGTGTTTATCGGTCTGTCGTACGACGCCTCATACCAGAGCGGGACGCTTCGCGTGGGACTTTGTCAACTGCCCACCGCACATGATGCCTTGGCGACTACTGTGAGTGTCCATCGGGCAACCCCTGCCCGAACCGCGCAGCCCGCGCCCCGGGCACCGACGGACCCGTACGACGAGGACACCGATGTCTCACCTCCGCGCACCGGCCGCACGCGCAGACCGCCGTGAGGGCGGACGGCACGGACGGCCCGTCGCCCGCACCGTTGCCTCGCTGCCCGAGACCCACATACGGCCCCAGTTGCTCCGGCTCGCCGTGCTGCCGCCCATCGCGGTCGCCCTCAGCGCCAGCGCGGCCGTGCTGTTCACGGTCCGCTCCACCGGGGTCCGGCCCGGGCTCACGCTGTGGGGAGTGCTGGGCGGCGCGGTCTCGGTGGCGCTGGCCGGCATCGTGACCGCGGCCGTGGCCGCCGACCGGGCCGCCCGGACCGTGAGCGAGCGCATCGCCACGCTGCGCCGCAGCGCCGCGCGCGGCGAGGCCGATCTGCGCGCGCTGGTCGAGGCACTGCGCCGCGGCGAGGCACCGCCCCAGCGCACACCCCGCGGCGCGCCCGCCGACGACGCGGACGACTTCGAACTGCTCGCCGCCGACCTGAGCCGGGCGCACGACGGCGCCGTCACCGCCGTCGTGCAGGCCGCGCAGCTCTCCAGCCAGGCGGGCAGCGAACAGAAGCTCGAGGTGTTCGTCAACCTCGCCCGGCGGTTGCAGTCGCTGGTGCACCGGGAGATCTCGATCCTGGACGAGCTGGAGAACGAGATGGAGGACCCCGACCTCCTCAAGGGCCTCTTCCACGTCGACCACCTCGCCACCCGGATCCGTCGGCACGCGGAGAACCTCGCCGTCCTCGGCGGTGCCGTCTCCCGCCGGCAGTGGAGCCATCCGGTGTCCATGACGGAGGTGCTGCGCTCCGCCATCGCCGAGGTGGAGCAGTACTCCCGGGTGAAGCTGGTGCCGCCGATCGACGGCACCCTGCGCGGGCACGCCGTGGCCGACGTCATCCATCTGCTGGCCGAACTGGTCGAGAACGCCACGGTGTTCTCCGCCCCGCACACCCAGGTCCTGCTGCGGGCCAACCTCGTCACCTCGGGGCTCGCCGTGGAGGTCGAGGACCGGGGGCTGGGCATGCCGGTCGCCGAGCAGAAGAAGATGAACGCGCTGCTCGCCGACCCCGACCAGGTCAATGTCGCGAGCCTGCTCGCGGACGGCCGCATCGGGCTGTTCGTCGTCTCGCAGCTGGCGCGGCGGCACGGCATCCACGTCCGGTTGCAGACCAACATCTACGGCGGCGTCCAGGCCGTACTCGTCGTACCGCAGGGCCTGTTGGGCCCGGCGCAGGGCATCCCCGGGGCCGTACCCCATCCGCACGGCGCCGCGGCGACGCCCGCACAGTCGTCCGGTCCGGGTCCCGCGACCGGCGGCCACCCTGTCGTGCCCCCACCGCCGACACCGCGACGTGTTGAGTCGTGGGAGAGCACGGGTACCGCCTCCGTCACGCCGAACGCCGGCACGTCGGCGAGCCCCGTCGTGGGCGGAGCCGGGGCGGGCGGCGGTACCCGGGCCGGCGCCGCTGCGAACGGCGCCTCGGTGAACGATTCCATGGCGAGCGACGGCACCACTGGCACCACTGGCACCACCCGCGGCGCCGTGCCGCGTGGCTCCGGCCCGGACAGCGGCACGGCCGACGGCGGCCTGCCGGACGGCGCCGGGGCGGACCTCTCCGCAGCGCGCGGCGGTACGGCGGGTGGCGCGGGTGGTGGTCACGCCACGGGGCAGGGGAGCGGGCCCGCGCCGCTGCCCGTGCGGGATGCCCGGGGGGAGCGGCCCAATCCCGCGGAGGCCGTACCCGGGATCCGGCCCGACGACCGGCGGGTCGTCGCGGAGAGCGTGGCCGCGCCGGCCACGCCCCGCACCGGGACGGTTCGCGGCACCATGGGCAAGCCCCAACTCCCGCGCCGCCGCGCCCAGGAGCACATCGCACCCCAGCTGCGCGACGGTCCCGCGCCCCGCCAGGACACCGACGCCCACACCGGCCACGACCCGGGCCTGATGGCCGCCTTCCAACGGGGCGTCGGCCTGGCGGAGGCCCAGCAGCACCTGGAGGCGGACCACATGGGTTCGGCACCCATGGGCGCGGACCCCATGGCGGCGCCGCCCATGGAGCGCTCCCGTCTGGATGCCCTGGACGACATGGGGGGCGCCCACATGTCCGCCCAGTACACCTCCGCATCGGGGCACCCGGACGCCTCCCCCTCGGCGGTCCGCCACACGGCCGGTGCCCACACGGACGCCTCCGCCACCACTCCGCCGCCGCACGGCATGGACGTACCGCGCATGGACGTATCGCGCATGGACGTACCGCGTAGGGACGTTCCGCGCATGGACGTACAGCACAGGGATGTTCCGCGCATGGATCCCGCGCACATAGCGGAGGCGCGCCCCGCAGCGGCTCGTGGCCATGACCGTCCCACCCGGCACGACGGGAGCGCACCAGCCGGATGACGAGCCCAGCCCGCACCCCCGTACTCACCC
>NZ_WVUG01000413.1 GCF_017614965.1 Streptomyces griseorubiginosus | reverse complement strand
CCGCAGGACGATCCGCCCCCGCACGACGAGTGGCCGCCCCCGCACGAGTGGCCGGAGTGGTGCCCGCCACCCGAGTGGTGCCCGCCCCCGGACGAGGAGCCGCTGTCGCCGGCCCACCAGCTGCCGCCGGACGAGGAGGAGCCGCCCCCGAACCCTGCCTTGCCGCGGCTGCCCGCACGCGCCGTCGCCACGACCACACCGACGATCGCGAGCACGATCACCGCGACGATGAATCCGGTGAACATAGTCGTCACCGTCCTTCCGAGTCCCCCGAAGCAGCCCCCCGTGGGCGCCTCGTTCCTTGCGTGCACCGGGGATGCCCCGCCGCCTCCCCGGCCAAAGCAGAGTTGAGGAACTCCAGAGCTTGGGCGCAGGATGGCCCGCATGACCTCCAGTGAGCGTCCCTTCCTCAATCGTCGGCTCGCCGAGTTCGGGACGACGATCTTCGCCGAGATGTCGGCCCTGGCCGTGCAGACCGGGTCGATCAACCTGGGCCAGGGCTTTCCCGACACGGACGGTCCCGAGGAGGTCCGGGAGGCCGCGGTGCGGGCGCTGCGGGACGGGCGCGGCAACCAGTACCCGCCGGGCCCCGGCGTCCCCGAGCTGCGCGCCGCCGTCGCCGCGCACCAGGAGCGGCGGTACGGCCTGCTCTTCGACCCCGACACCGAGGTGTTGGTCACCGCGGGTGCCACGGAGGCCATCGCCGCGAGCCTGCTGGCGCTGCTGGAGCCCGGCGACGAGGTCGTCGCCCTCGAGCCGTACTACGACTCCTACGCGGCCTGCATCGCGATGGCGGGCGGCACGCGCGTGCCGGTCACCCTTCGCCCGCACGAGGGCAGCTTCCGCCTGGACCTCGACGAGCTGCGCGCCGCGGTCACCGACCGCACCCGGCTGCTGCTGATCAACACCCCGCACAACCCCACCGGCACGGTCCTCACCCGCGAGGAGCTCACCGCCGTGGCCGAGCTGGCCGTCGAGCGGGACCTGCTGGTCGTCACCGACGAGGTGTACGAGCACCTGGTCTTCGACGAGGCCGAGCACATCCCGCTCGCGACCTTCACGGGCATGCGGGAGCGCACGGTGACGATCGGCTCGGCCGGCAAGACCTTCTCCTTCACCGGTTGGAAGGTCGGCTGGATCACGGCGCCGCCCGCGCTGGTCTCGGCGGTGCGCTCGGCCAAGCAGTTCCTGACGTACGTCTCCTCCGGGCCGTTCCAGTACGCCGTCGCCGAGGCCCTCGCGCTGCCGGAGGCCTACTTCACTGCCTTCCGGGAGGACATGCTGGCCAAGCGGAACCTGCTGTCGGCGGGGTTGGCGGACGCCGGCTTCGAGGTCTTCCGGACGGCAGGCACGTACTTCATCACCACCGACATCCGCCCCCTCGGCGAGTCGGACGGCTTCGCCTTCTGCCGCGCCCTGCCGCGGCGCGCCGGTGTCGTCGCGATCCCGAACGCGGTCTTCTACGACCACCGCGAGGAGGGCGCCCCCTTCGTGCGGTTCGCGTTCTGCAAGCAGACCCCGGTGCTGGAGGAGGCAGCCGCCCGACTCAAGACACTGGGCGCGTAGGTCGGTGGCGGACCCAGCTTCCCTGAGCCACCGCAAGGGCCGTCGTCAGTGGACGTCCGTCTCGGGCTCCGGGCGCGGGAGTTCGTCGAGGTCGAGGGTGAAGGTGCGGCCGTCGGCCAGGGGGATGGGGAGTTTGCCCGTGCCGTACTTGTGCGTGTGCGCCGCGATGTAATCGCTGCCGGTCGGCTGGGTGTGGAGGACGACTTCTTGGGCGTACGGGTCCACGACCAGGTAGATCGGGATGCCCTAGCGGCCGAAGTGCGAACGAGGCGTCGGCTGGATTCTGCAAGCAGCCCCCGGTGCCGGAGGAAGCGGCCCGGCATCTGAAGGCGCTCGCCTGACGCGTCACGCCGCCACGCCGAACGCCACGAAAACGTACTCACCCGGCGGCACACCACTCGCGTCTGCCCGTTTTACCCGTCAATGTGCCGTTGTGACCCACGCCAGCACCCTCATCCCCTCCTCGCGCACGAAGCCGAACCCGGGCACGAAGGACCGCGCCCGGGTGTCCCCGACGGTCGCGATGGGCGGCGCCGTCGGGCTCTTCCTCACCGCCCGGCTGTTCGGCGTCGCCGTGCTCGCCCTGGCCTCCTGGCGGACCGGCCGCAACCCGCTCGCGCTGCTCGGCCGGTCCTGGGACTCCCTGTGGTACCTGGGCATCGCCGCGCACGGCTACGTCCGCACCGAGCGCACCCACCTCGGAGTGGTCAGCGACATGGCGTTCTTCCCGCTCTACCCGGCACTGGTACGGGTGGTGACGGCCCTGAGCCCGCTCAGCGGCGGCGCGGCGGGCCTGGTGGTCTCGTGGACGGCGGCCGCTGTGGCCGCCTGCGGGATCTACGCGGTCGGCGCCCGCCTGCACGGACGGGCCGTCGGCACCGCCCTGGTCCTGCTGTGGGGCCTGCTGCCGCACTCGGTCGTGCTGTCCATGGCGTACACCGAGCCGGTCCTGACCGCCTTCGCCGCCTGGACGCTGTACGCCCTGCTCAGCGGCCGCTGGCTGTGGGCGGGGGTACTGGCCGCGCTGGCGGGGCTGTCCCGGCCCAACGCCTTCGCGCTGGCCGCGACGGTGGTGGCCGCGGCGCTGTGGGAGACGGGGCGGTGCGTCCGGGAGCGCCGAAGAGTTACCCACAGGCTGTGGACGGCGGCCGCGATCGCGCCGACGGGCTGGGTGGCGTACGTGCTGTGGGTCGGCCGTCACGAGGGAAGCGTGCTGCGTGGCTACTTCGACCTGCAGCGACGCTGGGGGTCCCGCTTCGACTTCGGCGAGGGCGCGTGGCAGTTCGTCCGCCATCTGCTGCTGCAGGGGGACCGGCTGGTCTTCCCGATGTCCCTGGTGATCGTCGCGGCGGGCGTGGTCCTGTACGCCCTCCTCCTCACCGACCGCGCCCCGCTCCCGCTCCTCGTCTACACCGGGGCGCTGCTGCTGGTCGTGCTCGGCGGCTCGGGCTTCTTCGAGTGCAAGCCGCGCTTCCTGATCCCGGCCTTCCCGCTGCTCATCCCGCTGGCCCGGGCCCTGGTGCGGACGGCGAGAGCCCGGCCCTGGCACGCGACCGTGGTGGTCGGCGCCCTGGCCGGGCTCTCGTACTGCTACGGGGCGTATCTGCTGGTGCTCGCAAACATGCCGCTGTAGAGGCGGACGGGGGCTACTCCTCGTCGTCCCCGGGCTCGTCCGCCTCGTTGATCTCCTGCTCGAGGCCCAGCTGCTCCACGAGCCACTTGTCGAACTCGATGGCGGCCCGCACCCAGCTGACCGTCGAGGAGACGAAGTGCTCCAGGCTGACGCCGGTGCCGATCAGCATCTGCGCCTCGCCGATCAGACGGACCGTGCCGTCGTCGTGGGTGTGGCTGTAGACCTTGGGCCACAGGGTCCGCCGGTTCCAGTCGTCGATGGACTCCAGCAGCTGCGGCTTCTCGTCGATCTTGTGGGGGCGGTCGTAGAACGTCCGCACCGAGAAGACCTGCTGGTCCGCCTCGCCGCGGAACATGAAGTACGTACGGAACTGCTCCCACGGCGCCGCGAGGTCACCTTCGTCGTCGACGACGTACTTGAGCTCCATCTGGTCGAGGAGCTGCTTCACGAGGTCCTGATCCGGGATGACGGGGCCCGCCGGTCCTTGGGGCTGCGGCTCGGGCTGGCCCCCGAAGTTCGGAATCGAGGACGGGTCGATGGTCATACTTGGAGACTCCTGGCGGTCGTCTGGCTCGTCCGGCCATAGCTGAGACCAGACGTCTGACTCCACCCTCTCTCGCTTGCCCCACGACCGGCAACCTCCGCCGGAAAGGCGCCCCCGCCGCCTTCCTGATCAGCCACGTCGGCACGACTGCTCCGGTCGGCCGAGCGTGCGAGGCGCGGCGCCCGCCCGTCGATGCCGTCGCGCTCCGGCGTGCGCCACGGCCGCCGTGGCGCACGCCGTGGTTGAACAGTTGAGCTGTGGAGCCCTCTGAGGGATGGAAACCCCACGAACTTGGGTAAAAACGCTGTGGTGGCACCACAGTTCATGATTCCCTCTAAATCACCGACGCGGCCCCTCGGAAGTCCTGCGGACACCTCCTGACCTCCCGACTGGGCTGACCGGGCCGATCCCCCCACAGTCGCCCGGGTGTGCCGGACCCCCACACCACCCTTTCTTTGCGTGCCAGCGGAGCCGATCCATGCTCACGACCCTGAACACCTCCTACACCGACACGCGCGCGGCCGACCTCGCCTGGGCCCTGGGGCGCGAACCGCTTCCCGCCCTGGCCACGCTCGACCTCGAACTGACCGGGGCAAAACTGCAGTTGAGACTCCTCGGCGCCTCCCACCAGGTGCTCCTCGAGGAGCGGCGCGGCAGTTGCTCGGAGACGGTGGCGTGCATCCCGGGCAGCAGCACACCCCTTCCGCTCGGCATCGCCAAGCGCGTCGGCGACTGGGAGTACGAGTTCGCCGCGCGCGTCGAGGTGCTCTCGCCGGGCTCGTTCGCGGGCCGCGCCCAGGAACTGCTGGCGTTGGTCTCCGAGCACCCGCACGGCCTGGCCGGCGTCTTCCCGGGCAGCCCGCACGCCTTCACGGCGATGCTGGCCCAGCACCAGGACGGCCAGGTCCACTGGCGGACCTGGCACGCGTACCCGCAGGACAGACAGCTGGTGGCGACGCGGACCCGGGTCGGCGTCCGGGTTCCGGTGCCGGCCGCCGGGCTCGGCTCCTGAGGCGCCTGATCCAAACCCGGCAGAACCGACCGACCATCAGTTCCACACGTGTGGGTGACGAAGGGTGATGTCGGTGTGACGTAACGTCGCAGTCGTGATCGAACCGCAGGCGCCCGCACCACCCGGCCCGCCGCCCCCCTGGGCGGGCCCGGCGCGGCTGCCGGTGCGGCCGGCCACCGGGCGGTTCCTCGTCCTCGCGTGCGTGTTCGTCTGCGCGGCCTGCGGACTGGTGTACGAGCTCGAACTGGTCGCCCTGGCCTCGTACTTGATCGGCGACTCGGTCACCCAGGCGTCCGTCGTGCTGTCGGTCATGGTGTTCGCGATGGGCATCGGCTCGCTCGTCGCGAAGCGGCTGCGCCGGCTGGCCGCGGCCGGCTTCGGCGCGATCGAGGCGGTCCTCGCCCTGACCGGCGGATGCAGTGCCATGGCGCTGTACGCCGTCTTCGCCTGGACCGGCGACTGGGGCGGGCTGTGGGCGAGCGGGCCGCGCTGGCTGCTGGTGGCCTTCTCGCTGGCCATCGGCCTGCTGATCGGCGCCGAGGTGCCGCTGCTGATGGAGCTGATCCAGCGGGTGCGCCGGCAGGACGCGGGCGGTGCGGTGGCCGACCTGTTCGCGGCGGACTACGTGGGCGCGCTGGTCGGCGGGCTGGCCTTCCCGTTCCTTCTGTTGCCCCTGCTGGGCCAGTTGACCGGCGCACTGCTCACCGGCGCCGTCAACGCCGTCGCGGGCGCCACCCTCGTCCTCGGCCTGTTCCGCCGCGACCTCACCCGCCGCGCCCGCTGGACGCTGCTGGCCGCCAACCTCGCCGTCCTGGCCCTGCTCGCCTCGGCCGCCGTCCTGGTCGACGACTTCGAACGGGCGGCCCGGCAGGCGGTGTACGGCCAGGACGTACGCGTGGCGCTGCAGACCGGCATCCAGGAGGTCGTTCTCACCGGCGGCACCCACGGCCGGCCCCTCGACCTGTTCCTCGACGGCCGGCTGCGCGTCAGCGGACGCGATGAACAGCGCTACCACGAGGCGCTGGTCCACCCGGCGATGAACGGCCCGCACGCGCGCGTGCTCGTCCTCGGCGGCGGTGACGGGCTGGCCGTCCGCGAGGTGCTGCGCCATCCCGGCGTACGGCGGGTGGACGTCGTCGAACTCGACGCGGGCGTCGTACGGCTGGCCCGCCGGGACCCGGCGCTGTCCCGGCTGAACGGGCACGCCTACGACGACCCACGCGTGCGCGTGGCCACCGCGGACGCCTTCCACTGGCTGCGCACGGCTCCTACGGCGGCGTACGACGTGGTGATCTCGGACCTGCCGGACCCGGGCATCACGGCGAGCACCAAGCTGTACTCCGAGGAGTTCTACGGGCTCGCCCGCCGGGCGCTGGCGCCGGATGGGCGGCTGGTGGTGCACGCGGGGCCGTTCGCCGGCCGGCCGCGGGTGTTCTGGACGGTCGGGGCGACCCTGCGCGCCGCCGGTCTGCACCCCGTCGCCTACCGGGTGGGCGGCCGTGACGCCGGCTTCGCCGCGGGTCCCGACCGTACGGCGGTCGGCTCCCGCGCGCGGGGCGACTGGGGCTTCTTCCTGGCCGCCGCCGACGCCACCCCGCCCCTGGCCCTCGACCCGCGCGCCCCGCACCCGCGGACCCTCACCCCGGCGTCCCTCGCGGCCGCCGCCCGCACCGCCGCCGGCTCCCGCGTCACCGGCCTGCCGCCCTCGACCCTGGTGCACCCGCGGTACGCCGACTGACGCACGTGATC
>NZ_WVUG01000412.1 GCF_017614965.1 Streptomyces griseorubiginosus | reverse complement strand
GTCCTTCACCGAGGCGGGGCCGAAGGCGGCGAGGTAGCGCAGGACGACGTCCTCCGGCGCGGGGGCGGGTTCGGCGGGGCGGCCGAGCCAGTGCTCGGCGGTGGTGAGGGCGACCTGGCCGCTTCGTCCCCACAGGCCGCGCGGGGTGACCTGGACCAGCGGCAGCCGGCACCGGGCGGCGATGCCGAGGGCCTGCGGGTCGGCGTCCGGCCACTCGGCGTGCAGGGCCTCGCGCAGCTGCTTCATGGTGCGCGGCCCGGCCTCGACAAGGTCCCGGGCCAGGGCGGCCAGGCGGTCGAGGTCGACGCCCTGCAACCCCTTGCGGAAGGTGGTCAGCTCGCGGTCGCGGGCGGGCTGGACCAGGGGGCGCAGGGTGAGACAGTCGTCGGCGGTGTGGGTGTGGATGGTCGAGCGCAGGGTGACGATGCGGACGACCTCGCGCTGCTCCATCAGCCGCGACAGCTCCTCGGGGACGAAGCCTTCCAGGCGGGCGGCGAGGGCGAGGTAGGGCGGCTTGACGTTCTGCGCCTGGAGGCCGACGAGATGCTCGACGGCGGCCCGCGCGGACAGCGGTGAGCGGCGCAGCAGGAGCTGCCGGTCGAGAGTCGCGCGGTTCAGGGCGCGGGTGCCGAGCACGGGAGCGGCGGCTGTCGTCTTCGTCATGTACGGCACGCTAACGGGGCTCGCGGACACCTTCTGTCCGCAACTCTCACCGAATCCCGGTCGCACGGGTCACCCCGGCGTCGTTTGCCCCGTATATCCTGCTCCGGATCACGCAGCCGCAGGTTCTACCCCGGAGGCAGCCGCATGTCCGAGCGACGCGCCCGTCCGGCCGCCAGGAACACCAAGAACGCCAGGAACTCCATGAGGTCCGTGTGGCGGCGCGCGCTGACGCCTCCGCAGCCGCCCGCGGCCGACACCACCGCCCCGCCGCCGGAGGAGGGGCCCGCCGAGCAGGCCGAGGTGGCCAGTGTCGTCCAGGCCGCCCTGTACCGCGACGGGGTGCGCATCTCCTCCCCCGCCACGCTCGCCGAAACCTTTCGCGAGCTGCGTGAGGAGCCGTCCGGGATGGCCTGGATCGGGCTCGCCCGCCCCACGGACGCCGAGCTGCTCTCCCTGGCCGCCGAGTTCGACCTCCACCCGCTGTCGGTGGAGGACGCGATGGAGGCCCATCAGCGGCCCAAGCTGGAGCGCTACGGCGACACGCTGTTCGTCGTGCTGCGCGCCGCCCGCTATCTGGACGCCCCGGAGGAGGTCGACTTCGGCGAGCTGCACGTCTTCGTCGGCCCCGACTTCGTCATCACCGTCCGGCACGGCGCCGCCCCCGACCTCTCGGCGGTCCGGCGCCGCATGGAGGAGACACCGGAGCTGCTGAAGCTGGGCCCGGAGGCGGTCCTGTACGCCATCCTCGACGCGGTGGTCGACGGGTACGCGCCGGTCGTCGCCGGCGTGCAGAACGACATCGACGAGATCGAGACGGAGGTCTTCCGCGGCGACCCGGAGGTCTCCCGCCGTATCTACGAACTCTCCCGGGAGATGGTCGAGTTCCAGCGCGCCACCCGCCCGCTGGTCGGCATGCTGCACGGGCTGATCGCCGGCTTCTCCAAGTACGAGACCGACGAGGAGCTCCAGCGCTACCTCCGTGACGTCGCCGACCACGTCACCCACATCAGTGAGCGGGTCGACAGCTTCCGCCAGGCCCTCACCGAGATCCTCACGGTGAACGCGACCCTGGTCACCCAGCAGCAGAACGCGGAGATGCGGGCGCTGGCGGAAGCGGGCTTCGAGCAGAACGAGGAGATCAAGAAGATCTCGTCATGGGCGGCCATTCTGTTCGCCCCGACGCTGGTCGGGACGATCTACGGGATGAACTTCACGCACATGCCGGAGCTGCACTGGCTGCTCGGCTATCCCTTCGCGATCGGGCTGATGGGTGTCGTCTGCGTCAGCCTGTACGTGATCTTCAAGCACCGCGACTGGCTCTAGCGGGTCACTTGGGGCCGTCGGAGCGGCGGCGGTGGAGGGTGAAGGTCTCGAAGACCGACAGCTCGCCGTGCGGCTTGTTGACGTTGTAGTACGTCACGTGCAGGCGCGTGGTGTCACCGGGGTGCCGGCCGGGGTCCACGGTGAACGCCGCGAAGCCGTAGGGGTGGTCGAGGTCGCGGACGCCGGTCCAGACGGCCTGCTCCTTGGTGTACGTGGCGGTGCGCTTGCCGTTGGGGCCGGGGCTCGCGGACACCGCGGTGATGACCTTGGCGGTGCCGTCCTTGAAGAAGTTCTGGTTGGTGGTGCCGGAGACGCCTCCGCCGCCCAGGATCATGTGCACGGTGCCCAGGCCCGCGTCGATGTCGTCGGTGGCCTGGGAGACCGGGTTGGGGGTGAGCGTCTCGCTGCCGGAGACGACCCCGCGCACGGCCAGGGAGCGCTCGTAGTTGTGCTCGTGGCCGCACAGCACGAGGTCCACGCCGTACTTGTCGAACAGCGGGCCGTACTTCTGCCGGAGGCCGAGGTCGGCGCCGTTGGCGTCGGAGGAGCTGATCATGACCTGGTGCATGGCGACGACGACCCAGTCGATGTCGCGGGAGGACCGGGCCGCCTTCAACTCCTTCTCCAGGAAGGCGAGTTGGCGGCCGCCGGAGTAGCCGCTGATGTAGACGTCGCCGCCGTCCTGCAGGCAGTTGTCGTCGTTCTGCAGCACCACGACCCGCACCGAGCCGGCCGTGAACGCGTACCACAGCCCCGCGAGTTCGGGGTCGGTCTCGGTGGACGGCAGGTCGAAGTAGGTCTGGTAGGCGCCGAGTCCGATCGGGCCGTTGGCCTTCTCGATCTCGTGGTTGCCGGCCGCCGGCATCCAGGGGCGGAAGCGCGCCGAACGGGTGTTGTTGGTGAAGAAGTTGTTCCAGGTCCGCACCCGGTCGACGTCCAGGTTGGCGTAGCACAGGTCGCCGTTGAGGAGGTGGAAGAGCGGGGCGACCTGCTCCACGCCGGTGACGATGTCCTTGGTGGCGGGAGTGGAGTTGGCGTCCAGCGCCACCGTGCCGTTCGCGGCCCAGGTGACCTGCGGCGCGGACTGGTCGCCGAAGCTGGTGAAGGTGAGGGGCCGGCGTCCGTTCGGGGCGGTGCGGAAGGTGCCGCTGTCGGGCGTGGTGCCCTCATGGGTGGCGAGGTAGAGGTAGTCGGTGTCCGGGCGGAGCTTGGTCAGCGAGGCGTGGTGGACGTAGACGGTGCGGCTGGAGGTGCCGTCGACGTAGGTGACCGTGCGGGCCTTGGCCTTGGAGCCGAACCCGTGCTCCAGCGTGCCGTAGTGGACCACGGGTCTGGTGACGGGTCTGTCGGTGATCCACGACACCGTCATCTGGGTGCGCGGGTCCGCTCCGAAGGTCAGGTGCAGCCCCTGGACCGGAGGCGCGCCGGCGGAGTCGGCGGTGAGGTGGAGGGCCGGGGCGGCGAGCGGCGCCGCCTGCGCCGTTCCGGCCCCCAGCAACGGGGCGGCGGCCGCTCCGGCCCCCGCCGTGCCGAGCAGGCCCAGCGCGTGACGCCGGCTGACCCCCTCGGAAGACTGCGCCGACCCGTCCGGCGTGTTGGCCTCTGTGGTCATGGTCCCCTCCCTGGCGAGCGGTTGAG
This sequence comes from Streptomyces griseorubiginosus, assembly GCF_017614965.1. GTDB lineage: Bacteria > Actinomycetota > Actinomycetes > Streptomycetales > Streptomycetaceae > Streptomyces > Streptomyces griseorubiginosus_B. Next base: position 2,933 of record NZ_WVUG01000412.1, on the reverse strand, counting down.
CTGACAACGACCGCACCCTGGCGCGCTCCGGCGGCACTTGAGTGAACGCCGTGTGGCCAGTGGGTCATCAGGCGCCGCGTGTCGCGCCGCGGGGCGCGTTTCTTGCCGCCGTCTTTGCCGGTGCCCGCCCCGCCGTTGACCCGCCCGCCGCCGCGGTCTGTCCAAGGGGGCCTTTCACCGCCGCCCTCGGTGTGTTCCCCGCCCTCGTACAGGGCGGTGTGGACGCAGGGCACCCGGTGCGCGATCCGCGGCGCGAGGGCCTGCCGTACGGACGGGATGTGCCGGCCGGTGACACCCTGCACCAGGCCGGCCGCCACCAGGGCCTCCACCTGTTCGGGGAGCTGCCCCGGCGGGCCCCTGCAGCGGATACACGAGCACGACTTCGGCGCGGAGTCGGCGGCCGATACGGAGGCCTGTTCGGGGTGTTGGAGGGGTGCGCGGCGGTTAGATCTCGGAGGGCCCGGGGCACTCGACGTGCAACCCCCGCCGCCGCCGAGGAGGACGACCGTGTCCACCAGCCGACTCCCCGATCACGAACAGCGCGCCCTCGACGAGATGGAGCGCGCGCTCAGCCGCGACCGCCGTCTGGAGCGGCGGCTGCGCACCTTCCGCCCCAGCCGCCGCCCCGATCTCGCGCGGCTCGCCGCCTACCGCCCGCGGTTGTTGACCGTCACCTTCCTCCTGCTGGTCTCGATCGGTCTGATGGTCGCCGGGATCGTCACCTCCGAGCCCGCCGTGATCTGGGCCTTCGCCGGTGTCTGGCCGGCGGCGCTGTTCGCGTCGTTCCGGCTGCTGTGCCGGCTGACGGAAGGCTGAGCAGGCGGGGCGGGGCGGCTCAGCCGGTGTAGCGGCGCGCGGTCGAGCGGCGCTGGGCGTGTTCCAGGGCCCGCAGCCGTGACTCGACCGCCTCCGGTACCACCCGGCGTTCCCGCAGCACCCACGGCAGCGCGGCGGCCGCCTCGGCGAAGGCGTGCAGGGACGCGGTGTCCCACGGAACCGTACGGGCCAGATGCAGGGTGCGGCGCAGCGCGGACCCGAAAGGCCGGCGCAGCCAGCTGAACCACAGCGTGTTGCGGATGCCGTGCCGCCGCCGCAGTGTCGAGTCCCGTACCAGCGACGGCTGGTGATGGACTGTCAGATGCTCGGCGTACGTCAGCCACCAGCCGTCCGTCGCGAGGTCCACGGCGAGCAACTCCTCCTCCCCGCCGAGCCAGAGGCGCGGATGGAAGCCGCCCGCGGCCCGGAAGGCGTCGGCGCGCAGGACGGTCGCGGCGGCCAGGAAGGATCCGAGCGCCGGGCCGGGCAGCCAACCGGGGCCGGGGACGGGCGAGTCGCGCAGCTCGTCGTTGATCGGGTCGTCCTCGCCGCCGGGTTCCACGACGATCCGGGCGGTGACGGACGCGAGCGCCGGATGCCGGTCCAGCAGGTCGGCTGCCCCGCTCAGCGCGCCGGGCGCCCACCAGGAGTCGTCGTCGCAGAAGGCCACGTACGGCGTGCGGAGGTGGCGCACGGCCAGATTGCGGCCGACGGCGCCGAGGTTGCGGCCGGGCCGCAGCAGCCGTACGCCGGGGTGGAGGTGGGCCACCGCGGCCGCGGTGCCGTCGGTGGAGGCGTTGTCGGTGACGACGACCTGCGGCCGTTCCGGCAGCTCGGCCAACCGGTCGAGGGTGCGCAGGAGTTCGGGGCGGCGGTTGTGGGTGATGACGACGACGCCGGTGCGCGGGTCGGTCATGGGGTCGCTCCGTCGGCGGGGTCGAGGAGGCGGGCGGCACGTTCCACGTGCGCGGGCAGCGGCCTGCGGTCGCGCAGCGCGGACGGCAGCCGGACCAGGGTCTCGCGCAGGGCGCGGCGCGCGGCGGAGTCGTGGCGGGCGGCGCCGGCCAGTTCGCGGGTGCGGGCGAGGGCGTGCGGCAGGGGGCGGCGCAGCCAGGCGGTGAGGACCGCGTTGCGGCGGACGGTGACCGGGCGGCCGGTGCGGGACGCCGGGGCGGGGTGGTGGTGGGCGACCACGTCCGGGCAGTGCGCGACGCCCCAGCCCCGTGCGGCCAGGTCGTAGGCGAGCAGGGTCTCCTCCCCGCCGAAGAACAGCACCTGGTGGTAGCCGCCCGCGTCGAGGTAGGCCTCACGGCGGGCGACGGCGGCGCAGCCGAGGAAGCCGAGGACCTGGGAACCGGGGAGGTCCGCCGCGGGTCCGAGGGGCGAGTGGGCGAGCACCTCGTCGAGCGGGTCGGGGGCCTCGTCGGGGCCGACGAGCGTGCGCGCGGCGAGCAGGCCGAGCCGGGGGTGCGCCTCGAAGTGGCCGACCGCGCGGTCCAGCGCGCCGGGCGCCCACCAGGAGTCGTCGTCGCTGAAGGCCACGTACGGGGTGCAGAGGGCGCGGACTCCGTGGTTGCGGGCGAGCGCTCCCCGGTTGCGCGGCAGGGCGAGTACGCGCACCTGGGGGAAGTCCCGGGCCAGCATGGCGCGGGTGCCGTCGGTGGAGGCGTTGTCGGCGACGAGGACGGGGGGCCGCTCGGGCAGGGCGAGGAGGTGGCGCAGGGTGCGGGCGAGGGAGGTGCAGCGGTCGCGGGTGGCGATGACGATGCCGACGCGGGAGTCAGTCATGGCTGGGGTCACTCGTGGGCCTGTTCCAACTGCCGGGCGGGCGCGGCTGGTTGCGTGGCAGGCAGGGCGGTCAGGGCGTGCAGGACGTCGTCGGGGTGGATGCGCAGCAGCGACGGGTCCGGGCGCGGGCCGTGCGGGTCGCCGTCCGGGCCGGGATGCCACAGGGCGCGGTGGCAGGGATCCGGGGGCGGACCCCAGCGGCTCGGCGGTACGGGGCCGAAGAGGGTGACGGAGGGGGTGGCGAGGGCGACGGCGAGATGCGCGATGCCCGTGTCGCCGCTGACCACCGCACGGGCTTCGGCGACCAGCGCGCACAGGCGGTCGAAGGG
>NZ_WVUG01000411.1 GCF_017614965.1 Streptomyces griseorubiginosus | reverse complement strand
CGCCCACATCCCCCGCCCAGGAAGAGCTCAGTCCCCCCACAGCGAGTCCGGAAAGCCACCACTGAGTTCCGCACCCAGAGACGAGTTGGAGCACCCATGCCCCAGCACGTGCCCTCCCCGCTGCGCGCCGCACATCCCCGGGCGCCGCAGCACCTCTCGGCGCTCCCCCCACAACCGCGCCGAATCGTCTTCCTCGCCCACCGGGACCTGGACAACCCGGCGGCCGGCGGCTCCGAGCTGCTGGTCGACCGGCTCGCCGAGGGGCTCACCGCCCTCGGCCACCAGGTGACCCTCATCTGCGGCGGCCCGGCCGCCTACCGCGACTACCGGGTCGTCTCCGCCGGCGGCGAGTTCGCCCACTATCTGCGCGCCCGCGGTGCCTTCGCCCGGCAGGTCGGGGAGACCGATCTGCTGGTCGAGGTCTGCAACGGCATGCCCTACCTGGCGCCCTACTGGCACCACGGGCCCACGGTGTGCCTGGTCAACCATGTGCACACCGACCTGTGGAAGATGCGGTTCGGCGGGCCCCTCACGCCGGCCGCCCGGCTCGGCCGAAGACTCGAGCAGTGGGCGCTGACCGGTGCACAGCACAGGAGTCTCATGGTCGCGGTCTCTCCGTCCACCGCGCACGCGCTGCGGGCGATCGGCGTCGAACGGGACCGCATCCGTGTCGTCCACAACGGCGTGGAGGAGCCCGGCCCCCGCGCCGACCGTTCGCCGGAGCCGCTGTTCGTGGCGGTGGGCCGGCTGGTCGAGTACAAGCGGATCGATCTGCTGCTCAGACTCTGGGAGCGGGTGCGGCCGGTCACCGGCGGCCGGCTGGTCGTCGTCGGCGACGGACCCGAACGGGAACGGCTTCAGCAACTCGCCGGTCCCGGAGTGGAGTTCGTCGGCCATGTCGGCGATGCCGAGAAGCACCGGCTGCTGTGCGCCGCCTGGCTGCTGCTGCATCCCTCGGCCGTGGAGGGCTGGGGGCTGGTCGTCACGGAGGCGGCGGCACGGGAGACGCCGACGGTCGCCTTCGACGTGCCGGGGCTGCGGGACTCCGTCGTGGACGGGGAGACCGGTGTCCTCGCGCAGGGCGAGTCCTCGTTCGCCGCGGCCTGGTGCACACTCGCCCTGTCGGGCCGCCGCCGCGAGGCGATGGGCAAGGCGGCCCGTGACCGCGCGGCGCGTTTCCGCTGGCACCGCACCGTCAGACAGTTCCGCGCGGTGGCGGCAGAGGCGGTGAGGAGCTGGTCCCCGTGACCGGCCTCAAGGACCCCTCCATACGCCGCTCGGTCGCTCTCCTCCGTGCCTTCCGCCACGAACAGGACGACCCCGAGGGCTGTTACGGCCTGCTCGCCCGGGACGCCGCCGACCAGGTCGAGGCCTACGACGGGCCCGTCGCCGGGCGTACGGTCGTGGACGTCGGTGGCGGTGGCGGTTGGTTCACCGAGGAGTTCCGGCGGCGGGGCGCGCACGCGTACCTCTTCGAACCTGACGTACGGGAGCTCGGTGAGAAGCCCCCCGACGGCGCCGTGATCGCGGACGGCTATCTGCTGCCACTGGCCGACGGCGTCGCGGACGTCACCTTCTCCTCGAACGTGCTGGAGCATGTCGCCGACCCGCAGACCTTCCTCAGCGAACTCGCGCGCGTGACCCGGCCCGGCGGCCTGATCTACGTGTCGTTCACCAACTGGCTGTCGCCCTGGGGCGGCCACGAGTGGGCGCCCTGGCACTACTTCGGCGCCGAGCGGGCCCGCGCCCGCTACCGGCGCCGTACCGGCAAGCCCGCCAAGCACACCCTCGGCGAGAACCTGTTCGCCGTCCACATCGGCACCACCCTGCGGCAGGTGCGCGCCCGCGACGACGTCACGGTCGTCTCGGCGCGCTCCCGCTACTGGCCGTTCCTCGCCGAGACCGTCGTGAAGGCGCCCGGCATCAGGGAGCTGGCCACCTGGAACCTCCTTCTCATCCTCCGGCGGTGTCCACCATGACGACGACCACGGTCCAGGCTCCCCCTCCGGCAGCCGTCCCCACCACCGCGGCCACCGGGGGTCCGCCCGAGGGACCGCGGTCGCGGCGCTGGCTGGCGGGGTTCTGGGCCGTGGTGTTCGTGCTGTTCCTGGTGGTGCACCCGGGGCGGCAGACCTTCGACACCAAGCTGGGTGTGACGGTCGACCCCGGGGCCTTCTTCTCCGACCTGGGGCAGTTGTGGCACGACCAGGGGTCCTTCGGCGGGATCCAGGACCAGTACGCCGGCTATCTGTGGCCGATGCTGCCGTTCTACTGGCTGGCGCACGTCCTGCATCTGCCGGTGTGGCTGGCCGAGCGGCTGTGGCTGTCGCTGATCGTGTCGGTGGCCTTCTGGGGCGCCCTGCGGCTGGCCGAGCGGCTGCGGGTCGGCAGCGGCGGATCACGGCTGCTCGCGGGGATCGCGTACGCGCTGTGGCCGATGTTCACGATCGTCGTCGGCTCCACGTCGGCCGCCGCACTGCCCGGCGCCTTTCTGCCGTGGGTGCTGCTGCCGCTGACCGACGAGCGCTACAGCGCGCGGATCGCCGCCCTGCGCTCGGCGCTCGTCGTGCCGTTCATGGGCGGCGTCAACGGCGCCTCCACGCTGGCCTCGCTGCTGCCGGTGGGGCTGTATCTCCTCTCCCGGCCACCCGGTCCACGACAGCGGAAGCTGATCGCGTGGTGGGTGCCGGGTGTGGTCGTGGCGACGGCATGGTGGTGGATCCCGCTGCTGATGCTCGGCGTCTACGGCGAGAACTTCCTTCCCTACGTGGAGACGTCGCAGACGACGACGGCCACCATGTCGGCGACGGAGGCACTGCGCGGGGCCGGCAACTGGGTCGCCTATCTGCACTTCGGGCAGGCGTGGCTGCCCGCCGGCTGGACCGTCGCCGCGTCCGTGGTCGTCATCGTCTGCTCGGCGCTGGCGGCCGGACTCGGCCTCGCGGGGCTGGCCCGACGGGACATGCCGGAGCGGCGCTGGCTGGTACTGACCGTGGTGTCGACCGTGCTGGTACTGCTCGCCGGGTACGGCGGCGCGTTCGGCGCACCCTTCCACGGGGTCGTGCAGGACTGGCTGAACGGCTGGCTGGTCCCCTTCCGCAACATCTACAAGTTCCAGACGGGCCTCGCCCTGGCGCTGGTGCTGGGCCTCGCCCATCTGGTGGGCGTGGCCGTCGAGCCGCGCGGCGCCCGACCCGTGCGGGGCCGCCGGTTCGTGCCGCTGGTCGCGGCGGTGCTGATCCTCCCGGGTCTGCTGTGGCCGTATCTGAACGGGTCGATCCTCAACCCGGGCTCCTTCCAGGAGTTGCCCAAGTACTGGAAGACCACTGCGAGTTGGCTGGAGAAGTACTCCCCCGACTCGCGTGCCCTGGTGGTCCCGGCCACCGCGCACGGCATCTACAGCTGGGGCTCCCCCATCGACCAGCCCCTCGACGTCCTCGCCAAGTCCCGCTGGGCGCAGCGGGATTACGTCCCCTTCGGCACCCCCGGCAACCGGCGCGCGATGGACGCGGTCGAGAACGCGCTGGCCTCCGGAAGCGATGTCCCGGGGCTGGCCGACTACCTCAGCCGGGCCGGCATCTACTACGTCGTCGTCCGCAACGACCTCGACCCGAACCAGATCGGTGCGGTGCCGACCACGACCGTCAAGCGCACGCTGGAGCAGTCCGGGTACGTCCGGGTGACGGGCTTCGGGCCGGTGATGACGGGCGGCGTGATCGCCCATGACGCCCCGCTCCAGGTGGAGGGGCTGTACCCGCGTCAGCGCGCGGTGGAGATCTACGAACCCACCGACAAGGGCGTCCCCCGCCCCGGCCAGGCGCATCTGCTGTCCGTGGCCGACACGGCCGTCGTCTCCGGCGGCCCCGAGGCGCTGCTGCCGCTCGCCTCCCGGCTGCGCGACCGGGCGACCGTACTGACCGGCGACAACACCCCCGGCCTCGGCACGCCGTCCCTGCAGATCGTCGGCGACGGACTGCGGCGCCAGGACACCCGGTTCGGGCTCGTCAGCGCCAACACGTCGTACACGTACACGAGTTCGGAGCGGAACTCACCGGACGCCACGCAGGACGCCGGCAAGAAGCCGCACCAGATCCTCCCCGCCAAGGGCCTCGACCACCAGACCGTGGCCCGGCTGCGCGGCGCCCGCTCCGTGACTGCGTCCTCCAGCGGCAACTGGCTGTTCCACCTGCCCCAGTACGACCCCGTGAACGCCTTCGACGGCAACCCGGACACCGCGTGGACGGAGGGCGCGCCGGACACGGCGGACGGACAGTGGCTGCGGATCGGCTTCAGCGGGACGTACGACATGCCGTCCTCGTTCAAGGTCACCCCGCTGCCGCAGGAGAGCGTGCGGTCGGCGGCGACGAAGGTGAAGGTGGAGACGGAGAAGGGGTCGAGGACCAGCTTCCTGCAGCCGAACGGACAGACGCAGACCATCAAGGCGCCTGCGGGCGCGACGAGTTGGATGAAGCTCACGATCGTCGACTCGGTGGCGCGCCACACCGGCCTCACCGGGGCCGGCTTCTCCGAGATCGCCCTGCCGCACGTCCAGGTGACGCGGGTGCTGCGGCTGCCGACGGACGCCGACGACGCCGACGCCTCGGCCACGGAGATCTCCCTGCACCGCACCCCGGACCCCACCGGCCTCTCCGCCACCGGCACGGAGAACGGGCTGCACCGCTCCTTCACCACGCCCACGGCGGGGACGTACACGATGAAGGCCGACGCGGTGCCGGTGACCGGTGAGGAGCTGGACACACTGCTCTACCGGGTCGCCCCCGACCAGCAGAACCGCATCGTGGCGACCGCCGACTCCACGGCGGCCCTCGGCGCGGGTCTGACCGCGCGCAACCTCACCGACGGCGACCTGACCACCGCCTGGATCGCGGGCGACCGGCCCACCATCCACCTCGGCTGGAGCGGCAAGCAGCCCATCGGGGAGGTCGTGCTGGCGCCCGCCGGCGGGCTGTCGACCCGGGCCACCCAGGTCGACATCAGCTCCCCGGACGGCGCGACGATCGCCGGCGTGGACGAGAACGGCGTGGTCCGCTTCGACCCCATCACCACCGACCGGCTGGACATCACGGTCACCAGGACGGCGCCGCTGACCCTGCACAACCCGGTCGCCGACGAGAACCTGCAACTCCCCGTGGGCTTCTCCGAGGCGTACATCCCGGCGCTGGACCAGTACCGCACCCCGCAGCCGAGCGCGAGCCGGACCTTCTCCCTGCCCTGCGGACAGGGGCCGGACGTGGCGGTGGACGGAAAGCTGTACCAGACGGCGGTGAAGGGGACCGTACGGGACCTGACGCAGCGCCGACTGATTGATGTGATCCTCTGTCAACAAGGCCGTCAGGACGCCGCGTTGGAGCTGACGTCCGGCACCCACCGGCTGGAGGCGGGGGACGCGGGGCCGCTCGCGCTCACGGACGTCACGCTGACCCGGGGCACGGTCGCGACGCAGTCCACGGCCGCGTCCCGCCAACTGACCGTACGGGACTGGCTGGGCGACCACCGCGAGGTGACCGTCGGCTCGGGCGCGGCGACGTACCTGACGACGTACGAGAACTACAACGACGGCTGGAAGGCCACGCTGAACGGCAAGGAGCTCACCCCGGTCCGCCTCGACGGCTGGCAGCAGGGCTGGCGGGTCCCGGCCGGGCCGGGCGGGACGGTCAAGCTGTCGTACGAGCCCGCGACGACGTACAAGGCCGGGCTGATCGGCGGTGCGGTGGGGCTGGCGGTGCTGATCGGCCTGGTCGTCTGGCGCCGCCGCGAACCCAACCCCGACCAGCCGCAGCGGGTCGCCCCGTTGCCGGGTCTGTGGCTCGGCACGGTGGCCCTGACGGTGGTGGCCGTGCTGATCGCCGGCTGGTTCGCCCTGCTCGTCCCGGCCCTGGCGCTGCTCGCGTACCGCCGGCACACCCTGCTCGTCCCGATCGCCTTCGTCGCCCTCGCGGGCGCCGGCATCGCGGCGGCGACGGGCGCCGGCGAGCCCCCGGGCGCGGGCCATGGCGCGTTCGGTCACCCGGCCCAACTCCTGGCCCTCATAGGTCTGTTCGCCGGCGTGGTCGCCGTACGCGAGCCGGACGAGGGCCCGGGCTCCACGGCGATCCTGCCCCCGGCGACAGCGGGCAGCGCGGCCGGCCTCACCACCGGGACGACACCGGGCTCGGAGGCACCGACCCAGACCCTCCCGAGGAGACGACACCGAGAACTCGGAGAACGCGCCCCGGACGCGGATCCGCAACGGGAGAGCGAGCTACGGTCTCCGGTCGAGCGGATGCCGGATTCCGGCCCGGGCGCCGAACCGGGGGCCGGAGGCGGCGGTGGGCATCGGGCCGGCGACGAGGGGGCGGCGCGAGCGGAGGCCGGAGTAAGTGGCGAGCCGTGGGCCCAAAGGCGCGGTGCGCATCCGGCCGACGGCGCGACGCGGATGCAGACCGTCAGCGAGGCGGCGGGCGCTTCCGAACGCGGCACACAGGGCGGACGGGAGAGTGCCGGTGTGCCGGGGCCGGTCGGCGCGGAGGGGACCGGGTCCTCCGGGGCCGCCCCGCGCCCCGGCCCCGGAC